>NZ_JBIVFO010000069.1:0-2975 GCF_044748225.1 Streptomyces sp. NPDC090021 | reverse complement strand
CCTGCGGTGGGGGTCGGGGGTGGGTTCAGGGTGTGGGTGTGGGGGGTGGTTCGTAGACGAGTTTGTAGGTCACGTCTTTGGGGACGGGGGAGGGTGCGGTGTCGGTGTAGAGGAGGCGGATGGTGCTGAAGCGTTGGGTGCCGGGGTGGTCGGGCCAGGGTTGGGGGTGGCTCAGGGTGACGGTCACCGGGTAGGGGCGGAAGCGGCCTGCTGCGCAGTAGGGGCGGCAGTCGTTGACCATGTCGGTGCCGGTGGCGGTTGCGGTCTGGGGGCCCCAGGTGGTCCAGTGCAGGTCGACGAGCCGGTTGTTGCCGTCGCCGCAGGCCAGGAGGTATTCCTCGGGGCGTGTCTGGGGTTTGGAGAAGCAGTCGACGATCACCGGGTCGGGGGCGGGTGCGGCTGTGGGCTGTGATGCGGAGACCGGTATCGCGGCTGCCGCGAGGGCTGCTGCGGCGCTCAGCAGGATTCCGGTCCTGGTTCGTGTGTGGGCCCGCTGCCCGCGGGCGTTTCGGTCGTGTCCTGAAACGTCCACGTGACCTCCTTGCCCTTCCGCCGCGCCCGGCGGCGCTGCGGTCATGCCCAGCTTCTCCGATCCGGGCGCGGGCCGCACCCGCTGGAGGCTTCCCGCCCCTCGAGATCCCATCTGACCTGCAGATATCCGGGCAGTCCGTCGGGCAGTCCGCCAGCCGGCGGGGGTGCGGGTGCTTTGGTGTGTGGGTGCACTGGCCCGCCTGCCGCCTGCCGCCTGCCGCCTGCCGCCTGCCGCTTGTTGCTTGCGGGGATGGTTGTCGTGGTCGGCGGGCCGTTCTGCGGGTGTTGTTGCGGAGCGGGTGTGCCGGAGTTCGAGGCGTGGGGGCCTGGGGGCGGGTGTGGTCCGGGTTCCGGTGCTGTGCGGGAGGTGTGGGTCCGGGGCTGTTGTGTCCGTCGGGTTGTGTGCGGTCACCGGCTGTTGTCTGAACCGCCCCGGGTTCGGTAGAGATCTCAGTTGGTGGTTGTGACCTGGGGTTTCGTGGTCGTGAGGTAGTAGTTGTTGTTCTCGTATTCGACGGGTGGGAGGTGGCCTATCTCACCGTGGAGGCGGCGGTGGCAGTACCAGTCGATCCATTCGGCGGTGGCCAGTTCGACCTGGGCGAGTGTTTTCCATGGCCGTTGCGGCTTGATCAACTCGGTTTTGTAGAGGCCGACGGTCGATTCCATCAGGGCGTTGTCCAGGGCGTCCCCGACGGAACCGATGCTTGCCGCGAGGCCGGCGGCGTCCAGGTGCTCGGCGAGCCGGAAGCTCGTGTATTGCGACCCGGCATCGGAATGATGGATCAACTCGCCGCGAATGTAGGGATGCTGGTCGCGATCACGCTGCCATAGCGCCATCTCCAGGGCGTCCAGGACGAGCTGGGTCTCCTTCGATGTGGAGGCGGACCAGCCCACGATGCGGCGCGAGAAGGTGTCCACGACGAAGGCGACGTAGACGACGCCGGCCCAGGTCGCCACGTGGGTGAAGTCGGCGACCCAGCAGCGGTTCGGGGCGTCGGCGACGAAGTCGCGCTCGACGCGGTCCGGTGCCCGCTCGGCTTTCTCGTCCGGGATCGTGGTGATCGCCTTCCGGCCGCGGACCGCGCCGGTGATGCCCAGCTCGCGCATGAGCCGTTCGACGGTGCAGCGGGCCACCGCGAGGTCCTGGCGGTTCAGCTCGCGCCAGATCTTCCTCGCCCCGTAGACGCGGTAGTTGGACGCGTAGACCTCTTTGATCTTCTCCTTCAGTTCGGCGTCGCGCACGCTCCGCGCGGACGGCGCGGCCAGCCGTTTGTGGTGGGCGTAGTAGGTGGAGGGGGCGATCTTGCAGTCGTGCGCGGTCAGCACGCGGCAGATCGGATCGACACCGCCGAAGCGGCCCCGGTGCTCGTCGATGAACGCTACGAGCGTGTGTGTGGCCGGTCGATCTCGGCCGCGAAGAAAGACGCCGCGGCCTTCAGGATCTCGTTGGCCCGCCTGAGCTCGGCGTTCTCCTTCTTCAGTGCCTTGAGCTGGGCGGATTCCTCGGTGCTCGTCCCCGGCCGCTGCCCGGAGTCGATCTGGTCCTGCCGCACCCACTTGCGCAGCGTCTCGGTCGAGCCGATGCCCAGTTTCTGGGCGACCGCCTTGATCGCGGCGGACTCGGTCGGGTAGTCGCCGAGCACCTCGGCGACCATGCGCACCGCACGGCGGCGGAGCTCAAGCGGATAGGAAGAAGGTCGTGCCATGACTTTGATCCTTACACGGAATCGAGTCTCCATTCGACACGGGGCGGTTCAGGCTGCGGGGGAGGCGGGGGTGGAGACGGTGGCGGGGGCCGGGGCGGGGTGTCCGGCGGCCTGGGCCGGGAGCGCGGCCGCCCCGGTCAGGGTGAGTGCGGTCAGGGCGATCGTGGCGAGCGTGATGTTGCGGCGCATGACGGTGATGTCCTGTTCTTCGGGGACGGATACCGGGCCTGGGCCCGGGCGTGGGACGGTGACGGGCTAAGGGGTGGGGACGGGCACGGGCATGGCAGGGGACGAGGCCGGGGCCGGGGCCGGGGCCGGAGCGGAGGCCGGGGAGCCGGGGGTGGGGCGGTGGGTGGCGGGTTACCAGGAGCGGCGGAAGTTCACGTAGCCGTCGTCGCGGTCGAACCAGCCGCGGAAGGCCCAGTTGATCCAGCCGCCGTCGCCGTGGTTGGTGAACTGGCCCGACTCGAAGACCAGCACCCGGTAGGTGCCGTGGATGCCGCTGACCTTGGCGTCGTAGACCACGCCGTGCAGGTTGGGGGTGTAGCTGTTGGCGTTGTTGATGACCATCACGTTGTAGCGCTGGCCCGACTCGTAGAAGGCCCCCTCCATCAGGGACTTCACGTAGCCGGAGCGGTTCTGCTTGCGTGACTGGGGGGCAACACCGTCGCTTCGGCATATGCCGCTGGACAGCCTCCGTGGTGAGTGCTGTAGGCGTTGGCGAGCCCGACCGTATCT
>NZ_JBIVFO010000068.1:0-26235 GCF_044748225.1 Streptomyces sp. NPDC090021 | reverse complement strand
TCACCGGCCACGCCCACCGGGGGCGGCGCCCCCGCGGGGCCGGCCCCCCCCCCGGGCCCCCCCCGGGCCCCCCCCCCCCCCCCCGGGGGCCGGGGGCCCCCCCGCCCGCGGCCGGGCCGCCCCCACCGGGGTGATGGTGCCGGCGGGAGGGAGGCCGGGCCGGGGTCCTCGTCACCGATGGCGACGATGACGCTGTCCGGTTCTTCGCCACCGTTCGCGCTGGTGCCCTTGGGTTGCCCCCCGCGCCCGGGCTTCAGCGGCCGCGCCGTCAGCGGCCCACGTAGGCGAACGCCGCCCAGTCCTTGGGTCGGCCAGTGGGGTGGCGCCGCCGCCGTAAGGGGCCAGAAAGGCTTCGAGGCGTGCTGTCGTGTCCGGTGGGACGGGCAGGCGCGATGCCAACTCCGCGCACCAGAAACGCAGTTCGCGGGTGGTGAGGGTCCTCAGGGTGCGCCGGACCTCGTGCAGCAGCAGGTGCGGAGCCAGGTCGGGTCGGTCCCGGCGCAGCTGGAGCAGGTGCGCGAGGGTGATGAACGTGGTGGCATCGGACACCGGCCACAGCGTCGCGAAGACCCCGCGGAATCCCGCTCGCAGCAGAGCGCTGGGCAGCCCGACCACCCCGTCCGCGAGCGTCCCGGCGACCTGCGCCGACGAACAGCCAGTGACGAAGGCGACGTCCCGTTCACGCACCGGCAGGCGCCACAGGTGCTCCGCGGTCACCGGTCCGTCGTCGAGGTCCAGGCCGGCCCCGTGGCGGAGGCTGTGCCGCGCGTGGCCTCCGAGCACGGCCGACGGGGCCTCGGCCAGCGCTGTCAGGGCGTCGTCGCGGGTCCGGGCCCGTACGACAGCGCCGGGCCCGGATGCCGACGGCAGGAGGTGTTCGGCCACGGCCCGGTCCGCCGGGAGGTCGGGGATCCGGTCGGCGCCCACCGCCAGGTTTCGTACGCCCACGGCGACCCGGATCCCCTCGGCCGCTCCCGCCCCGGCTGTGACCAGCGGGGTCGCCGTGGCGACCAGGCCCTCACAGGTCCGCAGGACCGCTTCGCGCTGCACCGGGCTGGAGACGGTGTACAGCACCAGGTGCCGGAAGTCCGTGATCACTGTCATGGCGCGGTCCGCTGCTTCTCGGCCCGTCAGTACGTGGGCCTTGACGGCCTCTTCGAGCGCCAGCATGAGGTTGGTGAGGTACACGGCCCGGTCCGGGTGGGAGGCCGGGGTCCGGTCGGCGGCGGCCGTCGCCGGCCGCAGTACGTCGGTGAGCCGCGCGGGCGCGGCGGCGCCGCGCCGAACGGCGAGCCCCAGTGCCGTCGCGAGGTTCGACTCGTGGGCGGCGCGGCGAGGGTTGGCTTCCGAAGTACCGGCCAGGGCCTGCTCACCCGTCTCGATCGCCTCCGCCAGGGCCTTCGAGAGGTCCTCCGGCTCGACCAGGCCCTCGCGCACGAGGTCGGCGACGAGGGAGCTGAGGGGCGGGTCGCGCGGGGTGCAGGCTGCGGCGTCGTGGGGCCGGGCTCGCCGAGCGGGCACGGATCACGTCCCGGCGGTCCGGCTTCGGGGCGTCGACGAGGGGTGCTACGTGGATCGCGGTGCGGAATCCTGCGGGACCGCGCCCGGCCGGTGGTCGGCCGTGCCGGTGTCGTAGGCCTCCGTGC
The DNA here is from genome assembly GCF_044748225.1 of Streptomyces sp. NPDC090021. NCBI lineage: Bacteria > Bacillati > Actinomycetota > Actinomycetes > Kitasatosporales > Streptomycetaceae > Streptomyces > Streptomyces sp. NPDC090021. The sequence goes on along the minus strand of NZ_JBIVFO010000068.1, from coordinate 24,589 downwards.
GGGGCCAGTACCGTCCTTCGAGGGCCTCGGCGCTGCGGTTGAGCCGGACCAGGACGTCCTCCAGCTCCCGTACCTCCTCGGGGGACCAGTCGGCGACCACCCGGGCCAGGCAGGAACGGTTGGCCTCGCGGTCGGCGGTGAGCCGGTGCGCTCCTTCGGCGGTGATGCGCAGTTTGCGGGCCATCCCGCCGTCCGGGTCCGCGACGCGCTCGGCCAGGCCGCAGCGCAGCAGCGCGGCCGTCTGGCGGTTCACGGTCGAGGTGTCGAGCCCGAAGGCCTCCGCCAACTGCCCGATGGACATGGGGCCTTGGGTGTCGATCCGGCTGAGCAGCAGGTACGCGGACCGTTCCAGGCGCTCGGGGTCGCGCTCGCGCCGGGCCAGCACCTGGTGCCGCGAGAGCAGCATCAGCTCCCGTTCCAGTTTCTCCAGCACTGCGCCTCCCGCTCCCTCCGGCGCTCCATTATCGCCGCCCCGTGGACCGGCGGCCCTCCTCGGGTGACGAGCGGGCCGCACATGGGCCGCGATATGCATGATACACATCATGTGTACTATGCACTTCTCGTCGCGCCCCGACGAGCCGCAGCCTCAACCCGGAGGGCCTTCATGACCGTCACCACGTCCACCGCCTCCCGCGCGGCCGAGATCCTGTCCCGGCCCGTCACCCTGAACGGCCTGACCGTCCCGAACCGCATCGCGATGGCGCCGATGACGCGGATGTTCTCCCCCGGTGGCGTGCCCGGGGAGGATGTGCAGGCGTACTACGCGAGCCGGGCGGCCGCCGGCGTGGGCCTGATCGTCACCGAGGGCACCTACGTCGGCCACGACTCCGCCGGGCAGAGCGACCGGGTGCCGCGGTTCCACGGCGAGGAGCAGCTGGCGGGGTGGGCGAAGGTCGCCGCGGCCGTGCACGAGGCGGGCGGCACGATCGTGCCGCAGCTGTGGCACATCGGCATGGTGCGCAAGCAGGGCGAGGCCCCGTACGCCGACGCGCCCGCCGTCGGCCCCTCCGGCATCCGCGTGGACGGCACCGAGGGGACGGGCCGGGCGATGACCGGCGTCGACCTCGACGACGTCATCGGCGCGTTCGCCGACGCCGCCGCGGAGGCCGTACGGATCGGCTTCGACGGCGTCGAGCTGCACGGCGCTCACGGCTACCTGCTCGACCAGTTCCTGTGGGAGCGGACCAACCGCCGCACCGACGCGTACGGCGGCGACGCTGTCGCCCGCACGAAGTTCGCCGCGGAGATCGTGGCGGCGGTCCGCGAGCGCGTCCCGGCCGACTTCCCGGTGATCTTCCGCTACTCGCAGTGGAAGCAGGAGGCCTACGACGCCCGGCTCGCGCAGACCCCGCAGGAACTGGAGGCGATCCTGGCACCGCTGGCGGCGGCGGGCGTCGACGTGTTCCACGCCTCCACCCGGCGCTACTGGCTCCCGGAGTTCGAGGGCTCGGACCTCAACCTCGCGGGCTGGACCAAGAAGCTCACCGGCCGACCGGCCATCACCGTCGGCTCGGTCGGCCTCGACGGCGACTTCATCCGCGCCTTCGTCGGCGAGGGCGCCGAGCTGGGCGACATCGACAACCTCCTCGACCGCATGGAGCGCGAGGAGTTCGACATGGTGGCCGTCGGCCGGGCGCTGCTCCAGGACCCGCAGTGGGCCGCCAAGGTCCTGGGCAACCGCTTCGACGAGCTGAAGCCGTACGACGCTGCGGCGCTCAAGACGCTCAGCCGGTAACCGCCGGCCGGCCCTCGAACGCCCCGCGACGTCCCTCCGCCGACATCCCGGGGCGTTCGCGCCGGACCGCTGCGGCGGGGCCCGGGGCCGTGGGGCTGAGCCGAGGAGGCGGCGGGGCCGTTCCGGTTCCGTCGCCCGACCGGCTCACCGGGCAACCCGGTCGGCTCCCCGTCGACGGCTGTGAGGAATGCGTGCCCCCGGACGGTGAGGGTCCGCTCCCCGGGGCGCCCGGAGGTACCCCGTCACCCGGGCCCTCGGCACCACCCTCACCGCCGCCTCCGCCTGAATCCACGCCCCGGCGCGCCCTCCCGCTCACGAAAATTTCACAACTCGGCGATCCGGCACCCCGGTAGGCGATCCCCGGTGACTCCGCGCCGCTCCCCCGGCCCCCGGCAGGGTCCCGGAACAGTCCGCCGGGCGCTCTCGGCGGGCGGCATCCGCCCCCGTACCGCACGGCCGGGACGCTCGACAGGGAGCGTCCGCGTGGCGTGAACCCGCCGCCCGCTCCGCACCTGCGGAGTGCGTTCCTCCGTCAGGGGCGTCCGGGAGGCTGCAGGCAGGCGGCCGATACCTGCCCTGCCGCCGCGTCCGGGCCGGCGCACCGGCCCGGACGGGCGCCATCGCCGCCCCAGGCCTGAAATCGCGCCCCGGCGCACCACCACGGTCCGGGGCCGCATCAGCAGTACGGGAGACGCGTACGGTTCGCCCGCGCTCCCTCGCCCCACGTACCGGCCGTGCCCGCGTCATGTGCGGCGCGTCTTTGCCGAATCATGGCCGGAGCATGGCGAGGATGTTACGCGCCCGTCGGCCTCTTGTGGGCGGGCCGGGGGTGGGTCAACCTTTCGGAAGCGACGGCGAGTTGATGGGTTGTCATGTACCTGCCTACGCGCCGCCCCGCTCATCCCCGAAGTGCACCACCCACGAGGAGGACCCCCCACATGTCCGTGATGCGTCACACCCGCCGGAAGCTGGCCGGCATCAGCGCGACCGCCGTCGCGGCCCTCGCGCTCGGCGCGGCCGCCGCCCTGCCCGCCTCGGCCGCCGACAGCGGCGCGCAGGGCGTCATCGAGAACGCCGGCGCCGCGGGAACCGTCTCCGGCAGCTACATCGTGACCCTGAAGGACTCCGCCGCCCGCTCCACCGCGGACAGCGGCAAGGCCGTGGCGAAGCGGTACGGCGCGAAGATCGACCGGACCTACAGCGCGGCCCTCAACGGCTACTCCGTCAAGGTCTCCGAGGCGCAGGCCAGGAAGCTCGCCGCCGACCCCGCCGTCCAGTCCGTCGTACAGGACCGCGTCTTCACCGTGGACGCCACCCAGCCGAACCCGCCGTCCTGGGGCCTGGACCGGATCGACCAGCGGGCACTGCCGCTGAACCAGAGCTACACCTACCCGGACAAGGCCGGCGAGGGCGTCACCGCGTACATCATCGACACCGGCGTCCGTATCACGCACCAGGACTTCGGCGGCCGCGCCTCCTACGGCTACGACGCCATCGACAACGACAACACCGCCCAGGACGGCCACGGCCACGGGACCCACGTCGCGGGCACCGTCGCGGGCGGGGCCTACGGCGTGGCCAAGAAGGCCAAGATCGTCGGCGTCCGCGTCCTCAACAACAGCGGCTCCGGCACGACCGCCCAGGTCGTCGCCGGCATCGACTGGGTCACCCGCAACGCCGTCAAGCCGGCCGTCGCCAACATGTCGCTCGGCGGCGGCGCCGACTCCGCGCTCGACACGGCCGTCCGCAACTCCATAGCCTCCGGCATCACCTACGGCGTCGCGGCGGGCAACGAGTCCACCAACGCCTCCACCAAGTCCCCGGCCCGCGTCGCCGAGGCCATCACCGTCGGCGCCACCACGAGCAGCGACGCCAGGGCGAGCTACTCCAACTACGGCAGCGTCCTGGACCTCTTCGCGCCGGGCTCCTCCATCACCTCCGCGTGGGCCAGCGGGGACTCCTCCACCAACACCATCTCCGGCACCTCGATGGCCACGCCGCACGTGGTCGGGGCGGCGGCCCTCTACCTGTCGCAGAACACCTCCAGCACCCCGGCACAGGTCCGTGACGCCCTGGTGGCCGCGGCGACCCCGAACGTGGTGACCAGCCCCGGTAGCGGCTCCCCGAACCTGCTGCTCAACGTCGGTGAGGGCGGCACCGTCCCGCCGGGCAAGCGCTTCGAGAACACCGCCGACTACGCGATCAGCGACAACTCGACCGTCGAGTCGCCCGTCACCGTCAGCGGGGTCGCCGGCAACGCCCCGGCGGCGCTGACCGTCGCGGTCGACATCAAGCACACCTACATCGGTGACCTCAAGGTGGACCTGGTCGCGCCCGACGGCACCCTGTACAACCTGCACAACCGTTCCGGCGGCAGCGCGGACAACATCATCAGGACCTTCACCGTCAATGCCTCCTCCGAGGTCGCCAACGGGGTCTGGAAGCTCCGGGTGAACGACAACGCGTACCTCGACACCGGAAAGATCGACTCCTGGGCGCTGCAGTTCTGAGCACGGAACCGGCGCACAGGAACCGGCGCACAGCGAACGGCGCGTGACTTCTGAGCCGCGATGAACAGGCGGGGGCGACCACAGCGGTCGCCCCCGCCGCACGTGCGCCGACGCGGCCCCTCGACCACCGTGCGCACGGCCGCGTAGGTCCGTCCGGGCATGGCCACGTACGAACGTGAGAGCCACCTGGCGCTGACACCCGTCTCCGTGCTGTGGGGCCCGAACGGCCCGTCCGCCACCAGGAGTGACGGGATCCGCAACGGCGTTCCGCATGGCGGACAACAGGGGAACCGCGATGACGTGCTGACCGCCGTCCCCCGTTCCCGCGCGATCCGTCACGGTACGACCCGAGCGGCCGGGGGGCAGGCGATGGACCGCCCGACAACGTGGCCGATCTGCGGACGGCCATGGATCCCGCGGCGCCCGGGGTCGCCCGGTTCGTCCTGGACGTCGCCGGGGTGACCTTCGTCGGCTCGACCGCGCTCAGCGTCATGCTGCAACCGGCGCTGGACAGGCCGGTGGTCCTGGCCGGGACCGTGCCCAGACGGCTGGCCCGGCTGCTGGAACTCACCGGTGCCGAAGTGGCCTTCGCCACGGCCCCCAGCGTGGCGAAGGGCACGGTCATGATCGTCCCGCCCCGCCGGGGCTGACCGGGCCACCGGGACCGGCAGCCCCTCCCCCACCGGTTTGAGAACCGCAATCCCGGCCATACGGGCGTCGAACAGGCTTCGGCGTCCGCCACGGTCGGCGCTCCGGTCCCGCCCGGGGCCGGGCCGGGCCGGGACCGGAGCACCGGGGCGAGAGGGGGAACGCTGATGACCACACCTGAGGAGGACGCGCCCGCGTCCGTACGCGGCTCGGGATCCCTGGGACGCGACGCGTTGCTGGCGCTCGGACTGCTCGGCATCGCCGTCACAGGCGTGGCGGCCTTCCTGAAGGCCGCTCCGGGGAGCGGGGGCGGGCTCCCGCTCGCTCCGGTCGCCATCCTGATCGTGCTGGTGGCCGGCTCGCTCATGGCGAGGTGGAGCCTGGCTCCCGGCCGGCGCCGGGTCCGTTCCGCGCGGCCCTCGGGGTGCGCGGAGCCGCCGCCGGACCTGCCCGGCGTCGGGAGTGAGGCCCTCGACCACGCCGCGGTCGACGCCGACGGTTCTGAACACACGGTGGCCGCCCTGTGCGCACGCGACGGCTGCACCGTGGTGGAGGTGGTCGGCGGCGCGGGCGACCTCGGCGCCGATGTCCTCGCGACGACGGCGGACGGGCGTCGGGTGGTGCTCCAGTGCAAGCACTACGCCGAGGACAACCGGGTCGGCTCGCAGGACCTCCAGCGCTTCGGCGGAACCTGCTTCGCGGTCCACGAAGCCGATGTCGCGGTCATCGTGACGACCAGTTCCTTCACCGCGCCGGCCGCCGAGTACGCCGACGCCTGCGGGATCGTCCGCGTGGACGGCGAAGGTCTGACCGCCTGGACCGAGCTCCGGGCGCCCGCCCCGTGGGATTCCGGCAGTGGGAACCCGGCTCCCTCCCCGTCCACCCCTGTCCGAGGAGCCTCGTGATGACGACCACCGGCACCGGCACCACACCCGCGCCGAGGGGACGGAGGGGCTCGGCCCGGGAGCGGCGCCGCAGGACCCGGCCGACGCCGCCGATCGGGCCGGCGATCGCATCCGGCGCATCCGCCGACGGCTGGAACGCCTGATCGGCATCGCCGCGACCGAGGTGAACTCCGTACGTCCGCTGCGCGACGGCGACGAGATCCTCACGCGATGCCGGACGCCGTCTCCTCCGCCCGGCACACCGCGCGCCACGGCGTGCCTCGGCATCGCCCCGGAGCGCTGGCACCGCCGCTCCGTCCTCCAGCGCGCCCGCGAACTCTCCATCCGGCCCCTGCGCCGCTCGCTGTGAGCGGTCGGCGCCCGCCGCCGCTGGTCACGCGGCGGAACCGGGCGCGGAGGCTCGCGGTGACCGGTCCCGCCGGACGATGGCCTCAGCGACCTCGCGGACGGCGCCGCGGAGAAGGTCGCCGTAGGGAGTCCGGGGGAGGCCGGGCGCGCAGGTTTCGGCTGCGTCGATGTGCTCGGTGGCAGCTTCGAAGGAGCCGAGCCGCCGGTAGTTGTCGGCGAGGTTGAGGTGCAGCGAGGGGTAGAAGCCGGCGATGTGGAGGCCCGCGTGGTGCTCCTGGGCTCGCTGCTCGGTCACGGCATCGGCGGCGTCCAAGGCGCGGATGTCCCAGGTGAGGGCCTGAGCGGCGTCGTCGTAGAGATCCGCCAGGTGGTGGGCGAGAGTGCAGCGGTGCAGCGCGTCGCCGGTGACGCCGATCTCGGACCACAGGCCCAGCAGCTTCTGGCGGGCGGCAGCCGCGCCACCGGCTTGGCCCTCGGCGACGGCGTCGCCTATCGCTTCCATGGTCGGGTCGGGGGTGGCGGGTTCGGTGATCATGGAGTGTTCCTCGTCGTCCTTCTCAGGCGGAATGGCCGGACCCGATGGGCATGGCCAGGGTGGTGAGATCTCCGCGGTCGGCGGATCGGATCGTGACGGGCTGGTCGTGTCCTCGAAGGTCGAGCAGGACGTCGGGGCCGATGGCGGTGCTCACGGCGGGATGGAGCGTGGTCAGGTCGAAGCAGATCCGTAGGGGCCGGCCCGTCGCGGTGGCCGGAAGCGTCATGCCGGGGTGTTCGTCGTCCGCTGACGCGACGGTCACTGCGTGGTCGGCGACCTGCAGCGCGACGCGCTCGCCGGGTTGTTCTTCCATGGCTCGCAGGAGCAGGTCCTTCGCGACCGTCGCACGAGTGGTGACTTCGCCCAGTGAATCGAGCATCAGCCGGTAGTCGGGGAACTCCTCGGGCAGCAATCGGCAGTGCCGGCCCTCCTGGTCCGGCATGCGGAACCAGATGCCGTTCGTGACCGCTTCCAGTCTCACGAGCGGACTGCGGCGGATCTCGGCGAGCACGGCTCGCAACTCGTCGCCGTTCACCGTGCCGGCCCAGGTCTGCCTCGGCGGTTCGGCCGGCGCCATGGTTCTGGTGGACAGTCGGTATCGGTCCGTCGCGGTCAGGGTGACTGCCTCGTGACTCGTCTCGATGCGCAGACCGGCGAGTGCCGGCATCCCGCGCTGGAGTGCGGTCGCGGTCAGGACCTGCTCGACCGCGGCCGCCAGCACGGGCCCCTTCACCGCCGTCAGGGGAAGACCTGGCGCGTTGCCGAGCGTGGACTTGATGACAGCGGCCTTCTGCTGCACGGCCGCTGCATCCCCGACGACCTTCGCGACATGCTCATCGAGTAGCCGGGAGGCCTCTTCAGCCCCCGAACGGAGCACTGCCTCGACAGCGGCCAGAGGCATGGCGAGCTCGCGCAGCCGACGCAACGTGGTCCCGCGGGCCACCTGGGCGGTGCTGTAGTAGCGGTAGCCCGAGACCGGGTCGACCTCGGCGGGGGGCAGCAGCCCGGAGTCGGCGTAGAACCGCAGTGCGCTGGAGGTCAGTCCACTGCGTCGGGCGAAGGCCCCTATCGGCATCAGCTCATCGTTCGGCACCGCGTCATCATGGAGCCTCAACCAACTTGAAGGTCAACACCGCCAGGCAGACGCCGTGCGGACCGCCGGAGACGGCGCAGCCGCCACCGCCGGACTCGTCGCCCGCGTGCAGCACGGCCTCGACGCGGTCCGCAAGCGTCCCGGCTTTCGCATGGCCGGTGGGATTCCGGCCGGCTGGTCTGTCCGCGCCATTCGGACAAGGGGGGCGGGATGAATTCGGGTCGAACACGGGGAGGAATGCCGACCATCCATGGCACTCGCGAGACACCTTCCCGACACGGCGCGCAGCCCGCCCTTCCCGCTGAAGCACGGACCCTACGCGCGGGAAGAGGCAGAAAACATCGGCGGACGCAATACCGGCCCGAGGGGAACTGATATGCGAAGGCGGCCGTTTCGGAACTCACCTGGGGAAGTCGGGGAAGCCGGGGAGGTCTGTGCTTCCCGGGCGGTGACAGGCTGTCACGAGGCTCGCCTCAGTCGGGGCGCTTGAAGCGGTGGGCCGCCCAAAGGAGCGCCAGGGCACCGGTCGCCAGGAGGGCCGCGGCTTCGAGGGCCAGCGGGGGGCGACTGCCGAACCATTCGATGCCCGCCACGGTGGCCCGGTCCGGCAACCGGAGCGTGATGGAGCGGCGGAGCAGGTCCACCCCGTACGCGATCGGATTCACGGCGGCCAGGGAGCGGGCCCAGCCCGGCAGGCTGTCGAGCGGGAAGAACCCGCCGGACAGGAACAGCAGGGGCATCATCACGACGCCGAGCAACATGTGGAACACCTCGGCCCGTTGGAGGCTCACCGCCAGGGCCAGGGAGAGGGCGGTGATGGTGAACGAGGCCAGGATCATGCCGGCCATGAGCAGCGCCAGGAGCAGCGGATCATAGGGCAGGCCCACCGCGCCGGCCATCGCGAGGAGCACCGCGCCCTGCACCGCGGCGACGGTCGTGCCTCCGGCACAGCTTCCCAGGAGCAGGGTGGTGCGGCTGACCGGGGCCATGAGGAGCTCGCGCAGGTAGCCGCTCTGCCGGTCGGTGATCAGGCGGATGCCGACCATGATGGCCGGTGTCTGGACCGTCATCATCAGCATGCCGGGGAAGAGGTAGGTCTGATAGCCGACGCCGAGCGTCGAGGTGGGGATCAGGGCGGACAGCCCGCCGCCGAGGATGAAGAGGTACAGCACCGGCTGGAGCAGCATGAGGGCGGTGTGCGTGGGCTGGGAGGACAGGCGCAGCAGGTCGCGGTGGACCAGGGCGTGGACCGCGCGCAGTTCACGACGCAGCCGGGTCGGCTCGCGGCCGGGGCTGTCAGGGGCCGCGGGGGTGCCCGCGGCCCGCTGCTCGGGGGCGGGTACGGGGGCTGGTGCGGGTGCGGTCATGCGTCCTTCCCGGTTTCCGGCTGCGGGGGCCGTGCCGTGGTGATGCTGCGGCCGGTGTGGTGGAAGAAGACGTCGTCGAGGGTGGGCGGGATCGCGGACGCGGCTCGTACGGGGATCCCGTGGGCCTCCAGCGCCGCGCACAGGCGGGGGATCCAGGCGCTTCCGTCGGGTACGCGCAGGCAGAGGCCGTCGGTGTCCAGGGTGAGGGCGGTGCCCGGCGGAGCGGTCTCGTGGACGACCTGTCGTGCCTTCGTGTCGTCGCCGGTGCGCAGCACCACCCGGTCGTCGCCGATCGCGGCCTTCAGGGCGAAGGGGGTGCCCTGCGCGACCAGGCGGCCCGCGTCGATGATGGCGAGGCGGTCGCAGTTCTCCGCCTCCTCCAGGTAGTGGGTGGTGACGAAGAGGGTGGTGCCGTGCCGTTCGCGCAGGGTGCGCAGGTGGTCCCAGACCTGGGCGCGGGCGTGCGGGTCGAGGCCGGTGGTCGGCTCGTCCAGGAAGAGGACGCGGGGCTCGTGCAGCAGGCCGCGGGCGATCTCCAGGCGTCGGCGCATGCCGCCCGACAGGGTGCGGACCGGGGAGCGTCGGCGGTCGGTGAGTGCGACCGCCTCCAGCGTCTCGCCGACACGGCGGCGGGCGTGGCGGCGGCCCATCCCGTAGAGGCGGCTGTGGATGTAGAGGTTCTGCTCCGCCGTCAGGTCCGGGTCCAGGGCGCTGTGCTGGAAGAGCATGCCGACGTTCCGGCGTACCCGGTCCGGCCGGCCGGCCACGTCGGCGCCGGCCACGGTGGCCCGCCCTGCGGTGGGGCGGGCCAGGGCGCACAGCATGGCGATGGTGGTGGACTTGCCGGCGCCGTTCGGGCCGAGGAAGGCGAAGGTCTCGCCCTGGCTCACGTCCAGGTCCAGGCCGCGGACGGCCTGGACGACGGTGCCGTCCGGGCCCGGATAGCTCTTGACGAGGCCGCGGGTGCTGATGGCGTGGGCCGGTTCGGGCGCGGACGGGGTGCTGTCCGGGTCCTCGGGTGCGGCTGGCAGGAGGAGGGCCCGCGCGGGGGCCTCGTCACCGGCGTGCGGCTTCATGGTCGGTCCTCGTCTGCGGGGTGTCTTCTGCGGACTCGGGGTGTACGGATCGTCGTGGCCGGGGTAGGGGTCGGGGTGGTGCTCCGGCCGGTGGCTGCTGCGGGGCAGTCACCGGCCGGAGGTCGTCGGGCCCTTCTCAGGTCGGCTCCGGCCCGGTTCCGCAGGGGGAACAGCTGACGTTCCCCCTGCGGTGTCCGGTGTCGGGTGTCCGGGGCGAGAGGCCCGCGGTCGAGGTCAGGCGCAGCTGATGCCCACGCAGACGGTGTTGAGGAGCGTCAGCAGGCCGACGCACTCACAGGTCGCGGCGAACGGGGCTCCGTCGACGCCGACCGGGTCGGTCTCCGGAAGGGCGTGCAGGTGAGCCAGCAGTTCGAGGTCGCGGTTCTCCATGACTTTCTCCTTCTCTGTGACGTGGCGGCAGGGTCCCTGCCGCTCCGACCGGCTGCCGGATCAGATCATCCAGCGCCGGGGTCCTGTGTGGTGGATGCGCAGGAGGAAGGCCAGGATTCCTGCGGATCCGTCGCTCCAGCTCGTCGATGTGTCCCCGTACTCGTTGGGGAAGACGACGTGACCGGATCGGTGGGCCCGTTCGGCGACGAGGAGTCGGGCCAGGTCTTCGGCCATGGTGCGGTACGACGGCTCCCCCGTGGCCTCGGCCATGTCGAGGAGGAAGTCGCCGTTTCCCGCGAGTCCGTGGCATTGGGTGAGGGCCGCGCGGGAGGCGCGTTCGACGACGGCGTACGTCGCGCGGTGGGCGAGGTCGCCGAAGCGGTCGTCCCCGGTGGCCCGCCAGAGCCGGAGGAGGAAGGTGCCGATGCCGGCCGAACCGTGGCACCAGTACGGGGCTGTGGGCGGGTCCGTCGCCTGCGCCGGCCACTGGGCGGCCTCGCCGACGAGGAGGGCGTGGGCCGCCAGGTGTTCACCCGCCTGGACCGCCAGCTCGGTGTACTCGGGCCGGTCCGCGACGGTCGCGGCGGCGAGGAGGAAGCAGCCGATGCCCGCGGTTCCGTGCGCGAAGCCCAGGTAGCGTTTGCCCGCTTCCTCGGAGACGGCCTCCGCGGGAACCGGCCAGCTCACTCCGGCCGGCTCGCGCCGCGCCGCCGCGGCCAGCCGGTCGGCGGCGTCGACGACCAGCTCGGCCAGGCGCGGGTCCTTGGTGCGGTGCCACAGGTGGGCGGCGGCGAGTCCGCTGCCCGCGGAGCCGTGGGTGATGTCGTGGCTGGGCGTCGGCAGCTGTGGCGCGAGGGCGAGGGCGAGGGCGTGGTCCACGAGGGCGCCGTCGCCGATGGCGTGTCCGGCGTCGTACAGCGCCCAGGCGGTGCCGCGCCCGCCGAAGTGCAGGCCGGGGCGTACGGACTCCGGGTCGGTGCGGGCCGCGATCCAGTGGCCCGCGGTGGCCATCGCCTCCGGCAGGCGCGGGTCGCCGGTGGCCTCGAAGTACTGGGTCAGGACGGCCAGTACGCCGGCCGCGCCCTGCTGGACGGTGCACGGGTCGGTCTCCCCCGCCATGGTGGAGACGGGCCAGAGCCGCTTGTCGTCGTGCGGGGTCATCGTATCGACGAGGTGCGCCACGATGCCCGCCACGGCGGTCTGCGTCCCGTCCTCGTCCGCGGTGGTGCGGCGTCCGGTGGCGGCGTGGTGGGGAGGGAGCTCCCGCTCCGTGCGGCGCAGCGCCGCACCGGCCCTGGCGGGGTCCCACCTGTCTGCGGGGTCGTCCCGCATCAGTCCGAGGATGGTCTCGCGCAGTGCGGGCGGGAGGCCGAGCGTCGCGTCGCAGGCGGCCAGCCATGCGGCGAGCCGCTGCTCCGAGGGCCTGGTGGCGGGCTCCTCCGGCAGCAGGTTGGGGACCTTCCCGGCGAGGACGAAGCACACGGTGGCGCCGAGGCTGTAGTAGTCGGCGGTCGGTGCGACGGGGGCGTCCTGCAGGCGCTCGGGGGCGCTGAAGCCGGGGGTTCCGACCGTCGTGGGGAGGGCGGTGTCGGCCTCCAGGACGGCTAGTTCCAGGTCTATGAGGCGCAGTTCGCCGTCCGGTCGGACCATGATGTTGCCGGGGGTGAAGTCCCGCAGGACGCAGCCGTGGGCGTGGGCGGCGGCGACCAGGTCGGCCAGGCGGACCGCCTGGGCCAGGGCGTCGGTGCGGTAGCGCTCGCTCCCGGCGTCGCGGAAGTGCTCCGCGACCCAGTTGCGCAGGGGCACCCCGGGTATTTCCTCCTGGGCCAGGAACAGGTGTCCGGCGTGCTCGAACAGCCCGAGGGGCTCCGGTGCCAGGCCCGTACCGCGCAGCTGCTCCAGGGTCCTGGCCTCGGCGCGCAGCCAGTCCCGTACGTCGGAGCCGGACGCGTCGGCCTCCACGTGCGGCCGGGCCTCCTTGATGACCACGGGTGCGCCCGTGGTGACGTCCGTACCGCGGTAGACGCCGCCCTTGTTGGTGTGGCGGATGGCCTCGCGGACCGAGAAGCGGCCGCCGAGCAGTACCGGCCCGCTCGTCTCCTTCCCCCCGCGCGGCGGGGCGGGGACCGAGGCGGGGAAGGGGCTGACGGCCCAGGAGGGCGGGGAGTACTGGCCGGTGCGCTTGTCCTCGACGGGGTTGCCGTCGGGGTCCTCGATGAACCACACCAGCAGGCCGTCGTCCGAGAGCCGCCGGCGGCCCACGAAGGCCCCGTAGCGGTAGTGCACCAGGCTGTTCACGGCGTAGGGCTGGTCCGACAGGATCCGGGGGCCTGCCAGCCCCGCCGTGGCCTTGTGCAGTTCCAGGGCGATGCGGGCCGCGTCGGTGTCCGAGCGGGGGTAGACGGTGATGAACTTGCCGGAGCTCCCCCGTGGTGTGGCACGGGAGTTGAGCGCTCCCACCTGCTCCAGGGACCGGGCGAACTTGAACGCCGAGTCCTCCCGCAGCAGCACGTCCAGGGACCTGGCGAGTACGGCGGGCGCGGAGGCGGATGTCGCCGACACGTGCAGCTTCCATCCCTGAGCGCGTTGCGTGGCGGTCAGGGGGGTGAGGCGGCACCACATCTCGTCCGCGTCGGTGGTCCAGCGCGGGCCCGTACCGGAGGCGTCCAGCGCCCGGCGGAGCAGCTCTTCGAGGTCGACTTCGGTTGCGTGGCTCGTCATGCCTGTCCCTCTCAACGGCGAGGACCGCTGGTTGGAATATGCCTTCGGTACTGAAGAACGTATCGGCCGTGCCGGTCGGGCGTCACTGGGTGCGACGAGCGCACGGTGTCGTTGCGCCACCGGATGGTGTCAACCGGCGCAGAAGGGAAGCGCGCAGGAGTGCGCGGGGGGCAAATGTCTTTGTGCGCCTGCTCGGTGGGCGCGCCTGGAGGGGTCCGGTCCCGCGAATTCCCAGGATCGCGCAGCTGAATTCAGCGTTCGAAAAATTCTCGCCGGTTTCCACATCGACCGGTGGTCTCATTTCTTGCGGTCGTCGCGAACACTATCGGTGCGCTGCTGCCGTGCTACAGCTTTCCTGTTGCCCGTGCTGTCGTAAAGGGCCTTATTCCGCCGCGGCGCCGACCAGCGCAGGGATGCGGGCCCGCGGCCGGACCGGGGCGCGGTCAGCCGCGTGAGCTGCACCGTCCGAGACGTTGAGCGGTCAACAACTCCGCGTCCGCCGCCCGGTATTGACCGAAAACAACGACCGGGGTACGCGTCGGCCGATCAAGGAGTTCACGCCTTCTGAGGCCACTGGTACGACAGGGGTTTACGGTGCTTCTCCTCTCGCCCGGGGCCGGGCCGCAGGCGTTCCGCACCCGGCCCTGAAGGCCGCTGTCCGCGCGGAGGCTCCGGCGGAGTCGCCACGGTCGGGGGCAGCCCGGGCTCGGGGGCCCAGAGGTTGGAGGAGCTGAAGCCGGCCACGGGATTGCCGTCGGCCACCGGGGTCGGTTCTTCCTCGTGCTTGCGTCCACGGTCCCTGGCGCGCGCCGCTTTCCCGCCCGTCAGGAGAAGGGGATCCGGTCCGCGCGGCAGACCGTGCCGGGAGGGGGCGGCAGGGTGCCGTCGACGAAGTAGCGGCTCTCGTACGCACTGACGCAGCTGCTGCCGTTGTTGAACAGCGCGGTGTGCCCGTACCCGTCGTTGGCGAGCAGGCGGGGGATCGTACGGGCTGCCCGCCGCGGCGGGGCCGGGCCCGGTGAGCAGGGCCGAGCAGGCCAGCGCCGCGGTGAGGACCGCAGCACGGCGCCGACGGCCGCCGGTGGGACCTGGTGCGGACGTCTTCCGCCCTCCTCCGTCACGGCGAGGGCTCGGTCCGGCGGTCGATGCCGCCGCGTCGGTACACACGCCGCTGTCACCACGAAACCGCGATCGGGCGGCGCGCGCGAGCCGGGAGCGGGTCCAGTTCGGGTCCGGTTCGGGTCCGGTGGCCGCAGGTGCGACGGACCGCTCTGGACTCCGGCCCCCGCCGCCACCCGCAGGGGGTTCCACGGCTCCGGCCCCGCACACGAGGTGCGCGGCCGGAGGTGTGTCGGAGCGGGGTGGGGCCTCAGCGGCCGCTGTCGGTGAGGAGCGACGGTGACGCCGTGCGCTGGTGCGGGACGGGCGCGGGAGAGGCGGCCGACGCCGGGAGTTCGTCCCGCTGGAGGGCGATCGTGTGGGTCGGGGCCGGGATCGAGATGCCCTCGGCGCGGAAGCGCCGGTGCAGGCGTTTGATGAACTCGTGCTTGATGCGGTACTGGTCGCTGAACTCGCCGACGCCGAGGATCACCGTGAAGTTGATGCGGGAGTCGGCGAACGTGTGGAAGCGGACGGCGCCCTCGTGGTCGGGGACCGCGCCGTTGATGTCCGCCATCACGCCGTCGACGACCTCCAGGGTCACCCGCTCGACGTGCTCCAGGTCGCTCTCGTAGCCCACTCCCACCTGGACGAGGATCGAGAACTGCTGTTCCGGCTGGGTGAAGTTGGTCATGTTGGTGCGCGCGAGACGCGCGTTGGGAATGATGACCAGATTGTTGGACAGGTTGCGCACCACGGTGTTGCGCCAGTTGATGTCGACGACGTACCCCTCCTCGCCGCTGGTGAGCCGGATGTAGTCACCGGGCTGCACGGTCTTGGAGGCGAGGATGTGCACCCCGGCGAAGAGGTTGGCGAGGGTGTCCTGGAGTGCCAGGGCCACCGCCAGACCGCCCACTCCGAGGGCGGTGACCAGGGGCGCGATGGACACACCGAGCGTCTCGAGGGCGACCAGGACGCCCATCACCAGGACCACGATGCGCGTGATGTTGACGAAGATGGACGCCGAGGCGGCCACCCCGGTGCGGGTTCCCGCCACCGACTGGACGAGGCCGGCGACGACGCGCGCCGTGCTGAGCGTGGCGATGAGGACGAGGAGCGCGGTCAGGGACTGGTTCACGAAGCCCGAGACCCGCGCGGTGAGCGGCAGGGTGCCGGCGGCCACCGCGGCGCCCGCGATCAGCGCGGCGCCCGGCGCGATCGTGCGCAGGGCGTCGACGATGATGTCGTCGCCCCGCCAGCGGGTGCGCTCGGCGTGCCGCGCCAGCCACCGCAGGAGCATGCGCAGCAGCAGCCCGGCCGCGGCGCCCGCCGCCAGTGCGATACCGGCGACCAGCCAGTCGTGCAGGACGAGGTCCCGGTTCAACGGACCCCCTCCCCTTCGCGGCGTCGGCCCGTGGGGGTGACGGCGGGCGCCGCCGGCCGTCGTATGAGGTGTGTCGTCACCTTGTCACCTGTCAGTTCGTCGTGCTGTAGGCCGCGTTCGGGCGTGTGGACGCATCCGGAACGGGCTGCCATCCTGCCCCATGGCGGGGTGAGGCACCGCAGGCGGGGCGTGTGACTACCGCCGTACGGCGGCGTGTTGGAGGACGGCGCGGACCTCTGCCGTGATGGCGTTCTCGTTGCGTTCGAACTCGGGGCCGGTCAGGAGCCGGGGGTCGGCCGGGAGTCCGGTGAGCACCGGGGTGTGGAGGTGGCCGCCGGGCAGGTGCGGGGCGAGTTCGCCGCGCAGCCGGTTGGAGCGGTAGGCGACCTCGTTGGACAGGTAGCCGCCTCCGCCGCCGGCCACGGCGCGTGAGCCGGGCGTCGGGCCGTCGGTCCGGTCGACGGGAGCCGTGCCGCCCGCCGGGATCTCGGTCACCTCGCTGTTGAGGAGGACCGGGTACGGGGTCTGTACGGCGGCGGTGACCGCGTCGGCGGGCAGCGTGGTGCGGATGA
The DNA here is from genome assembly GCF_044748225.1 of Streptomyces sp. NPDC090021. Classification (NCBI taxonomy): domain Bacteria; kingdom Bacillati; phylum Actinomycetota; class Actinomycetes; order Kitasatosporales; family Streptomycetaceae; genus Streptomyces; species Streptomyces sp. NPDC090021. Next base: position 8,207 of record NZ_JBIVFO010000068.1, on the reverse strand, counting down.
ACTCCGGCCCCGGGCCGAGGCCGGGGGCCGTGACCGGGCGTTCGCGGGTGCCCCCGGAGAGGGCGTTGGCGTTGTCGGGGTACGGGTCGGCGGAGCGCGCCCGCCCCGCCCAGTCCTCCAGGGTGAAGATGCCGGGGTAGCCCTGGCTGACGGTGGTGATGAGGTCGGCCGCGGCGGGTCCGGCGGCCAGGTGCGGGGCGAAGGCCCGCTCGACGATGCCGGCGTCGAAGTCGGCGTACCGCACGGGCAGGACCACGGCGCGGATCTCGGCCTGGCTGCCGTCGGCGAGGGTCACGCGCCGTCCGTTGAGCTGGAGGGCGGCCGAGCCGGACGGGTTGGCGCGGCGGATCTCCGTGTCCAGCCCGAACGGGTCGAACCCGCTGATGAAGATCCTCCGTACGCCGGGCGCCGTCCGGAAGGCGTTGTCGGTGAGGCCGCGAGAGGCGTCCTCGAAGCGGGCGCGGAGCGCCGCCCGGTCCACGGTGAACTGCGGCTGCCAGCGGACGAGTGCGGCGGTCATGCCGAGCCGCGCCCAGTACAGCGGCCGGTCGTCCCCCGGGGCGAGGTCGCCACCGGGGCGTTGCGCCTGGGCCCGGCGGACGGCGGCCTGCCAGAGGGCTGTGCCCCAGGATGCGAGGAGTCGTTCGGCCTCGGCGCGGCTGCGTGCGGTGCAGAGGGCGGCGGGGAATCTCCGCACGAAGTCCCCGAAGCCGGCTCGCTCAACCAGTGCGGTGGTACGGGGGTCCGCGAGCCGCGCCTGTTCGGCGTCGAGCGGTACGGACGCCGGGGGACGGCAGGCGGACGGGCCGTCGGCCGTGGCGTGGGCGGGCGGGGCGACCGCCACGGGGAGGACGGTGGCGAGGAGGGCTGCGGCCGATACCGCACGACGTAACAGCATCATGCGATGTGACATTACATAGCGGCTGCGACCGCCACCAGGCACAGCGACCGCAGCCTCCGTGACTGGCTCGACTCCACCACCGAGACGGCCGGTTCGACCTTCTTCCCGGCTCGGGCGGGCACCACACCCACCGACCCAAACTGGTGATCGATTCACGGCCGCCGTGCGGGTATGATCGCCCGCAGCAAGGCCGTAGCGCAGAGGTCGTCGCGCCCACGCATCAAGCTGGAGGACGTCGGTTCGAATCCGACCGGTCTTGCGTCTTCTTCGAGCAGTACTCGTCTCTTCAAGTCGTGATGGACGCCGGGCACCGGCGAAGGAAACCGGTGGAGTGGTGATGACACAGCCGACACCCGTACGGTGCCCCGCGATCGAGCACCCCGATCTGCCACCGGCCGACCCGGCGGGCCTCGACCCGCTGCTCGCCCGGCTCGCCGCGGACCGCCCCGTCGAGACGGACGAGACCTTCCCGCTCGGCACCCTGCGCGCCGACGGCCGCGTCGACTTGTGCAAGCAGGGCCTCGGCCCGGTCGGCGCCGCGCGGCTGCTGCCGGCCGCCGCCGCCTCCGCGCACGCCACTCACCTGCTCCTCGGCACCAACGCCATCGGAGACCCGGGCGCCCGGACCCTGGCCGACGCCCTCACCGCCGAGGGCCACGGGCTGCACACCCTCTACCTCGGCTGCAACCGGATCGGCCCCGACGGCATGGGTTCCCTCGCCGGCGCACTCACCGACGACACCACCGTGCGCGCCCTCTGGCTCAAGCGCAATCCGCTCTTCGCCGACGGCGCCCGCACCCTGGCCGCGCTGCTGCGCCGCAACACCGCCCTGCGCACCCTCGACCTCGTCAACACCGGGATCGGCGCCGACGGCGTACACCTCCTGCTCGACGCCCTGCTGGAGCGCGAACAGCCCCTGGAACGGCTCTTCCTCGGCGGCAACGGCCTGGGACCGGACGCCGCCCCGCTGCTGGCCGCCCTGATCCGGGACGCCGGCGTCCGCGAGCTGTACGTCCCCGCCAACCACCTCGGCGACGAGGGGACCGCGACCCTCGCCGCCGCCGCGGCCGATGCCGCGTACCCGGTCCGCCTCGGACTCGGCGGCAACGGCATCGGCGCCGCCGGAGCCCGCGCCCTGGCCGCCTCCCTCGCCGGCATCGAGGCGCTCGACCTCGGCCGGACCCTGTCCGAGCGCAGCCTCGGAGCCCCCGGCAACCACACCGGCGACGAAGGGGCGTACGCCCTGGCCGCCGCCCTCCCCGGCAGCCCCCTGCGCCGGCTGGAACTGCGCCACACCGGTCTGACCGGCCGGGGCGCCAAGGGCCTGCTCGCCGCCGTGCACGACGACAGCCCCCTGGAGTACGTCGGCCTGGGGCCCGGACTCCCCCGCCGGGTGAAGCGCTCCTTCAGCGAACGTCTCCGCCCCGCCCGGGCCGCCCACCCCGACGTACGCGCGATCGGCAGCGTGTACCGATGAGCGCTGCGAACCCGCAACCCGCCGGCGGCTTCCGGGTGGAGGACGGCCCCGCCTGGCAGCGGATCCGCCGCTACGGCGTGCCCGGCTGGATGATCGAGCAGGCCACCGCGCACCGGCTGGCCGGTGACTGGCGGGCGGCCTGCGCGGCCGCCGCCGTGGACGTCGATTTCGAGCTGCCCGACATCGAGGCCCGTTACGGCACGGCCGTGGCCGCGGCCCTGGCGGACGACCTGCGCCACCTCGCCCCGGAGTTGCTGCGCTGGCACCTGCCCCGGCTTCTGGGCGGCCGCACCACCATCGCCCCCTGCCTGCGCATCGTCCTCGCCGCCTACGACGGGCCCGGCGGGCCGGCCCTGTCGGTCACCACGCCCGTCATGACCGAGGCCTCGCAGCGGCTGCGCCTGAGCTGCGCGCCCGTCGTCATCAAGCGGAACACGTACACGGGGCGCGGCTTCGTCCCCGAGAACTGGACCGCGATCCGGCCGTTCTGGGACGCCCGCCACGCCGGCGAACTCGGCACGCGCTTCGCCGAAGCGGAGGGCCTCGCCGAGCGGATCGCCGGGCTGCGGTCCGCCGGGAACACGGTCGGCGCGTACGCGGCCGCGGGCATCACGTGCGACCTGACCGTTCCTCCCGCCCGGCAGTACCAGCGCCCCGCGGACCCGGAGGCCCTCCTCTCAGGGCTGCCCGTCGACCTCACGCGGATCGCACCCGAAGCGACCCGGCTCGTGGCGGCCGGAGCGGGCGACCGATACCGGCTGCGGACCGGCTGGCCCTACTCGGCCGTACTGGAACACACCGGTCCGGGCGGGCTCGTGATCCGGATCGTCCCGCAGGCCGAGGCGGCCTCCGTCCCGGCCCTGCCCCGGTACGCCTGGCAGCGCCTCCCCGACCTCGAACTGGTGCGGACGGGCCGGGTCTCCCCGCGCGAGCTGCATCCGCTGGTGGCCGCAGCCCTGTTCCCCGACGACGGCCCGGTGGTGGGCCCGCCCGGCCCCGCCACGGACGGCGCGCCGGTACGGGTGCGCTGTCATGGCGGCTGGCACGAGGTGCGCTCGCGCGGCGGCGCACTGGAGGTGCCGCACTCCCCCGAGGAACAGCAACGGGAGCGCACCATGCGGGCGTTCGGCGGCGCCGTCTCGGGCTGTTTCGCCGTGCAGCAGATCTGGACCACGGGCGAGGGACGGCTGCCGCGCGGCCTGCGGGTCCAGCGGCACGAGCTCTTCCTGCGCGCCCAGCATGGCGACACCCCCGGTGTCGTGGCGCTGCTGGACGCGGGCGTGGACCCGCGGATACGGGACGGCCGCCACCGCGGACTCCTGCACACGCTCCACATGCTCGACCACGAGGTGCTCCTGCCGCGGCTGTTGGCGGCCGGACTCGACCTGGAGGCACGGGACAAGGCGTACCGCACCCCCCTGCTGTCCGCAGTGCACTGGGGCGGTTCCGTCGACCTGGTCAAGGCCCTGCTGGCGGCGGGCTCCCGGATCGACGTCCTGGACGAGATGGACCTGTCGGTGGCCCAGGAGATCCGCCGCTACAAGCGGACCGACCTCGCCTTCCTTCGGGACCGCGTCGAGGAGGAGTTCCCCGGGAACGGCGCCGATTGGTTCGACGAGCACATGGAGTACTGGGAGAACGAGGACGAGGACGAGGGCGAAGAGGACGACGACGCGGACGCCGAGGAAGAGGAAAAGGAAGAGGAAGAGGACGCATGAGTGCCGCCCAGCCGTCACAGCCCGCCCGGGCCCTGGCCGCCGCCGACGCCCTCGGCGCCCGGCTGGGCGCCACCCGTACCGAACCCGCCACCAACCCGCAACTGGAGGCGCTGGCACTGGCCGTGACGGCCAATCAGCCTGTTCTCCTGTGGGGCGAGCCGGGCATCGGCAAGTCTGCCGGCATGGAGCAGCTCGCGACCGCGCTCGGTGTACCGCTGGAGACCGTGATCGCCAGCGTCCACGAGCCCTCCGACTTCGCCGGGCTCCCCATCGTCGGCGACGACCCCGCCACCACCGGTGTCCCCATGGCCCCGCCGGACTGGGCGGTGCGCCTCGCCCGCACCGGCCACGGGCTGCTGTTCTTCGACGAGTTGTCCTCCGCCCCGCCGGCCGTGCAGGCGGCCCTGCTGCGGGTGGTCCTGGAGCGGCGCGTCGGCAGCCTGGAGCTCCCGCCGGCGGTACGGATCGTCGCCGCGGCGAACCCACCCGCCAGCGCCGCCGACGGCTGGCACCTCAGCCCGCCGCTCGCCAACCGCTTCGTCCACCTCGACTGGACGCACAACCCGCGCACCGTGGCCCGCGGCATGGCCGGCACCTGGCCCGAGGTGGCGATACCCACCGTCGATCCCGCCAGGGCGTCCGGGGCGGTCGCCCGTGCCCGCGGCGCCGTCTCCGGCTTCCTCACCGCCCGGCCGGGCCTGGTCCACCACATGCCGGCCGAGGCCGCCGGACGCGGCCGCGGCTGGCCCTCCCCCCGTACCTGGGAGATGGCCCTGCGGCTGCTGGCCACCGGGTACGCGGCGTCGACGGGCCGGGAGGCCCTCGCGGCCGCGCTGACCGGCGCCGTCGGTGAAGCGGCCGGGATCGAGTTGCTCTCCTACCTCGAACACCTCGACCTGCCCGACCCGGACCGGGTACTGGCCGACCCGGACGCCTTCGCCCTGCCCGAGCGCGGCGACCGCCAGCTGGCCTTCCTGATCGCCGTGGTCGCGGCCGTGCAGAGCGAGCCGACCCGTCCCCGGTGGGAAGCGGGCTGGGCGGTCCTCGCCAAGGCCGTGGACGCGGGCGTGCCCGACGTAGCCGCCCGCGCCGCCACCGACCTCGCGGCGATGCGCGACCTCGACTGGCCGGTGCCCGCAGGCATCGACGCCTTCATGGAACTGCTCCAGCTGTCCGGCTCGCTGCCGGGCGGCGGCTGAATCCGGTCCGGCCGCCGTGCGCCCGGAGCCGCATGCGAAGCCGTACCTGGACCGGGCGAAACTGCTGGCAGCCCGTTACAGGGCGGCCGAGGCCCGTCCGTACCTCGCCTCCGCCCTGTACGCCCTGACCGTGGTCCCCTCGGCCTGCGTGGCCACCATGGGCGTCGACCGGCACTGGCGCTGCTACGTCTCCCCCGCCTTCGTGGAGGCGACCCCGGTCGTCGAGCTGGCCGGGGTATGGATCCACGAGGTGGCGCACCTGCTGCGGGACCACCACGGCCGGGCCGGGCGGCTGCCCGCCGCGGACCAGCGCGATCACGTACGGGTCAACATCGCCCAGGACTGCGAGATCAACGACGACCTGCTCGCCGACAAGATCGCGCTGCCCGAGGGCCGGATGGAGCCCAGGCTCTACGGGCTGCCCACCGGCGGCCTGTTCGAGGCGTACCTCCCGGCGATCCCCCCGACCCCGCACGGGCCGGACTGCGGTTCCGGCGCGCACGGCACCCCGATGCCCTGGGAGGCGGGCGAGGACGGAGGCCCCGCGCGCGTCGGCCCGGTGGAGGCGGAGGCGCTGCGCCGGCAGACCGCCGAGGCCGTGCGGGCGCACCGGCGCACGCGGGGCCGGGTCCCCGAGGGCTGGGCCCGCTGGGCCGAGGAGCTCCTGGAACCCTCCGTGGACTGGCGCCAGGCCCTGGCGGGAGCGGTCCGCGAGGCCGCCGCCTGGGCCGCCGGCGCCGTCGACTACACCTACCGCCGTCCCTCGCGCCGCACACCGGCGCTCGGCGGCGGGGTGGTGCTGCCCACTCTGCGCAGGCCGCTGCCACGGGTGGCCGTCGTCGTCGACACCTCGGGCTCGATGGGCCCGGACGATCTCGCCGCGGCGCTCGCCGAAGTCACCGGCGTGCTGCGGGAGGTGGGCGCCGGCGGCAACCGGGTGGCGGTGCTGGCGTGCGACGCCGACGTGCACGCCGTGACGCGGGTCCGCAGTGCGGGAGAGGTGACGCTGGCGGGCGGCGGGGGTACGGACATGCGGGTCGGTATCAGCGCTGCGCTGGCCCTGCCGGACCGTCCGAACATCGTGGTCGTGCTGACGGACGGGTACACGCCGTGGCCGGACGAGACGCCTTCCTGCCGCCTGATCGCCGCGCTGGTGGGGGAGACTCCGCCCGCGCCCCCGTCCTGGGTGGAGACCGTACGCGTACGTGACATCGGCCCGGCATAGCCTTCGGCCGGTCGCGATCAGCCGCGGGCGGGCAGGTGCAGGGCGAAGCGGCGGACGGCTTCGGTGAACGCCTGCGGATCGTCGAAGTTCGCCAGGTGCCGTGCCCGTGGGATCAGTTCGATGCGGGCGTCCGGGTGCGCGCGGGCGAACTCCCGCTCGCCGGAGCGGAAGACGGTGTCCTTCTCGCCGTTCAGGATGAGCACCGGGGCGGCCACGTGCCGCATCGCATCCGCGTCGAAGCGGCCGAGCACCTCTGCCCAGGCCGCCGGCAGGGTGTGGAAGGCGTACCCGGCGCGGATGGTCGCGTCCACCACCTCGGGAGGGTGGGGCCGGCGCAGCAGGCGGTCGTTCCACCGGGGCAGCCGGTCCGCCGGGATGCGCGGGACGAGACCGGCGAACCACCGGTACGGGCGCGCCCACGCGCCCTTCGTCGAGGCGCCGACCCTACCCGCGCGGAGTTCACAGGCCCGGTACGGGGCCCGCGGCCCCGCCGGGTGGGGCATCATCGGGATCGTGACGCATCACCCCCACCTGCCGACCACCGAGTCGGCCGTGACCGCGATACGGGCCGTCGCCGCCGAGTACCGGCGGGCCATGACCGTGACCGAGGACATCGGCGCCGACCGGACGTCGCGGAGGACTGCCGCGCCCCTGTTCTCCGCCACCGATCCCGACGGGGCGCTGCCCCACGAGGCGTTCGTGGAACTGGGCGGCAGCCCGGTGGTCGACGTCCGGCTCTTCCCCGACGGCGACGCGCGGATCACGGTGGACGGCGTGGAGTTCCACGACCTCCCCCGCGACCACGTCCCACCGTTCCTGACGTCCGTCTACGGCGGACTGGCCTTCGTGAAGGGCCGGTTCTTCCCCCCGGGCCACAAGCTCTGCGTTCCCCTGGCCGACGACGTGACCTACCAGGAACACGTCCCGGGTGTCTCGCTGACGCCCTGGCTGTCCGGCCGGGTCCGCTGACGGACCGCCGGCCCGGACGAGAAGCCGGCCCGGACGAGGCGCGGAGTCAGCAGGGGACGCCCGCGCGGTCCAGGAGCCCGTGCAGCCGTGCGGCCGGCACTCCCGGGGTGGCCGCGGCACCCTCGGCCGTGGCCGGGTCGTGGAGCAGCGCCTCCACCGCGTCCCCGGCGAAGAGGGGATTGCCGGCGGCGGCCCGGCGTACGCGGTCCAGCTGAGGTTCACGCTGAAGCCCGGCGCCCACGGACTCCTCTTCCACCCGAACCACATGGCACTCGGGCCGGGTTACAGGAACGACCTGATCCGCAAGGCGAACAAGGACGACGGGGCATACCAGAACGCAAACCCGAACGAGGGCACCCTGGGTGGCTACATCGGTGTGAAGGTCGAGGACAAGGAGCCCTACAGCCTGGGCATCGCGCAGGGCAACAACGGAAAGAGGGGCCGGGAGGTCGGCCCGAGCCAGCTGCTGTTCGAGCTGTTCGTCGAGAAGGTCGAACTGGTGAAGAACAGGTCCGGGCAGGAACTGCCCGGTACCGCAGCGGCCGAGCAGGAAATGGCAGCCCGACCGCGGCCCGCCGTGGCGCCCCGCGGCCCGTCCGGCCCGGGGCGTCCACGGCCCCGCCGCACTAGGGCCTGTATTGAGTTGCCCCGTGGAGCAAGGAGCGGCGTTCGGTGCGTGCCCTCGGCGTGCGGGACGAATATCCTCGTAGCGGAGCTA
>NZ_JBIVFO010000067.1:0-26284 GCF_044748225.1 Streptomyces sp. NPDC090021 | reverse complement strand
CGCGCGCCGAGCCGAGGAGAGCCCCCGGAGGGGCCCCGCCCCACCCGAAGCCAAACCCAGCCCCGCCGGACCACACCCCCGCCAGGTCACTCCCGACCGGGGACACCAAACCCAGCCCCGCCAGGGGGCACCTCCCAGCGGTAGCTGGGGGAGATTGAGGCGCGGCCACCGGCCCGCAGACGGAAAACCTCGGCACACGCCCGGCCAGGGCAACCGCACACGCCCGGCCAGGGCAAAGGCGGCCACCGGCCCGCACCCGGGAAACCTCGGCAACGGCCCGGCCAGGGCAACCGCGGCCACCGGCCCGCACCCGGGAAACCTCGGCATCCGCCCGGCCAGGGCAACGGCCCGGCCAGGGCAACGGCTACGCGTCCGGGCGGACCACCGCCTTGATCGGCATGGAGCCCGCGCCCGCCATCGTGATGTTGCGGCCGGGGCGCGGGGCGTGGACCATCGCGCCGTCGCCCACGTACATACCGACGTGGCTCGCGTCGTCGAAGTAGATGATCAGATCGCCCGGCCGCATGTCCTTGAGTGCGATCTTCGGGAGCAGTCGCAGCTGTTCCTGCGACGTGCGCGGGATGCCCCGCCCCGCCGCGCGCCAGGCCTGGGAGGTCAGCCCGGAGCAGTCGAAGGAGTCGGGGCCGACGGCGCCCCACTTGTACGGCTTCCCTATCTGCGCCGTGGCGAACTGCACGGCGTGCTTGCCGGCGTCCGTCGCCTTGCCGTTGACGTCCTTCATCGCGCCCGTGGACAGCCACGCCGTCTGCGCCCTGTACTGGGCTTCCTGCTCCAGCTGGATCAGCCGGGCCTTCTCCTCGGCCTCGAGCTTGCTCTCCAGCTCCTCCGCGGCCTTGATCTTCTCCTCGATCTGCTTCTTGGACTCCTCCTGCTTGATCCGGTTGGCCTCAAGCTTCTGCCAGCGCTCGCTCGCCTCCTCCGCGTAGCGCTGCAAGTCCGTCTGGGTGCGGTCCAGTTCGGACAGGAGGCCGGAGGCGGCCTTCTCGCCCTGGCGCAACCGGCCCGCCCCGTCGAGGAAGTGGTTCGGGTCCTCGCTCAACGCCAGCTTCGCGCCCGGCGGCAGGCCGCCCGAGCGGTACTGCGCGCGGGCCGCGGCGCCGGCGCGGCTCTTCAGCGTGGCGATCCGCTCCTTGCCGGCGACGATCAGGTTGGCGATCTCGACGATCTTGTCCGACTGGGCCTTGGTCTCGGCCTCGGCGAGGTTGTATGCGTCCGTCGCGGTGCCCGCCTGCCGGTAGAGCTCCTCGATGTCCTTGCGGACCTGCTCCAGGGACTCGCCGCCCGGCCCCGGCAGGGGAGCGGCCGGAGCACCCGGCGCGGCCGGAGCACCCGGCACCGCCGGAGCCGCGTACGCCATGCCCGTCGCGAGGCCCGGTGCCGTCAGCACCGCCATCGCGCACAGCAGCACGAGAGAGCCTGCGCCTCGTCGTCGCCTTACCGACCCCATGGTCCCCCCAGGCACCCGCGTCAGACCTGGCCTCAGATCTGACTATTCATCAGTAACTTCGCACTGCCATCGGGATGGTGCCACGAGTCGATGAATTCCGACACCCTTGTGGATACCGTTTCGATCTTGTCTGCCCCGACGGACCCCGCGCCCTGCCCCTCACGGATCAACGGGGTACCCCCCGCCCCGGGTTCCCCACCGCACCGCATTCACCCCACCGGGCGCAACGCCTCCCAGCGCAACGTCAGTTCCCCCTGCCGCCACCGCCCCGGCGCGTCCGCCAGCGGCCAGTCCGCCGACAGCGCCCGCGCCGTGCGGATCCAGCGCTGCCGCGCCCCGTACGAGGCGTACGGGGCCGCCGCCGCCCAGGCCCGGTCGAAGTCCCGGAGGAAGGTGTGCACCGGCTCGCCCGGCACGTTCCGGTGGATCAGCGCCTTCGGCAGCCGCTCCGCCAGGTCGGACGGACGCTCCAGCGAGCCCAGCCGGGTCGCGAACGTCACCGTGCGCGGGCCCTCCGGCCCCAGCGCCACCCAGACGTGCCGTCGCCCGATCTCGTCGCAGGTCCCCTCCACCAGCAGCCCGCCCGGAGCCAGCCGCGCGCACAGCCGTGCCCAGACCTCCGCGACCTGCTCCTCGTCGTACTGGCGCAGTACGTTCGCGGCGCGGATCAGCATCGGCCGCTCCCCGCCCTCCAGCGGGACCTCGAAGCCGCCGTGCCGGAAGCTCAGTCCCTCCCGCTCGTACGGCTTCGCCCCCGTCACCCGCGCCGGCTCGATCTCGATGCCGACCACCCGCACCCGCGGCGCCGCGTCCCGCAGCCGCGCCAGCAGCTCGACCGCGGTCCAGGGCGCCGCCCCGTACCCGAGGTCCACGGCCACCGGATCCCCCGCACGCCGCAGCGCCGCCCCGTGGGCGTAGGCGATCCAGCGGTCCATCCGGCGCAACCGGTTCGGGTTCGTCGTCCCGCGCGTCACCGAGCCCACAGGACGGCCGGAGGCGCGGCCGGGTGACGGTGACGGGGTACTGCGGGAGGCCATGAGCCGAGGGTAAGCGGAGCGCCCGCACACCGTGAAAACCGCCCGGCGCCCCGAGGAAGCCCCCGAGAAACTTGACGAAGCCCCGAGAAACACGAGGAACGCGCAGGAAAAACGGACACCCCGGAATGCGGGGGACGGCCATCCGGGTTGCACTCCTTGCAGGGCGTCCTCCGCGCCCCCGCAGTCATGCCGTCCGAGCGTCGCGCGCGCACCGTCCGAGCCGAGAGGAACAGCTTCCTTGAGCCAGTACGTGTCCCGCCTCGGCGGCAGCCTCAGCGGGCGCCTCGCCGCCGCCCGTGCCGCCACCCGCCACGAGCCGCCCCGACTGCGCCTGCCGGCCGTCGGCCACCACCGCAAGCCGCGCCGCGTGGCCATGCTCAGCGTGCACACCTCACCGCTGCACCAGCCCGGCACCGGCGACGCCGGCGGGATGAACGTCTACATCGTGGAGCTGGCCAGGCGGCTCGCCGCGATCAACATCGAGGTCGAGATCTTCACCCGCGCCACCGCCGGCGGGCTGCCGCCCGTGGTCGAGCTGGCTCCCGGCGTCCTCGTCCGGCACGTGGACGCAGGCCCCTACGAGGGCCTCGCCAAGGAGGAGCTCCCGGCCCAGCTGTGCGCCTTCACCCACGGCGTGATGCAGGCCTGGGCCGGCCACCGCCCCGGCTACTACGACCTCGTCCACTCCCACTACTGGCTCTCCGGGCACGTCGGCTGGCTCGCCGCCCAGCGCTGGGGCGTACCGCTCGTCCACGCCATGCACACCATGGCCAAGGTCAAGAACGCCGCGCTGGCCGAGGGCGACACTCCCGAGCCCGCCGCCCGCGTCATAGGCGAGACCCAGATCGTCTCCGCCGCCGACCGCCTCATCGCCAACACCGCCGAAGAGGCCGACGAGCTCGTGCGGTACTACGAGGCCGACCCCGCCAAGGTGGCCGTCGTCCACCCCGGCGTGAACCTCCAGCGCTTCACCGTCGGCGACGGCCGGGCCGCCGCCCGCGCCCGCCTCGGCCTGCCGCAGGACGCCGTCATCCCGCTCTTCGCCGGACGGATCCAGCCGCTGAAGGCCCCCGACATCCTGCTGCGCGCCGTCGCCGTCCTCGTCGACCGGGACCCCTCGCTGCGCCGCCGCCTCTTCGTTCCCGTCGTCGGCGGGCCCAGCGGCAGCGGCCTCGCCAAGCCCGAGGGCCTGCAGAAGCTCGCCGCCAGGCTGGGCATCGCCGACCTCGTGCACTTCCACCCGCCGGTCGCCCAGGACGGGCTCGCGGACTGGTTCCGCGCGGCGTCCGTGCTGGTCATGCCGTCCTACAGCGAATCCTTCGGGCTCGTCGCGATAGAGGCCCAGGCCGCCGGCACCCCGGTGCTGGCCGCCGAGGTCGGCGGGCTGCCCGTCGCCGTCGACGACGGCGTCACGGGGATCCTCGTACCCGGGCACGACCCGGCGGACTACGCTCGCCAGCTGCGCCGCTTCGTCGACGATCCCGCGCTCGCGGACCGGATGGGGGCCGAGGCGGCGCGGCACGCGCAGTTCTTCGGCTGGGACACCGCGGCGAGCGGCACGGCCGACGTGTACACGGCGGCGATGCACGATCATCGCCGTCGCGTACGCTCCCACCATGGCTGACACCGCCGAGATCATCGAGAGTGCGCTCACCGGCGCGGAACTGGACTGGGAGAGCCCCGCACCGGGCTCCTACGTCGTCACGCTCCCCGGCACGCGCAAGCTGAGCACCACCTGCTCGATCCGGGTCGGCCGGCATTCGCTGTCGGTCAACGCCTTCGTGATCCGCCACCCCGACGAGAACGAGGCGGGTGTCCACCGCTGGCTGCTGGAGCGCAACCTCAAGCTGTACGGGATGGCGTACGCCGTGGACCGGCTCGGCGACATCTACCTGACGGCCCGCCTGCCGCTGTCGGTGGTCACCCCGGAGGAGCTGGACCGGCTGCTCGGCACGGTGCTGGAGGCCGCGGACGGTTCGTTCAACACGCTGCTGGAGCTGGGCTTCGCGAGCGCGATCCGGCGCGAGTACGAATGGCGGGTCTCGCGCGGCGAGCCGACCTTCAACCTCGACGCCTTCAAGCACCTGACGCGTCCGCAGGGCGAGCCGGCCGGTCCCGGCGGCCCGACCGGCTGACGCGCGCCCCGGCCGACGCCCGGCCGGCTGACGCGCGCCCCGGCCGACGCCCGGCCGGCCCGACGCGACCGGCCGAGGCGACCGGCCGAGGCCCGACCCGGCTGGGGCGATCGGCTGACACGGCGCACCGGACGGCGGGGGCGGGCGTGTCGGCCCGCCCGTCCGGCCCCCGGAGCCCGCACCGTGGCGGAATGAGCGGGACCACAGCCGAAGCACTGATGTACGCCTGGTTCGCCCTGGCCCTCCTGTCCGCCGGATACGTCGCCCACGACGCGTTCACCGCGAACCCCGAGCTCACGGTGATGAAGTGGGGCTGGGTGCTGGTGACCCTCTACATCGGCCCGGTGGGCGCGGCGCTGTACGTGCTGTCCTGCAAGGAGCCGCGGCCGGGGGCGCACGAGCGGTTCGTGGCGCCGCTGTGGAAGCAGGCGCTCGGCTCGACCATCCACTGCGTGGCCGGTGACGCGACCGGCATCATGGTCGCGGCCGTCGTCGCCTCGCTGCTCGGTCTTCCGCCGTGGGCCGACGCCCTGTTCGAGTACGCGGTCGGCTTCGGCTTCGGGCTGCTGGTCTTCCAGGCCCTGTTCATGCGCGACATGCTCGGCGGCAGCTATCTGCGGGCCGTCCGCTCGACGGTGTACGCGGAGTGGCTGTCGATGAACTGCGTGATGGGTGCCATGGTCGCGGTGAACGTGATCGTCCGCAGTCATGTGCCGGGTGCGCGCGACGTCGGGGACGTGCGGTTCTGGGCGACCTTCTCGCTGGCGGTGCTGGCCGGCCTGGCCTGCGCGTACCCGGTCAACACGTGGCTGGTCGCCCACCACCTGAAGCACGGGATGGGAACGGTACGGGCACTGGGCGCGGGTGGCGAGCCCCTCCCCGAGGCACCGGCCATGACCCCTGCCCCTGCACCGGCCTCTACGCCGCCCCCTGTCCCCGCCATGGCCATGCCGGAGACCGGGGTCACCGGGGAACAGAAGGCCGCCATGGCGGTGCTGACGGTCCTCTTCCTCGCGGCGGGCGTCCTGCTGGCGGCCCTCTTCGGCCGCCTGACCTGACCCCCGCCCACCGGCCCCCGCCCACCGGCCCGCGCCCACCGGCCCGCGCCCACCGGCCCGCGCCCACCGGCCCGCGCCCCGGACATCCCGGCCGGGGAGGTCCGGGGCGCGGCCCGAGCGGTCAGTTCGGTGCGGAGGGGAGGGGGTCCGGCGCCTGGGCGGTGCCGGTCGTCGGGCCGCCGGATGCCGCCGGGGCGGTGTCCGTGGCCTCCGCGGGGAGGTTCCTCATCAGGAGCCAGTAGCCGATCGCCGCCCCGGTGCCGAGGACGCCCGTGGCCGCCCACAGCCAGTTCGCCCCCCAGCGGTCGATCATGAAGCCCGCCATCAGCGGCGCCACCAGCGCGGCCACCGACCAGGACATCGAGTAGACGCCCTGGTAGCGCCCGCGCCCGTGGACCGGCGAGAGCCGTACGACCAGGCCCATCTGGGTGGGCGAGTTGACGATCTCGGCGAGCGTCCACACGCACACCGTCAGCGCGTACGCCCACACCGGTCCGGCGAAGGCCGTCAGCGCGAAGCCGTAGCCGGCCAGCAGGGCCGAGACCACCAGCAGCTTCTGCGGGTCGCGGTGCTCGATGAGGCGGGTGACGGGGATCTGCAGGGCGACGATCAGCAGGCCGTTCACCGCGATGACGAGCCCGTAGTCCCCGGGGGAGAAGCCGGCGGTGCCCATCGCGACGGGCAGGCCGACCGAACCCTGCGTGAAGATCAGCGAGATCAGGAACGACAGGCCGACCACGCCCATGAACCGCCCGTCGCGCAGCACGGTCCCGAGGCCGATCTCCGTCTCCGCGCCCTTGCCGCCGCTGTCCGAGGAGGCGCCGGACCCGGCGGCCGTGCCGCGCTCCGGCCGGGACTCGGGCAGTTTGACGTAGACGAGCACCGCGCAGACCAGCGTGAGGGCCGCCTCGCCCAGGAAGCCGGCCAGGTAGCTGTACTCGGCGATCAGGCCGGCCGCGGTCGCGCTGACGGCGAAGCCGAGGTTGATGGCCCAGTAGTTGAGCGCGAAGGCCCGTACGCGGTCCTCGGGGCGGACGATGTCCGCCATCATCGCCGCGACGGCCGGGCGGGAGGCGTTCGAGGTCATGCCGACCAGGAGGGCCACCGCCGCGATCGCCGCCGGATGCTCCATGAAGCCCAGCAGCGCGACCGAGAAGGCCGTTGAGGCCTGGGCCGCCAGCAGGGTGGGGCGCCGTCCCAGCCGGTCGGTCATCACGCCCGCGACCAGCGAGGAGACCACCCCGCCCAGGCCGTGGAGGGCGACCACGAGTCCCGCGAAGGAGGCGGAGTAGCCCCGGTCCTGGGTCAGGTACAGGGTCATGAAGGTGGCGACGAAGGCCCCGAGCCGGTTGACGAGGGTGCTCGTCCACAGCCACCAGAACGCCCGGGGCAGGCCCGAGACGCTCTCCCGGGCGGCCCGTCTCAGACTGTCAGCGGACATGCGGAATCCCCCCGAGGGCGTCAGTGGTGTAAGTGGCGCGATGCCGAGGTGCACATTACGAGCGGGTGGGCCCTGGGCGCCAGTCAATTGACACCCGCCGTCAATCGGCGGGACCCGGCACCGCGCGCGGGCGCGCTCGGGCGTCCATTAGGCTCGTACGCATGGCCGACGCACCGTACAAGCTGATCCTCCTCCGCCACGGCGAGAGCGAATGGAACGCGAAGAACCTGTTCACCGGCTGGGTGGACGTCAACCTCACCGAGAAGGGCGAGAAGGAGGCGGTCCGGGGCGGTGAGCTGCTGAAGGACGCCGGCCTGCTGCCCGACGTTCTGCACACCTCGCTCCAGAAGCGCGCCATCCGCACCGCGCAGCTCGCGCTGGAGGCCGCGGACCGCCACTGGATCCCGGTGCACCGCTCCTGGCGCCTGAACGAGCGCCACTACGGCGCCCTGCAGGGCAAGGACAAGGCGCAGACCCTCGCGGAGTTCGGTGAGGAGCAGTTCATGCTGTGGCGCCGTTCCTACGACACCCCGCCGCCGGTGCTCGCGGACGGTACGGAGTTCTCGCAGTCCGAGGACCCGCGCTACGCCTCGATCCCGAACGAGCTGCGCCCGCGTACCGAGTGCCTCAAGGACGTCGTCGAGCGCATGCTGCCGTACTGGTACGACGGCATCGTCCCGGACCTGCTGGCGGGCCGCACGGTCCTGGTGGCCGCGCACGGCAACTCCCTGCGCGGTCTGGTCAAGCACCTCGACGGCATCTCGGACGCCGACATCACGGGCCTGAACATCCCGACCGGCATCCCGCTCGTCTACGAGCTGGACGCGGACTTCAAGCCCCTCAACCCGGGCGGCACCTACCTCGACCCGGCCGCCGCCGCGGCCGCCATCGAGGCCGTCAAGAACCAGGGCAAGAAGAAGTAGCTATAGCGATCATGCCCCTGACCCGCGCACACGGCGCGGGTCGGGGGCTTTCGTCCGCCCCGGGTGCATCGCCCCGGGTGCGCCGCCCCGCCCGCCGGTCGTCGGGTGGGGGCCTTCGGTGTGTTCGGGGGGCAACTCGGGGTCGCCGTCGGCGTGTTCCTGCGCCATTCGGCGCCATCCGGCGCCATCCGGCGCCGATCGGGCGGAGGAGGGCCGGGTGGACGCCCAGGTGGCGGAATACATCGGCTCCCACTTCATCGCAGCCGCGGTTCCGCCGGGCCCATGCGAAAAGGGCCCCCGCCTGCGGGATGTCCGCGGGCAGGGGCCCCTTCGCGTGGCCGACCGGGTGGGCCCGGTCAGCCCCCGCACTGGCAGGGGGCACCGGACTGGCAGCCGCAGCCGCAGCCGGAGCCGCAGCCGCAGGCCGCGAGCAGCGGGAGCCGCAGCGGCTCGGGCTTCGGCGGCTGCTCCTGCTCCGGGGTGATGGGTACGGGGGAATCGGGCATGGTTCCTCCTCGGCGAGGCGGTGCCCCGCGGCATACGGGACTCGTACGACTGACCGCCCTCGCCCTCATTCATGCCCACCTCCACCGGCGCGTCAACGGCGCACAGGGGCTCGATGCGGCCCGGTGCCGTCCTGCGCCGCGTGCGGCGTCAGACCCCCTCGATCTGCGTCGGCTGCTGGAGCTCGTCCGCGTGCTCGCCCGTCACCAGGTAGACCACGCGCTTGGCCACCGACACCGCGTGGTCGGCGAAGCGCTCGTAGTAGCGGCCGAGCAGCGTCACGTCCACCGCCGTCTCGATGCCGTGCTTCCAGCGGTCGTCCATCAGGTGCTGGAACAGCGTCCGGTGCAGCTGGTCCATCTCGTCGTCGTCCTGCTCCAGCTGCAGCGCCAGGTCCACGTCCTTCGTGATGATCACCTCGGCCGCCTTCGCCATCAGCCGCTGCGCCAGCTGACCCATCTCCAGGATCGTGGCGTGCAGGTCCCGCGGGACGGCGCGGTCCGGGAAGCGCAGCCGGGCGAGCTTCGCCACGTGCTGGGCCAGGTCGCCGCTGCGCTCCAGGTCGGCGCTCATCCGCAGCGAGGTCACGACGATCCGCAGGTCGGTGGCGACGGGCTGCTGTCGGGCCAGCAGCGCGATGGCGCGGGCCTCCAGGTCGTGCTGGAGGTCGTCGACCTTCTGGTCGGCGGCGATGACGCTCTCGGCGAGCTTCAGGTCGGCATCGAGCATGGACGTCGTGGCCCGCCCGATCGCGGAACCGACGAGCCGGGCCATCTCGACCAGGCCTTCTCCGATCGAGTCCAGTTCCTCGTGGTACGCGTCGCGCATGTCTCGTGTCCCTCTCTCGGCCTTTTGCTGCTTACTGCCTGCTGCGGTGATGCCCGGGGCGGGCCGGGGGCGGCCTGCTGCCCCACGTTGACACGGTGAGCCGCAAACGCGTCCGACTCCGGCACCACAAGTGAATCAACCCCATCGCCAGGGTGAACTCTGAGCGACGACTGTTCGAGGTGCCACCCGAACGGCTGTGGAAGTGTCGTCGCGCCTGCTTAACCTGGATCCATGGACGTGAACGCGGCGGTCGCCGCAGCTGCAGCGATCGCCGGTCTGTGCACCGGCGTCATCGCGATGCTGGCGTTCCGCTGGAGCGAGCGCGACCACGCCCGCCCCACCCGGAGCTCCATGCGCCCCGACATCAACGCGGTGCTGCCGCCCGGCGTGGACACCGTCCTGTCCGTGCTCCGCTCCTCCGCCGTGGTCCTCGACGAGGGCGACGCCGTCGTCAAGGCCTCGTCCGCCGCCTACGCCCTCGGGCTCGTACGCGGCGGCAAGCTGGCGGTGGAGCCCATGCTCCACATGGCCCGCGACACCCGCCGGGACGGGGAGATACGCCAGGTCGAGCTGGACCTGCCCCGCCGCGGAACCGGCCGGGGCGAGGCCCTCGCGGTCTCGGCGCGCGTCGCCCCGCTCGGCTCCCGCCTGGTGCTGCTCCTGGTCGAGGACCTCACCGAGGCCCGCCGCATCGAGGCGGTGCGCCGTGACTTCGTCGCCAACGTGTCCCACGAGCTGAAGACCCCGGTCGGGGCCATCTCCCTGCTGTCCGAGGCCGTCATGGACGCCGCGGACGACCCCGAGGCGGTCAGCCGCTTCGCCGGCCGCATGCAGATCGAGTCGACCCGGCTGATCAACCTCGTGCAGGAGCTCATCGACCTCTCCCGGGTGCAGAACGACGACCCGCTGGAGGACGCCGAGCCCGTCCGCGTGGACACGCTGGTCGCCGAGGCCATCGACCGCTGCCGTCACACGGCGTCCTCCAAGCAGATCACCATGGCCGCGGGCGGCACCGCCGACCTGCGCGTCTGGGGCAACCGCGGGCAGCTCGCCGCCGCCCTCGGGAATCTGGTCGAGAACGCCGTCAACTACAGCCCCGCCCGTACCCGCGTCGGCATAGCCGGCCGCCGGGTCACGGCACCCGGGGGGGACCTGATCGAGATCGCCGTGACCGACCAGGGCATCGGCATCCCCGAGAAGGACCGCGAGCGCATCTTCGAGCGCTTCTACCGTGTGGACCCGGCCCGCTCCCGCGCCACGGGAGGCACCGGCCTCGGCCTTGCGATCGTGAAGCACGTGGCGGCCTCGCACGGCGGGGAGGTGTCGGTGTGGAGCTCGGAGGGCCAGGGCTCCACCTTCACCCTGCGACTGCCCGAAGCGGCCGCATCGGCCACCCCGGCCGCCGCAGCCCGCACCCACCCGACCCCAGCCTGAACCAGAACCGCTCCAGCCATCCCTGCCCCGGAGGTCCTTCCGTGACCCGAGTGCTCGTCGTCGAGGATGAGGAATCCTTCAGCGACGCCCTGTCCTACATGCTCCGCAAGGAGGGCTTCGAGGTCGCCATCGCGGCGACCGGCCCCGACGGGCTCGACGAGTTCGAGCGCAACGGCGCCGACCTCGTCCTCCTCGACCTGATGCTCCCCGGCCTGCCCGGAACCGAGGTCTGCCGACAGCTGCGCGGCCGCTCCAACGTCCCCGTGATCATGGTGACCGCCAAGGACAGCGAGATCGACAAGGTCGTCGGGCTGGAGATAGGAGCGGACGACTACGTGACCAAGCCCTTCTCCTCGCGGGAGTTGGTCGCCCGCATCCGCGCGGTCCTGCGCCGCCGCGGCGAGCCGGAAGAGGTCACCCCGGCGGCCCTGGAGGCGGGCCCCGTCCGGATGGACGTCGACCGCCACGTGGTCACCGTCGCCGGTGCCAAGGTGGACCTCCCGCTGAAGGAGTTCGACCTGCTGGAGATGCTGCTGCGCAACGCGGGCCGCGTACTGACCCGCATGCAGCTGATCGACCGGGTGTGGGGCGCGGACTACGTCGGCGACACCAAGACCCTCGACGTCCACGTCAAGCGCCTGCGCGCCAAGATCGAGCCGGACCCGGGGGCGCCGCGTTACCTGGTGACGGTCCGCGGCCTCGGGTACAAGTTCGAGCCGTAGCCCGGGGCCGGTCGTGTCCGCGGGCCGGCCGGAGGTCGGCGCAGCGTCTCGAAGCCGGTGAGGCCCCCCGGGGCCGTGTCGTGCGAGGGGCGCACGTGGGAGGGGTTCGAGCCGGACCCGGGGGCGCCGCGTTACCTGGTGACGGTCCGGGGCCTCGGGTACAAGTTCGAGCCGTAGCCCCGGGCCGGCCGGAGGCCGTGAGCCGGTCATGGAGAGGGCCCCCGTCCGCCGGTGGTGCGGACGGGGGCCCTTCCCGTATGCGTACGTGTACGGCGCTACGCCGCCGGCTGCCTCAGTGGCCCGCGGCGTGCGAGGCCGAGCCCGACGGCGAACCGGCGGGCGAGCCCGAGGCGGAGCCGGACGGGGTGGCGCCGGGGGCGCCCGACGGGGTGCCCGACGGGGTGCCCGAGGGGCTGCCGGACGGGGTGGTGGCCGGGGCCGCGGACGGGCCGAAGCCCGCGTACATGCCGACGGCCGGGACGACGAAGGCCTGGAGTTCGACGCCGCCGGTGCTGCTCAGCTGGAAGACGACCTTCTGCACGTCGCCGTTCTCGGCGGCCTCGGAGCCGTTCTCGATCACGGCGGAGGCGTTGCCCGAGCCGCCCAGCACGACCGAGCCGCCGGCCGGCACGGTGATCTTGCCGGCGCCACCGGCCGGCTTCAGCGCGACCTTGCCCTTGCCATCCGCAAGGGTGATGCCGTCAAGCGTCTGCGCCTTGGTGCCGTTGTTGAAGACGGTCGCCGAGACGACGGCCGGGCCCTTCTTGTCCTTCTCGCCCTGGGTGATCACCAGCGCGTTCTGGATCTCGATGTCGCCCTTGGTGGCGGAGGCGTTGTCCGGCTTGATCTGGAGAGTCTGCGCGTCGTTGCCCGCACCGCATGCGGCCAGCGAGGCGATCGAGAACACGACGGCGGTGGCGGCGAGGGCGCCGCGTCGAAGGCTGCGGCTCACGGCGGCGGCAACTCCTTGGACGAACGGAACGGAGGGTGGGCTCTCCCGGCAACCGCTGGGAGGTACCCCCGGAGCGGCCGAGGTAAAGCCGCTCTAAGGGTGTGTCAGCGCGCTTAGGTTACCGAGCCGCTGCCCCGCCCCCGCACCCGACCCTCCGCAGGGCGGCCGCCGCCCCGGGGGCGGTCCACGATCTTGCATTCCGCACGGGGTTCACCTTGCCGTTCCCCTCGCCGATCATGTGGCGCTCGCATATCGTGCGCGCGGCCGCCGTTGATCAATTCCGGGATTCCCCGAAGGCCGCTCGGTGATCAATTCGGGATTGGGCCGGAACCCGCTCCCGTACGCGCGCTCGCCAACCGAACGGAGCAGTTGGGTTTCGCGACTCCCAACCCGGCAAAACGGGACGTACGTCACACTGGTGGGGGTGCGAGGGAGGTGTAGCGTGGCCCTTTCGCCCGGTCCGCGCACTACCCCCGACCTGCGAATACCCCCCTCCCGAACCCTTCCGCAGCACGTTCCTGTCGCTGTTGTCAAGCCCCGAGATGTGCCCTGACCTGCGAAAACGCCATTCATAACAGTCAGTTCTCGTGTTACCCTGGATAGCCACGGAAGGGGTACCTGTCACATGACGTTCAAGGTTGGCGACACCGTGGTCTATCCCCATCACGGGGCCGCGCTGATCGAGGCCATTGAGACTCGCCAGATCAAAGGCGTGGACAAGACCTACTTGGTGCTCAAGGTCGCTCAGGGCGACCTGACGGTTCGTGTGCCTGCGGACAATGCGGAGTTCGTCGGCGTTCGCGACGTAGTCGGCCAGGACGGGCTGGACCGGGTCTTCGAGGTGCTTCGTGCGCCGTATGCAGAAGAGCCGACGAACTGGTCCCGGCGCTACAAGGCAAATCTGGAGAAGCTCGCTTCTGGCGATGTCATCAAGGTCGCCGAAGTGGTGCGTGACCTGTGGCGTCGTGAGCGCGAGCGCGGGCTCTCCGCGGGCGAGAAGCGCATGCTCGCGAAGGCGCGCCAGATCCTGGTCAGCGAGCTCGCGCTCGCTGAGAACACGAACGAGGACAAGGCCGAGGCCCTCCTCGACGAGGTGCTCGCGTCCTGACGCGAGGCCCCGTGCACGGTGTGCACAGCTTGCCGCGGTGCCCGATGACAAGGTTTCTCCTCCCGGAGAGGCCTGTTGCCGGGCGCTGCGGCATGTCTGTGTCCGGTCCGTACCTCTTGCCCCGTACTTCTTGCCGTACGCGTACTTCTGCGTGCCCGGCCGTGCTCGTGGCCGTACCCGAACGTCTCACTGGCGTGCCGGGTCCGGGCTGCCGGCTCGACCGGTCGTCACGGAAGGGGCGAGGGCGTCGCACCCGGCACCCTTCAGGCCATACCCATGTCGGCCGAAGTCACAAACCTGGCTCGGAAACCTGGCTCGGAGCTACTGATGTCTGACGTAACGCGCCCCCGCCGCACCGCCGCGGTGATCCCGGCCGCCGGCCGCGGGGTACGCCTCGGGCCCGGCGCCCCCAAGGCCCTGCGGGCCCTCGGCGGGACCCCGATGCTCGTCCACGCCGTCCGCGCGATGGCCCGCTCCCGTGCGGTGTCCGTCGTGGTGGTCGTCGCCCCGGCCGCCGAAGCGGCCGAGGTGCGCCTCCTGCTGGGCGAGCACGCGCTGCCCGAGCGGACCGAGCTCCTCGTCGTCCCCGGCGGGGACACCCGCCAGGAGTCCGTGCGGGCCGGTCTGGCCGCCCTCCCGCGGGACGTCACCTCCGTACTGATCCACGACGCGGCCCGCCCGCTCGTCCCCGTGGACACCGTCGACGCCGTCGTCGAGGCGGTACGCGACGGTGCCCGCGCTGTGGTGCCCGCGCTCCCGCTGGCCGACACCGTCAAGGAGGTCGAGCCCGGCAGGCCGGGCGAGCCCGAGCCGGTCGTCGCCACGCCCGAGCGGGCCCGGCTGCGCGCGGTGCAGACCCCTCAGGGCTTCGACCTCGCCACGCTCCTTCAGGCCCACGCCGCGATCGCCGTCACCGGCGAGGGCGCCACCGACGACGCCGGCATGGTCGAGCGCCTCGGCGTTCCCGTCGTGGTGATTCCGGGACACGAAGAGGCCTTCAAGGTCACCCGACCGCTCGACCTGGTCCTCGCAGAGGCCGTACTCGCCCGCAGGAGGGCCACCGATGGGTTCTAGCACCGACGTATCCGACGCACCCGACGTGCCTGACGCACCCGACGTGCCTGACGCACCCGACGCACCCCTGATCCCGCTCGTCGGGATCGGCACCGACGTGCACGCCTTCGAGACCGGCCGCGAACTGTGGTGCGCCGGCCTGCTGTGGGAGGGGGAGGACGGCCTCGCGGGCCACTCCGACGGCGATGTCGCCGCCCACGCCGCCTGCGACGCCCTCTTCTCGGCCGCCGGAGTCGGCGACCTCGGCGCGCACTTCGGCACCTCCCGCCCCGAGTGGTCCGGCGCCGCCGGGGTCACCCTGCTGGCGGAGGCCGCCCGGATCGTGCGCGCGGAGGGCTTCGAGATCGGCAACATCGCCATCCAGGTGATCGGCGTACGCCCGAAGATCGGCAAGCGGCGCGAAGAGGCACAGAAGGCGCTCGCCGCCGCCGCGGGCGCCCCCGTCTCCGTGTCGGGCACCACCACCGACGGACTGGGTCTGACCGGCCGGGCCGAGGGGCTCGCCGCGATCGCCACCGCTCTCGTGTACCGGACGAACCGGGCCTGAACGCCCGCGGAAACGGCACATCTTCGGCAACAAAGCGGCCCCGCGACCCCAAAGGTCGCGGGGCACTGCTACAGGCGCACTACCCTGGATGCCGTGACTATTCGCCTGTACGACACCAACGCCCGGCAGATCCGCGACTTCACCCCGCTCGTTCCGGGCTGCGTCTCGATCTACCTCTGTGGCGCCACCGTGCAGGCGGCCCCGCACATCGGGCACATCCGGTCGGGTCTCAACTTCGACATGATGCGCCGCTGGTTCGCGTACCGCGGCTACGACGTCACCTTCATCCGCAACGTCACCGACATCGACGACAAGATCATCACGAAGTCGGCCGAGCAGGGCCGCCCCTGGTGGGCCATCGGCTACGAGAACGAGCAGGCCTTCAACAACGGCTACGACGCCCTCGGCTGCCTGCGGCCCACCTACGAGCCGCGCGCCACGGGCCACGTCCCCGAGATGATCGAGATGATGCGCGGCCTGATCGAGCGCGGCCACGCCTACGAGGCCGACGGGAACGTCTACTTCGACGTGCGTTCCTTCCCCGGCTACCTGAGCCTGTCCAACCAGGAGCTCGACAACCTGCTCCAGCCCTCCGGCGAGGGCGAGACGGGCAAGCGGGACCCCCGCGACTTCGCCATGTGGAAGTCCGTCAAGCCGGGCGAGCCCTCCTGGGAGACCCCGTGGGGCCGCGGCCGTCCGGGCTGGCACCTCGAATGCTCCGCCATGGCGCACAAGTACCTCGGCGAGGCCTTCGACATCCACGGCGGCGGCCTGGACCTGATCTTCCCGCACCACGAGAACGAGATCGCCCAGGCCAAGGCCTTCGGCGACGAGTTCGCGAACACCTGGGTCCACAACGCCTGGGTCACCATGGCCGGCGAGAAGATGTCCAAGTCCCTCGGGAACTCGGTCCTCGTCTCCGAGATGGTCAAGCGGTGGCGCCCGATCGTCCTGCGCTACTACCTCGGCACCCCGCACTACCGGTCGATGATCGAGTACAGCGAGGAGGCGCTGCGCGAGGCCGAGTCGGCCTTCGCCCGCATCGAGGGCTTCGTCCAGCGCGTCGTGGAGAAGGCCGGCGGCCCCGTCGAGCCCGCGAAGGAGGTCCCGCCCGCCTTCGCCGAGGCCATGGACGACGACCTCGGCGTCCCGCAGGCCCTCGCGATCGTCCACACCACCGTCCGCCAGGGCAACAGCGCGCTCGCCGCCGACGACAAGGACGCGGCCATCGCGCGCCTGGCGGAGGTGCGGGCCATGCTGGGCGTCCTCGGTCTCGACCCGCTCGACCCGCACTGGGCCGGCGAGAGCGACCGCGGTGAGGACCTCCACGGCGCCGTGGACACCCTCGTCCACCTCGTCCTGGACCAGCGCGAGTCCGCCCGGGCCCGCAAGGACTGGGCGACCGCCGACGCCATCCGCGACCAGCTCCAGCAGTCCGGTCTGGTCATCGAGGACAGCCCCACGGGTCCGCGCTGGACGCTCGGCGCCCGCTGAGCCCCCGGCACCCGGAGCAGTCCGACTGTGCCGCCCGGCCTCCCGGGCGGCACACTCTTCATACGTACATATCGCAGCACCAACGAAAACAGGTAGAGGTCATGGCCGGGAACAGCCAGCGCAGGAACCGCCGCACGTCCAACAAGAAGGGCGCGACGGTCGGCAGCGGTGGCCAGCGGCGCAAGGGCCTGGAGGGCAAGGGCCCCACGCCCAAGGCCGAGGACCGCAAGAAGCACAAGGCGAACCGCATCGCCAACGCGATGGCCCGCCAGGCCGCCAAGCGCCGCCCCGCCCCCCGCCGCGGCGGCCCCAAGGGCACCAGCGAGATGGTCGTCGGCCGCAACCCGGTCTTCGAGGCGCTGCGCGACGGCGTCCCCGCCACCACCCTCTACGTCCAGCAGTTCATCGACAACGACGAGCGCGTCCGCGAGGCGCTCCAGATCGCCGGCGAGCGCGGCAACATCAACCTGATGGAAGCCCCGCGCCCCGAGCTCGACCGCATGACCAACGGGCTCAACCACCAGGGCCTGGTCCTCCAGGTCCCGCCGTACGAGTACGCGCACCCCGAGGACCTCACCGACGCCGCCTACGACAACGGCGAGGACCCGCTGATCGTCGCCCTCGACGGCGTCACCGACCCGCGCAACCTCGGCGCGATCGTCCGCTCCGTCTCCGCCTTCGGCGGCCACGGCGTGGTCATCCCCGAGCGCCGCGCCGCCGGCATGACCGCCGGCGCCTGGAAGACCTCCGCCGGCACCGCCGCCCGCACGCCGGTCTCCCGCGTCACCAACCTCACCCGCGCCCTGCAGGAGTACAAGAAGGCGGGCATCGCCGTCGTCGGCCTCGCCGCCGAGGGCACGCACGAGGTGCAGGACCTGGAGGCGCTCGGCGGTCCGGTCGTCATCGTCGTCGGCTCCGAGGGCAAGGGCCTGGGCCGCCTCGTCGGCGAGAACTGCGACTACCTCGTGCGCATCCCGATGCCCGGCGGCGCCGAGTCCCTCAACGCCGGCGTCGCCGCGGGCGTCGTGCTGTACGAGGCGGCCCGCCGCCGCGCCGCCCAGCCGCGCACCTGATCGCTTTGATCCACTTGGCTCACGGAAAGTGACACGTGAGCGTGTCACCCCGCCCGTTTCGGGCGGGGTGGCTTGATCTTGACGGGTCTCGGACAGATCCCTGATGTCAAGGCAGTGTCCTAAACACTGATCACTCGGTTAGATGAGTGTGGACACCAGAACGTCAGGGTTCGACGACCAGCCCGCGCTGAGCATGGTCAAGGTGCCGTGCGACCCCGCACAGGTCATCGTCAACCACGCCAGCTTCCGCGTCCGGCTCGCACCGAGCCCGAGCGCGCGTCCCAAGCCCGCGCAGGCCCCCGGCCGCGCGCCCGTCCTGGGCGGCGCCATGGTGGCGGCCGCCGGGGCCACCCGTCGCCGTGCCCCCGTGGTCTGGAGCGGAAAGTCCGACACCGCAGGCGCCGCCGCGGCCATGGGCGGCCTGCTCCAGGCCGTACGTGGCCACGACGAGCACGACGCCGGCGCCACCCAGGTCATCCCGCGCGTCGACCTGGCCCACGACCTCGCCGAGGACACCCTGGCCACGCCGACCGTCATCGGTCAGCGCAGCTACGGGGACCCCGCCGAGACCCGCCCCCTGGCCGCCGTACGGGACCTCCCGTACGAGCAGCCGCACGGTCCCGGGCCGGAGTCCCGGCGCCCGCAGGCCGACAACCGCGGGCAGGCCTCCTACTACCCCGGCCGCCGGATGAACCTCGGCGTCGTGCTGCTCCCGCTGCGCGTCTTCCTCGGCTTCATCTCCATCTACGCCGGCATGGGCAAGCTGTGCGACCCCGTCTACTTCGACGGCGGCGAACGCGGCTCCATGGTCACCTGGCTGCACACCCTGACCCCGTGGGCGCTGGCCGAGCCGCTGCGCGACTTCGCGCTCGCCCACCCGGTGGGCGCGGGCCTCAGCGTGGCGTTCCTCCAGGTCATCGTCGGCGTGCTGACCGTCTTCGGCCTGTGGCAGCGGTTCGCCGCCTGCTTCGGCGCGCTGCTGTCCGCCGCGCTGCTGATGACGGTGAGCTGGAAGACCGTCCCGGCCTACGACGCGCCCGACATCATCTACCTCGCCGCCTGGAGCCCGCTGATCATCGCGGGCGCGCCGGTCTACTCCCTCGACGGACGCCTCGCCGGCGAGGCCTGGCGCACCCTCGGGCCGCGTTCGGAGATCTGGCGGCTGCGCCGGCGCGTGCTGCGGCGCGGGGCCGTCATGGCGACCGTCGTGTGCGGGCTCACCCTGCTCGTCGGCTCGCTCCTCGGCGGCGCCGTCCGCTCCACCACCGTCGTCACCGTCCCCGGTCCCGGCCAGGCTCCCAGCAACTACCTGCCGGGCCGCCCGCTGCCGCAGGCTCCCGCGAAGCAGCAGCCCGCCCAGCAGCAGCCGACCCGGCCGGCGTCGCCGACGCCCTCCGCGTCCGAGCCCTCCGCCAAGTCCGGCAGGACCGCGTCGGGCTCGCCCTCCAAGGGCACGGCGGGGGCCGGTTCCGAGTCGCCCGCCGCGACCCGGGGCACGACGACCGGCAAGCAGCAGACCCCGCGCAGCACTCCCCGGCAGTCCACGGCGCCGCAGTCGTCGTCGTCCTCCACGTCGGGCAGCACCACGCGCGGGGGCGGCAGCACCGCGACCAAGCAGCCCGGCCTGATCGGCGGGCTCATCGGCTGAGCCCTCCGCCAGGGGCCGGCCCGCAGGGGCCCGGTACGCGCGAGCGAGCGTGCCGGGCCCCTGTGGTGCGGGCTGCGGCGCGCACGGCTGCCGGGCGGCTGCGCCGTGCGGTGCGGGTGGCTGCGCGGCCGACGTGCGGGTTGTGGCGTGCGTGCGGCTGTGCTGGGCAGCGTCGGAGGCGGTGCCGAGGGCTGCGCCGGGTGGCGTACGGGCCGGGGCGGTCGGCGGCTGCGCGGGGTGGCGTACGGGCCGGGGCGCCGGGGGCTGCGCGGGGCAGCGCACGGGCCGGGGCGCCGGGGGCTGCGCGGGGTGGCGTACGGGCGGGGGCGGTCGGCGGCTGCGCGGGGTGGGCTGCGGGGCTCAGGGGGCCGTCTGGGCCGCCAGCTCCCGTGCGGCCTCGGTGAGGTCCTTGGCCGTGTCGATCGCCCGCCAGTAGGCGCCCTGGGGCAGCGGGAAGCCCGCCAGCCGCCGCTCCCTCGCCAGCCGCGGGAACGTGGTGCGCTCGTGGTCCCCCAAGTCCGGCAGCAGCGCGGCGAATTCGGGCCCGAAGACGTACACCCCGGCGTTCACCGGATACGGCGACAGCGGAGCCTCGATGAAGTCCAGGACGTGCCCGAACTCGTTGGTCTCCACCACCCCCCACGGGATCCGCGGCCGGGCCAGTGCGAGCGTCGCGACCGCCCCGCGCTCGGCGTGGAAGGCGGCCATCTCGCGGAGCGAGAACCGGGTCCAGACATCGCCGTTCGTCGCGTACCAGGACCCGGTGGGGTCCGGCAGGTGCCGTGCGGCGTACTTCAGGCCGCCGCCCCGCCCCAGCGGTTCTTCCTCGACCACCGTGGTCACGCGCAGCGGCAACGGCGCCCCGGCCAGCCACTCCTGGAGCACCCCGGCGAGGTGCCCGCAGGAGACGACCGCGTCGGTGACCCCCTCGGCCGCCAGCCAGGCCAGCTGGTGCCCGATGATCGGCAGCCCGGTCCCCGGGATCTCGACCATCGGCTTGGGGCGGTCGTCGGTGTACGGACGCAGCCGCGACCCCTGGCCGCCCGCCAGGACGACGGCCTGGGCGGGGGCGGCGGGGAACGCGGCTGCGGAGGAGGCGGATCGGCGGTCGTCGGTCATGACGGCCAGCGTAGGGACGGGGCGCGGGTCAGCCCATGGAGGCGACGCCCGTGGCGTACGAGGTGTCGCAGACGGGGCGGGCGAACGACTGGGCCTTCGTCGGGCCGTACGCCTCGACGGCGGCGCGGCCGAGCGCCCGGGCGATCCCCACGCAGTGCTCCGCGAGCGACGGCCGGCGGTTCACCTCCTGCTGGAGGTGGGTCAGGACGTCGTCCGGCTGTTGGCCCTGCTGCAGTTCGCCGACGAGCTGCGTGCGCAGCACCTCGTGGGCGGCGAGCGGCTTCGCGGGCGTGGAGGCGCCCTCGGCGGACGCGGTCACGAGCTGGGACGAGGAAGTGTCCGCCCAGGGGACCATGGTGACCGCGAGGGTCCCGGACAGGACCAGGACGACGGGCAGGACCAGGGCGAGGGAACGGCCGATTCGGCGGGCAGTGTGGGTCACGAGGGCGAGAGTAGCGCTCGGTGAGGATTTGGCGACATTTGGTCACCCTGTCGGGGGATGGTTCGACGTGGTTTTTCGATTTCCGGGTTGACAGCCCCGCCCGAATGGCCCGGTCTGCCGGGGTTCCTGTGGGATGTCCCGCGACAACGGAAGGCAAAGGGGCGCCCCTTGGCGGGACGCCCCTTCAACCTCCGTGCCGGTACGACTAGTCGGACAGTCGCTGCCCGGACGAGGTCGAGAAGACGTGGATCTCATCGGCCCGCGGCACGATGTGGAGGCTGGAGCCCTTCTCCGGGACCTGGCGGCCGCCCACGCGGACCACGAGGTCCTGCGAGCCCTCGGCGGCCGAGGTGGAGCCGTAGACGTAGCCGTCGGCGCCGAGCTCCTCGACGACGTTCACCGTGATGGTCAGACCGCCGCTCTCGGCGACGTCGAAGTGCTCCGGGCGGACGCCGACCGTGACGGTGCGGTCGCCCGCGTCGGCCGCGGCGGCCAGCGCGGCGCGCGACACCGGGACGACGCTGTCGCCGAACTTCACACCGCCGTCGGTGATCGGGACCTCGACCAGGTTCATGGCGGGGGAGCCGATGAAGCCGGCGACGAAGAGGTTCGCGGGGCGGTCGTACATGTTGCGCGGGGTGTCGACCTGCTGGAGCAGACCGTCCTTGAGCACCGCCACCCGGTCGCCCATGGTCATGGCCTCGACCTGGTCGTGCGTGACGTAGACGGTGGTGATGCCGAGGTCGCGCTGCAGCGCCGCGATCTGGGTGCGCGTCGACACACGGAGCTTGGCGTCGAGGTTCGACAGCGGCTCGTCCATCAGGAACACCTGCGGCTTGCGCACGATCGCACGGCCCATGGCGACGCGCTGGCGCTGGCCGCCGGAGAGCGCCTTGGGCTTGCGGTCCAGGTACTGGGTGAGGTCGAGCATCTTCGCCGCGTCCTCCACCTTCTTGCGGATGGTGGCCTTGTCCTCGCCGGCGATCTTGAGCGCGAAGCCCATGTTGTCGGCGACGGTCATGTGCGGGTAGAGCGCGTAGTTCTGGAACACCATCGCGATGTCCCGGTCCTTGGGCGGCAGGTGCGTGACGTCGCGGTCACCGATGCGGATGGCGCCGCCGTTGACGTCCTCCAGGCCGGCGAGCATGCGCAGCGAGGTGGACTTGCCACAGCCGGAGGGGCCGACGAGGACGAGGAACTCGCCGTCCTCGATCTCCAGCTCCAGCTGGTCGACGGCGGGCTTGTCGCCGCCCGGGTACAGACGGGTCGCCTTGTCGAAAGTGACAGAAGCCATGGTGATGAATCCCTTCTACCGGCAGGAACGTGCCGGACGATCCGAGTGGAAGGTCTAGTCCAGAAATCGGACTCCGCCCGACGCTACCTTCCGGAACGTCTCCTGTCAGTACCGCGGGCCTGTGGGATTGTCGGTGCGAGCTGCTTCGATGCGCCCATGAGCGTGTACGAGATCCTCCCGCAGCAGCGGTGGCGGCGACGGGATGCCCGGTGGAGGGCTGAGTCTCCTCTCCGGGCGGGATGGGCAGAGCAACACACTTTTGACCTTGCTGTTCCTGCTTCGACGCCCGCCGCCCGCCCGGCGTGACCCCGAGGGGCACCCCGAGCCGGTCTTGCGCGGGCTCCACAGGCATTGCGGCCGACGGCCCGTCGGTCCGTACTGCACCCGACTACGCGGCCGGTACGAGAGCCATCAGCTCCGAAGCCCTGATCACACTCGGGGGCCTGCGTGGTGGTGGAAGCGATGCGGCCACCGTCCAGTACAGCCGCATCCCCTCGGCCCGGAGGTTCACGGCGGCGTTCGTGTCCCGGTCGTGGACGGCTCCGCACTCCGCACAGCACCACGCGCGGACCGACACGTCCAGCTTCGCCCCTTTCGCGCGGCACGCGGAGCATCGGCGGGTCGACGGGAAGAACCGGTCCACCACCACCAGCGTCCTCCCGTACCAGGCGCACTTGTAGCGAAGCTGCCTGAGCAGCTCGCCCCAGGCGGCATCGGTGATCGACCGGCTCAGCGCCGCCTTGCGGCGCCTGCCCCTGCCCGTCGTCCCACGCATGAGGTTGGCGATCGGCAGGTCCTCCACCACGAGCACTTGGTTCTCGCGCACGAGGCGGGTCGTGAACCGGTTCAGCAGGTCACGACGGACATCACCGATCCTGGCGTACAGACGGGCGACCCGCTCCCGCACCTTGTCCCGGTTCTTCGACCCCTTCAGCTTCCGGTGCAGCTCCCGCTGAAGGGTCGCGAGCTGCTTCCCGTACTTCGCGAGCAGGCGGGGGTGCGGGAGCTTCTCCCCGTCGTCGAGCGTCACCAGCGACACGAGTCCGAGGTCCAGGCCGACGGCCTTCGGCTCGTGGCCGCCGGGCAGAAACACCGTCGGCAGCGGCGCGATCACTTCCTCCACCAGCACCGCGAGGAAGAACCGGCCGGCCCGGTCGCGGGTCACCGTCAGCTTCACCGGTAGCAGTCCGGGCGGAAGCGCGCGCGACCAGCGCACGTCCAGCGGCCTCGTCTGCTTGGCGAGGGTGACGGAGGCCGTGCCCGGGCGCCGGGCGTCCTCCACCCACCGGAATCCGGTGCGTACGTACGTCGCCGTGTCGTTGGACCGGTGCTTCGACTTCCGCTGCGGGTACTTCGCCGCCCCCTTGTAGAACCGGGAGAACGCGGATTCGAGGTGCCGCAGCGACTGCTGGAGGACCGTGGACGAGGCCTCCTTCAGCCACGCTCTCTCGGGGACTCTCTTCCACCCCGTAAGAGCCCGGCACGTTTCCGCGAACCCCAGGGACACGCGGTGGTCCTGCCAGGCCTTCGACCGGAGGGCGAGGGCCTCGTTGTAGACCCAGCGGCAGGCACCGAAGGTCCGATGGAGCTGTGCTGCCTGATCCGCGGTCGGATAGAAGCGGAAACGGTAGACGCGCTGCTGAGCGCCGGGGGCTCCGGCGAACCCCTTCAGCGGCACGGCCGTCCGGGACCGGTGCTTGGTCCGCTCGCCCACCCCGAGCAGGTCGCGCTTGATGCGGTGGGCTTCCTCGCCCACTGTGCGCTCCACCATCACCCCTCCCCACGGTCTGATCTTCAGAACGGCACACCAGTCCGTCCAACGAACGCACGTGTGGCTGGTTACGGGTGCGGTCCAATGTGATGGCTCGGGGAAACGGGCGCTGTGTAGAGTGATGGCGGCTCTACTCGCAGTGTGTCCGCGAGTGGGTTCGTGCCGCCTTAGCTCAGTTGGCAGAGCGGTTGCCTTGTAAGCTCCAGGTCATCGGTTCGATTCCGATAGGCGGCTCCATCGCAGGTCAGAAGCCCCGGACGTGTCAGCGTCCGGGGTTTTTCGGCGTTCTGGGGGTTGGGGCGTCAGTGGCGGCCCGAGATGCGGTCGGCCAGGCGGGCCAGCGGGGCCGTCGTCGGGGTGTGGGTGGCCGCCTCCCGGCGGTCCGCCTCGCGGTAGGCGGCATAGAGGGCCTGCACGCCGAGCCAGCGGAAGGGCTCCGGCTCCCAGCGGCGGACGCGGTGGTTCACCCAGGGCAGGGCGGTCAGCCCGGTGGACTCGCCGAGGACCAGGTCGCGCAGGGTGCGGCCGGCGAGGTTGGCGGTGGCGACGCCCGAGCCGACGTAGCCGCCCGCCCAGCCCAGGCCCGTGGTGCGGTCCAGGGTGACGGTGGCGCACCAGTCGCGCGGGACACCTAGGACGCCCGACCAGGCGTGGGTGATCTCCGTACCGGTGAGCACCGGGAAGAAGGCGAAGAGGAGGTCGCGGAGGGAGTCGACGGTGGCCGGCCGGGTGCGGCCGTCGTTGTCGGTGCGCGAGCCGAAGCGGTACGGGACACCGCGCCCGCCGATCGCGATCCGGTCGTCGGCGGTGCGCTGGGCGTACATGTACGCGTGGGCCATGTCGCCCAGGACCTCCCGGCCCGACCAGCCCAGCCGCGCCCAGGTCTCGGGGGACAGCGGGGCGGTCGCGATCATCGAGGAGTTCATCGGGAGCCACGACCGCTTCTGGCCCTTGAGGGCGGCGGTGAAGCCTTCCGTGCAGCGCAGGACGTGCGGGGCGCGGACGGTGCCGTAGGGGGTGACCGCCCTCCCCGCGGAGATCTCCGTGACCGGGGTGGACTCGTGGATCACCACGCCGAGGCGCTCGCAGGCCGCCGCCAGGCCCCGGACCAGCTTGAGGGGGTGGATGCGGGCGCCGTGCGGGCTCCAGCTGGAGCCGACGGCGTCGGCGATGTCGATGCGTGCGCGGGTGGCGGCGGCGTCGTGGAGCTCGCGGTCGGTCTCGCCGAAGGCGAGCTCGGCGGCGTGGAAGGCCTTCAGGCGGCCGAGCTGGGCGGGGGTGCGGGCGACTTCGAGGACGCCGCCGTGGTGGATGTCGGCGTCGATGCCCTCCTTGGCGGCGACGTCGATGACCTCGGTGACGGTCTCGTTCATGGCCTGCTGGAGGCGCGCGGCGGCGGGCCGGCCGTGGAGGGCGGCGTAGCGGTCGCGGCCCGCGATGCCGTTGTAGAGCCAGCCGCCGTTGCGGCCGGAGGCGCCGTAGCCGCAGAACTTCTGCTCCAGGACGGTGACGCGCAGGTCGGGGGCGGCCCGCTTCAGGTAGTAGGCGGTCCACAGGCCGGTGTAGCCGCCGCCGACGATGACCACGTCGGCGGTGGCGTGGGCGGTGAGGGGCGTGCGGGGTGGGGTGGCGGCCGGGGTGCCGGGGCCGGTCGCGTACCAGAAGGAAATGCCGCCGTTGATCGTCATGGGGGAGTTGCTACACCCTTTCCCTCACGGGGTGCCAGGGACGGGGTGTCGCGTGGCGGGGCGGTAGGAGTGGCCTCACGCCGATTGCCCTGCGGGCGGCTCGGCGGTCGGGCTCTGGCTTCGCCGGGGCCCTGCGGGCGGCTCGGCTTTGGCTTTGCCGGGTGCGGTGGCCCTGCGGGGTTGCTCGGTGGTTGGGCTTTGGCTTCGCCGGGGTCGGGGTGCGGTGGCCCTGCGGGCGTGCTTGGGGGTCCGGCTCTGGCTTCGCCCGGTCGGGGTCGGGGAGCGGTCTGCCCTGCGGGCGGCTCGGTGGTTGGGCTTTGGCTTCGCCGGGGGGCCGGGGTGCGGTCTGCCCTGCGGGCGTGCTTGGGGGTCCGGCTCTGGCTTCGCCCGGTCGGGGTCGGGGAGCGGTGTGCCCTTGCCCTGCGGGGTTGCTCGGTGGTTGGGCTTTGGCTTTGCGGGGGTCGGGGAGCGGTGCCGGTCCGGGGTGTCTCCTCGGCTCGGCGCGGGCTGTTTGTCCCGGCCGG
>NZ_JBIVFO010000066.1:0-27061 GCF_044748225.1 Streptomyces sp. NPDC090021 | reverse complement strand
TCCCCGCAGGACGAGGCGCGACCAAGGCCGCCTGGCCGGGACAAGGAGTCCGCGCCGAGCCGAGGAGACACTCCGCCGGGGCACCGACCCACACCACCGACCAGCCCAAACCCCACCCACACCACCGAGTCCGGCGCAGGAGCAGTGGCCGCACCCGGCGGGAGCCGACCCGCGCCCCACACCACCGGCCAGCCGAAGCCCTACCCACACCGCCGAGCCCGCCACAGGAGTGGCCAGCCCCGGCGGAAGCCGACCCGTACCGCCGAGCCCGCGCAGCGGAACCGCAGCGGAACGTCAGCGCGCCGCGCGCAGGGCCTCCGCCAGTACCGTCGGCGCCTCCGCCAACGACGGCCCGTACCAGGTCAGGTGCCGGCCGCTGACGAGGGCCGCCGGGAGACCGGGGAAGGCCTCCGGTCCATCGCCCGCCGCGAAGGCGTACGGCTCGTCCGGCAGCACCACCAGATCACAGCCGGCCGCGGCCAGTTCCTCCGCCGGGACTCTCGGGTACCGCTCCGCATGCCCCGCGTAGACGTTCCGCACGCCGAGCCGCGCCAGCAGATCACCCGCGAAGGTGTCCCGGCCCAGCACCATCCACGGCCGCCGCCACACCGGCACGAAGGCCGTGAGCTCTCCCACCGGTTCCGCGCGGGCCCACGCCGCCTCGGCGTCCGCCAGCCACCCGGGCCTCGCCAGGCCCAGCGCCCCGACCAGCACCCGGTCCAGTTCCCGCAGCGCCTGCGGAAGGTCGCGGACCTCGGTGACGAGCACCTCCACGCCCGCCGCGCGCAGCGCGTCCAGGTCCGGTGCCCGGTTCTCCTCCTCGTTGGCGATCACCAGATCCGGGCGGAGCGACACGATCCGGCTCACGTCGGGGTTCTTCGTCCCGCCGATCCGCTGCGCACCCCCGAGGTCCGCGGGGTGCGTGCACCAGTCGGTGACCCCGACCAGCAGAGCCGGCGCGCTCACGGCCACCGCCTCCGTCAGCGACGGCACCAGCGACACGACGCGCCGCACGCCGCTCACTGCCCGGGGGACGGGGGCTCGGACGTCGCGTGGATGTGGTCGCCCACCGCGACCACCAGGATCCGGGTGTCCTCGGTGACGGCCCGCCAGCGATGTCGCACGCCCCCGGAGAGGAACAGCGCGTCGCCGCTCTCCAGCCGGTACGCCCGGCCCTCGGCCTCGACCTGGCAGGCGCCCTCGACCACGTACATCAGTTCGTCGTTGCGGTGCTGGTACTCGCGCCCGGCGTCCTGGTCCCCGCTGAACTCCAGTGCGTGCAGCTGGTGGTGACCGCGCACGAGGGGCCGTACGCCCGGCACCGGGGTCAGCCCGGACTCGTCACCGGCCCGTACGAGGTCCACCGTGCGCGCGGTGTCGGAGGCGGCCAGCAGCTCGACGGCCGTGGTCTCCAGGGCGTCCGCGACGCGCTCCAGGGAACGCATGCTGGGCCGGGCCCGCTCGTTCTCTATCTGACTCAGGAAGGGCACCGACAGACCGCTCCGCGCCGACACGGCGGCCAGCGTCAGGTGGAGCGCGCGGCGGCGCTTGCGCACGGCCACTCCCACCCGCAGCGGTTCCTTGCCGTCCTTGCTCTTGTCGTCCCTGTCGTCCAGCTTGCCGCTCAGGCCGTCCGTGCCGTCCCTGTCATTCATCTCGGGGCTGCCCTCCCCATGTCCGTCGCACATCGGTGTGCTGTAAGCACCTTACGCAGCAACCGCCCCCGGTTTCGCCCGCACCGGTCTTCCCGTACCGACCCGCTCACGGTGCGTGGTGTTCAGGGGGGCGGTCGGGCGCGTGCGGGGGCGCCCGGTGGCAGGAGGGGCGCCATGACGCGTTGCGGCATCATCGTCTCCGTGACGACACGACGCCTGATGCTCCTGGACACCGCCTCCCTCTACTACCGCGCCTACTTCGGCGTGCCG
The DNA here is from genome assembly GCF_044748225.1 of Streptomyces sp. NPDC090021. Classification (NCBI taxonomy): domain Bacteria; kingdom Bacillati; phylum Actinomycetota; class Actinomycetes; order Kitasatosporales; family Streptomycetaceae; genus Streptomyces; species Streptomyces sp. NPDC090021. The sequence goes on along the minus strand of NZ_JBIVFO010000066.1, from coordinate 25,136 downwards.
GACTCCGTGAAGGCCCCCGACGGCACCCCGGTCAACGCCGTGCGCGGGCTCCTCGACTTCATCGCCCGGCTCGTGCAGGACCACCGGCCGGACGACCTGGTCGCGTGCATGGACGCCGATTGGCGGCCGCACTGGCGGGTGGAGCTGATCCCCTCGTACAAGGCCCACCGGGTCGCCGTCGAGACCGAGACGGGCCCCGATGTGGAGGAGACCCCGGACACGCTCGCCCCGCAGGTGCCGATCATCGAGGCCGCCCTGGACGCCTTCGGCATCGCCCGCGTCGGAGTCGCGGGGTACGAGGCGGACGACGTGATCGGGACGCTCACCTCCCGCGCGACGGGCCCGGTCGACATCGTCACCGGTGACCGGGACCTGTACCAGCTCGTGGACGACGCCCGGCAGCGGCGGGTGCTGTATCCGCTCAAGGGCGTGGGCACCCTCCAGGTGACCGACGAGGCGTGGCTGCGGGAGAAGTACGGGGTGGACGGCCCCGGTTACGCGGACCTCGCCCTGCTGCGCGGCGACCCGAGCGACGGCCTGCCGGGCGTCCCCGGCATCGGCGAGAAGACGGCGGCGAAGCTGCTCGACGCCTATGGGGACCTGGCCGGGATCGTCGCGGCCGTGGACGACCCGAAGTCGAGGCTGACCCCCACCCAGCGCAAGCGACTGGACGAGTCACGGCCCTATCTGGCGGTGGCCCCGAAGGTGGTCAAGGTGGCCTCCGACGTGCCGCTTCCGCAGTTCGACGCGGCCCTTCCGGCGGCCCCGGCGCAGCCCGAGCTGGTCGACGCGCTAGCCCATCGGTGGGGATTGGGCGGTGCTGTGTCCCGTCTGAGCGGCGCCCTGCGCCCCTGAGGTGCTAACTTAGGTAAGGCTAAGTTTCATGGGAGTCAGGGGATACCGTGGCAGAAGGACGCGGCCGCACTGTCGGCACCGCCGTTGTCGTACGCACCGAGCGGCTCTCGCCGCACATGGTGCGGCTCGTGCTGGGTGGTGAGGGCCTGGCCGACTTCGGCGCGGGCGAGTACACCGACCATTACGTGAAACTCCTCTTCGCTCCCGAGGGTGTCACCTACCCCGCTCCGTGGGACCTGGAACGTATCCGCGGCGACTTTCCGCGCGCGCAGTGGCCGCGCCAGCGCGCGTACACCGTGCGGAACTGGGACCCGGTCCACAGGGAGGTGACCCTCGACTTCGTCGTCCACGGCGACGAGGGGCTGGCCGGCCCCTGGGCCGCCCGGGCCCGGCCGGGCGAGCTCGTGCACTTCCTCGGCCCGGGCGGCGCCTACGCCCCCGACCCGGCGGCCGGCTGGCACCTCCTGGTCGGCGACGAGAGCGCGCTGCCCGCGATCGCCGCGGCCATGGAGCGGATGCCGGCGGGCGCGCGGGTCCACGCCATCGTGGAGATCGACGGCCCGGCCGACGAGCTGAAGGTCGCCACCCCCGACGGCGTCGTACCGGTCTGGCTCCACCGCGGCGCCCGTCCGGTCGGCGAAGCCCTCGTCGAGGCGGTCCAGGCCATGGAGTTCCCCTCGACGGACGTCCACGCCTTCGTCCACGGCGAGGCCGGCTTCGTCAAGGACCTGCGCCGCCACCTCCGCCTGGAGCGCGGCATCGCACGCGAACGCCTCTCGATCTCGGGCTACTGGCGTTTGGGCGAGACGGACGAGGGCTGGCGCGCGATCAAGCGGGACTGGAACGCGACCGTCGAAGCCGAACAAGAGCACCGCGCCGCCGCCTGACCCCTCCGGGGCGGTCGGCGGTCACGGGATCCGCCTCCGTTCCGCACCGGTCCCGGCCCGTGGCCGGCCGCAGGCCGACCCTGCGGCCACCCGACCGCGAAGCCCAAGGCCCCCCGGCCCGAAGCCCGCGCACTGCGGCCCCGCCCGCCCTCCGGTTCGCTCAGCCCCGCCGACGTGAGGCGCGGGCCCCGGGGAGACCATCCCGCTTGCCCCACCCCCACCGGCATTCGCGGCCCGGGAGGGCAGCGCCCCGCCGTCCCGCCCCGCCCGGACACCTGCCCGCGGTACCGGAGGAAGTTCGAGGCGGGCGGGGCCAGGGACAACACCCCGCCTTCCCCACCCCACCGGCCCTGTGGCCCAGGGGCCCGGAGTCCGGGGGCAGCGCCCCTGCAACGGCGCCGCACCCGCCGGGGCCGCCGTACCCGCGGTCGCCGGCGGCCCGGCCGCCCCGCCGCGCGCCGCAGGCCGTACGGCGGGACAATGTCCCCATGCGTTCGCTCCGCGCCCTGGGAGCGGCAGGGGCCGCGGCCTTCCTCACCGCCTCGGCCGCCATGGCGGCAACGGCGGCCCCGAGCCCACCCCCCGCTCCCCGCCCCCAGCTCACCGACGCCGCCGTCGACAGGGCCGTCGCCGGCCTCGACGGCTCCGTCACGGACAAGATGCGCCGCACCGGCGTTCCCGGTGTCGCGGTGGCCGTCGTCCACGACGACAAGGTCGTCTACATGAAGGGCTTCGGCCTCCGCCGCACCGGCGAGAGCGCCAAGGTCGACCCCGACACCGTCTTCCAGCTGGCCTCCGTCTCCAAGCCCGTCAGCTCCACCGTCATCGCCGGCGCGCTGGCCGATCCCGGCGACTGGGACAAGCCCCTCGGCGCCTCCCTGCCCGGTTTCGCCCTCAAGGACCCCTGGGTCACCTCGCACGTCACCCCCGCCGATCTGCTCTCACATCGCAGCGGCCTCCCCGACCACGCCGGGGACCTCCTGGAGGACCTCGGGTACGACCAGTCGTACATCCTCGGCCACCTGCGCGAACAGCCCCTGTCCCCGTTCCGCGCAAGCTACGCCTACACCAACTTCGGATTCACGGCCGGCGCCGAGGCCGTCGCCCGCAACCACGGCGTGAGCTGGCAGCAGCTCAGCGAGGAAACCCTCTTCAAGCCCGCCGGGATGACCAGCACCAGCACCGAGTTCGACGCCTACGCCAAGGCCCGGGACCGGGCGTCGGGTCACGTACGGAACCCGGACGGCACCTGGAGCCCCCGCTACGTCCGCGACGCCGATGCCCAGACGCCGGCCGGCGGGACCAGTTCCACCGCCCGCGACATGTCCCGCTGGCTGCGGCTCCAGCTGAACACCGGCACACTCGACGGGAAGCGGATCATCCCCGCCGACGCGCTCACCCGCACCCGCGTGCCCGAGATCGTCTCCCAGGCCGTGACCGGCCGTGGCACCCCGCAGTTCTACGGGCTCGGCTGGAACGTCTCCTACGACGACGCGGGCCGACTGCGCCTGAGCCACTCCGGGGGCTTCGAGCTGGGCGCCAACACCAATGTCACGATGCTCCCGCTGGAGCGGCTGGGCATCGTCGTCCTGACGAACAGTGCCCCGGTCGGCCTCGCCGACGCGGTCGCCCTGGACTTCTTCGACACCGCCGAGCACGGCAGGCCGACCGCGGACTGGATGCCGCTCGTGGCCTCGGCCTACGCGCAGATGGACGCCGCGGGCCGCTCCCCCACCGACTACGCCCACCCGCCCGCCGGTGCCGAGCCGGCCCGCGACAGCGCCGCGTACACCGGCACCTACGACAACCCGTACTACGGCCGGGCCACCGTCACCGCCGACGACGACGGTGCCCTCACCCTCGCCCTCGGCCCGAAGCCGATGCGCTTCCCGCTGACCCACTACGACGGCGACACCTTCAGCTTCGTGACCACGGGCGAGAACGCCGTCGGCCGCACCGGGGTGACCTTCGCCGACGGCACGCTCCGCGTCGAGTACCTCGACGCCGACCACCTGGGCACCTTCACCCGGCAGTAGCCGCATAGCCTGTCCCCGATGAGACGCAGAACCCCGCCGCCCCCCTCGCCCCTCCCCCAGCGGGCCGGTATCGACCCGGTCCGGCTCCGGCTGCCGTCCGACCCCGGCCGGACCTGGCCGGACCTCGGCAGCTACCTCGCGGCCCGCTACGCCGGCACGCGCGGCGAGGAGTCCATGGCGCGGCTGCTGGCGGCCGGCCGGGTCCTCGGCCCGGGTGGCCGGGTGCTGCACGCGCGGGACCCGTACGAGCCCGGCGGCTACCTGTGGTTCCACCGGGACACCGAACCGGAGCCCCGGGCGCCGTTCGCGGTCCGCGTGGTCCACCGGGACGAGCACCTCCTCGTCGTGGACAAGCCGCACTTCCTGGCGACCACCCCGCGCGGCAGCCACATCACCGAGACCGCCCTGGCCCGGCTGCGCGAGGAGCTGGACCTGCCGGGGCTCAGCCCGGCACACCGTCTGGACCGGCTCACCGCGGGCCTGGTGATGTTCAGCGTCCGGCCCGAGGACCGCGGCGCCTACCAGCTTCTCTTCCAGCGGCGCGAGGTGCACAAGGAGTACGAGGCCCTCGCGCCCCGCGATGCGGCGCTCGCCTTCCCGTGCACGGTGCGCAGCCGGATCGAGAAGGTCCGCGGGGTGATCGCCGCGACCGAGGTCCCCGGCCCGCCCAACGCCGAGAGCCTCGTCGAACTCGTCGACGTCCGCGGCGGCCTGGGCCGCTACCGGCTGACCCCGCACACCGGCCGCACCCACCAGCTGCGGGTGCACATGAACGGCCTGGGTCTGCCCATCCTGGGCGATCCGGTCTACCCGGAGGTCACCGACCCGGCTCCGGAGGACTATCGGCGCCCCCTGCAACTCCTCGCCCGGGTCCTGGCGTTCACCGACCCGGTCACCGGCACCGCCCACCGCTTCGAGAGCACCCGCACCCTCCAGGCCTGGCACGACCGCCCCGGCTGGGAGGCGGGCGCCTAGGGCCTGTATTGAGTTGCCCCGCGGCGTCGCCGTCACGTCCCGCCCAGCGCCGGGCCCCCTGCCGGCAAGCCGGCCGGACCCACGGGCGGCGGAACGCCGGGCCAGGCCGAAGGGCCGGCTAGCCGACGGAGCTGTAGGCCACCACACCCCGCAGGAGCGCGTCGACGGCCTTGCGGGCGTTCTTCGCGACCGTGCTGCCGCTGTCGCCGGTGGCCGCGGGGGCTGCCGCCGCGATCTGCCCGAGCACGTCGATGACCTGCTTGCACCAGCGCACGAAGTCACCGGCCGGCATCTCGGCCTCGCGCAGCACCTCGTCCAGGCTCTTGTCGGAGGCCCACTGGTACGCCGCCCACGCGAAGCCCAGGTCCGGCTCGCGCTGGCCCACGCCCTCCGCCTGGTTGATGCGGTGCTCCTCCTCCAGCGCGTCGAGCCGGCCCCAGATGCGGACCATCTCGCCGAGCGCCACCTTCGCCGCGCCGCCCGGCACCTTCGGCGCGACGGCGTCGTCGGACTGCCGCGCCTCGAAGACCAACGCCGAGACGCAGGCGGCCAGTTCGGCCGGGCTCAGGCCCTCCCAGATCCTGGCGCGCAGGCATTCGGACGCCAGCAGGTCGAGTTCCCCGTACAGCCGGGCGAGCCGCTTGCCGTGCACGGTGACCTCGTCCTCGCGCAGGTAGTCCAGCTCGGTCAGCAGGGCGTGGATCCGGTCGAAGGTACGGGCGATGGTGTTCGTCCGGCCCTCGATCCGCCGCTCCAGCGTTTGCGTGTCCCGCTTGAGCCGGTGGTAGCGCTCCGCCCAGCGGGCGTGGTCCTCGCGTTCGTCGCAGCCGTGGCAGGGGTGCGCCCGCAGCTCGGAGCGCAGCCTGGCGATCTCGCGGTCGTCGGCGGCCACGGCCCGGCCCCGGGAGCGCCGCTCCGGGGTGATGTGCCCGGCCTTGCTGCGCAGCTGGGACGCCAGGTCCCGACGGGACTGCGGGGAGCGCGCGTTGAAGGTCCTGGGGATCCGCATCCGGTCCAGCGCCTCGACCGGGACCGGGAAGTCGATCGCGGCGAGCCGCTTGACCTGACGCTCGGCGGTGAGCACCAGCGGGCGCGGGCCCTCCGCGTACTCGTAGCCGCGGCTGCCGTGGACCCGTCCGGCCGGTACGCCCGGGTCCAGGACCAGCGCGAGCCCGGCGAACTTGCCCGTCGGCACGTGGATGATGTCGCCGGCCTTGAGCTTCTCCAGCGAACTGGCCGCCTGCACCCGCCGCTGGGCCGCGCCCTGCTTGGCCAGCTCCGTCTCGCGGTCCTTGAGGTCGCGGCGCAGCTGCGCGTACTCCTCGAAGTTCCCCAGGTGGCAGGTCATGCCCTCGCGGTAGCCCTCCAGGCCCTCCTCGTTGCGCTGCACCTGCCGGGAGATCCCGACGACCGAGCGGTCGGCCTGGAACTGTGCGAAGGAGGTCTCCAGCAGCTCGCGCGAGCGGTGCCGTCCGAACTGGCTGACCAGGTTGACGGCCATGTTGTACGAGGGCTTGAAGCTGGAGCGCAGCGGATACGTACGGGTGCCCGCGAGCCCGGCGAGTCCGGCCGGGTCCATGCCCCGCTGCCAGAGCACGACGGCGTGGCCCTCGACGTCGATGCCGCGGCGGCCGGCCCGGCCGGTCAGCTGCGTGTACTCGCCGGGGGTGATGTCGGCGTGCTGCTCGCCGTTCCACTTGACCAGCTTCTCCAGGATCACCGTGCGCGCGGGCATGTTGATGCCGAGCGCGAGGGTCTCGGTGGCGAAGACGGCCTTGACCAGGCCGCGGACGAAGAGCTCCTCCACGACCTCCTTGAAGGTCGGGAGCATTCCGGCGTGGTGCGCGGCGATGCCCCGCTCCAGGCCTTCGAGCCACTCGTAGTAGCCCAGGACGTGCAGGTCCTCGGCGGGGATGGCGGCGGTGCGGGCCTCGACCAGTTCACGGACCCTCAGCCGTGCGGCCTCGTCGTTGAGCCGCAGGCCCGCGAACAGGCACTGCTGGACGGCGGCCTCGCAGCCGGCCCGGCTGAAGATGAAGTTGATGGCCGGCAGCAGCCCGTCGTTGTCGAGGCGGGCGATGACCTCGGGGCGGGACGGGGTCCAGATCCGGCCGCGGGAGCGCCGCTCGCGCTCGCGGTCGGCCTCGCGGACCATCTTGCCGCGCCGCCGGTCCTTCGGGCTGTAGGTGCGGCTGTTCTCCTCGCGGGCCATGCGCAGCAGGTCGGGATTGACCTCCCGGCGCGCGGAGCCGCGGCCCCCGTGGTCGGACTCCTCCTCGAAGAGGTCGTAGATCCGGCGGCCCGCCATGACGTGCTGCCACAGCGGTACGGGCCGCTCCTCGGAGACGATCACCTCGGTGTCGCCGCGCACGGTGTCCAGCCAGTCACCGAACTCCTCGGCGTTGGACACGGTGGCGGAGAGGGACACCAGCGTCACCGACTCGGGGAGGTGGATGATCACTTCCTCCCAGACGGCTCCGCGGAACCGGTCGGAGAGGTAGTGGACCTCGTCCATCACGACGTAACCGAGACCGAGCAGGGACTGGGAGCCCGCGTACAGCATGTTGCGGAGCACCTCGGTGGTCATCACGACCACCGGCGCCTCGGAGTTGACGCTGTTGTCGCCGGTCAGCAGGCCGACCTTGTCGGCGCCGTAGCGCTTGACGAGGTCGGCGTACTTCTGGTTCGAGAGCGCCTTGATCGGCGTCGTGTAGAAGCACTTGCGGCCCTGGGCGAGGGCCAGGTGCACGGCGAACTCGCCGACAATGGTCTTGCCCGAGCCGGTCGGGGCGGCGACGAGGACGCCCTTGCCGGCCTCCAGCGCCTTGCATGCCTCCACCTGGTACGGATCCAGGTCGAAGTCGTACATCTCGCGGAAGGGGGCCAGGGCGGTGGCCTCTTCGGCGGCGCGGATCCGGGCAGCGGCGTACCGCTCGGCGGGTGAGAGTTCTTCGGTCATCTTGCTGTCGAGCCTACCCGCCGGGTCTGACAACAGTCGCGATCATTTATGTGAGGAGCCGGACCGCCCCGGGCACACACTCGGCGGTCACCGGGAGGGCCCCGTCGCCCGCAGCGCGGAAGCGGCGGGCTGCACGGCGTGCGCGCCCCGGCCGCGTCCCGCTGTGGGATGGACGAAGAGGGTGGCCTCGTGGCTCACCCCCGGGAACGCACCGGAGCCCGTACGCGGGTCCCGGGCGCCCCGGGGGGACCCCCGGCGATGGCCGGGGGCGTACCCGTCAGGTGGCGTCGTCGTACCCGTTGATCCGCTGGCGTCCGCCGTCGGCCTGGCCGGGCAGGGCGGCGGGTGCCTGGACGGATTCCATCCGGCCGATCGGCTCGGGGGTGAGGTCGAGCTGCGAGGCCTCGTCGTCGCTCAGGCCCGCGTCGGGGTCGTTGCGGCGGCGCCTGCGGTCGTTGAGGAGGCAGAGGCCGACGGCCGCGAAGTAGAGGGCCACGATGGGCAGGGCCAGCGCGAGCATGGTCGGCGGGTCACCGGTGGGCGTGGCGAAGGCGGCGAAGATCGTGATGCCGAGGACCATGCCCCGCCACCAGCCGGCGAGCCGCTTGCCGGTGAGCACACCGGTGAAGTTCAGCAGGATCAGCAGCAGCGGCAGCTCGAAGGCGAGACCGAAGACGATCACCATGCGGGTGACCAGGTCGAGGTAGTCGTCGACCGGCAGCAGGTTGCGCGCGTGATCGGGCGTGAACTCCAGCATGATCGTCGCGGTCTGCGGGAGGATCTTGTACGCGAGCACGGCGCCGGCCATGAAGAGGGGCGCTCCGACCGCGACGAAGCTGCGCGCGTACTTCTTCTCGTGGCTGTGCAGCCCGGGCGCGGCGAACGCCCACAGCTGGTAGAGCCATACCGGTGCGGAGAGCACCACGCCGGCCATCAGCGAGACCTTCAGGGCGATCGAGAACGCCGAGATCAGGCCGTTCACGGTCATGTCGGCGCAGGGGCGCCCGTTGCGCTGGGTCACCACCCCGTTGGTGCAGCCGACGGAGTCCAGCATCGGCTTCAACAGGAAGTTGATGATCTCCCGGTAGAAGAAGGCGGCGACGATCGTGATGACGAGGATCGCCAGGACCGACTTCAGCAGGCGGTTACGCAGTTCGCGCAGGTGCTCGACGAGAGGCATGCGCCCTTCGGCGTCCTTCGCCTTTCGTTCTTGCTTCTCCTGCTTGCGGGCAGACTTGAGCAACCCACGTCCCTTGTCTCGTTGCAGATGACTGGCGTGACGGGCGTCCGTCAGCCCTGGGCGGTGCGGTTCGGCTCGCTGACCGGCCGGGAGCTGGTGACGTCACCGGGCGCCGCCTGGATGGTGCGCGGGGCGACGGGCTGCTGCGCGGAGGCGTCGGCGGCCGGGGCGGCGGCCGCTTCGTCGGCCTCGCCGTCCTTCTTCATGGCCTTGGCCTCGCTCTTGAGGATGCGGGCCGACTTGCCGAGGGAGCGGGCCATGTCGGGGAGCTTCTTGGCGCCGAACAGCAGGATGATGACTCCGAGAATGACGAAGATTTCCCAACCCCTGAGGTTGCCGAACATAGGTATCTTCCTTTTCTCCGAGGTTCACAGCACACCGGCACGGGCGCCTTGGACTGTCTCTACCGAGGATCGTAACCCCAGGGGGTTAACGCCCGGCAATCCCCCGGCGTACCCCGGCTTGCGTCCTGGCCGGTTGTCAACCCCCCGGCCACACGGTTGTCCCGTTCGTTACGGCCGTACGTCGTGGCCCGCTCGCGCCAGTCCCGCGGCCTCCCGCTCCAGATCGGCCGACGCGGCGCCGATCCGCCGGCTGGCCAGCGCCACCTCCGCGGAGAGCCGGCGCACCTCCGTGTACACGCGCACGGCGAGCACGGCGAGCACGGCCACTCCGAGGAAGCCCAGGACAATTGCGAACATCGGCCACAGCATGGGGCCGAGCCTAGGCCACCGGCCGCCTCAGATGCTGCGCAGGGTGCTGACGCCGCCGCCGGTCAGCAGCTCCACGATGCGGTCGCCGGCCGGCTTGCGGACGGCGGCACCGCACTCGGGACACGTGAAGGAGTAGAACGTGGCCCTGCGGCTGCCGCCGATGGCCAGCCGCAGGGCGCCCGCGTCCAGCTCGAAGCGGGCGCGGCACTCGGGACAGGAGGCCTTGAAGGCGACCGGCCCGGACGTTGGAGACATCGACCGCGCTCCCCTCAGACCTGTTCCCCGTACCCCGCGAGGGCCTCCCGGGCGGCGCTGCGCGCGCTGTCCGCCAGCTCGGCGGGGGCCACGATCCGCCCCTCCCGCCCCAGCCGCAGCGCGAGACGGCGCAGCGAGGCCGGGTCGGGGCTGCGCAGCGTGATGCGCAGGCCACCGTCCGCGAGTTCCTCGGCGCTGTCGTGCGGGTAGTACTCGGCGACCCAGCGCCCGCCGGGTCCGACCTCGACGACGACCTCCGGGTCCTCGGCGGACGGCTGGACGAGGCCCTCGGACAGGTCGCGCGGCTCGATGGCGGGCGGTTCCGCCCGCTCGTCAAGCAGTCGGATCTCGGCCACCCGGTCGAGTCGGAAGGTACGCCGGGCCTCGGAGAGGTGGCACCAGCCCTCCAGGTAGGTGTGCCCCACCGCGAAGAGCCGGATGGGGTCGACCTCGCGCTCGGTCAGCTCGTCACGGGCCGGCGAGTAGTAGCGCAGCCACAGCCTCCGGCGTTCCGCGATGGCCCGGTCGACGTCCGCGAAGACCCCGCCCTCGGACTCGAAGGTCACCGACAGCCGGGAGCTGGCCCCGGCCGCCTCGCCGGCGGCCGCCTCCAGCTTGGCGGTGGCCCGCAGCAGGGCGTCACGGTCGCTCTCGCGCAGCCCCGGCAGCGTCGCCACCGCGCGTGCGGCGACGAGCAGGGCGGTCGCCTCGTCGGCGGCCAGCCGCAGCGGTTCGGCGGTGGACTCTCCCGAGGCGTCGGGATTGCGCCACCAGATGCGCTCCCCGTCGGTGTCGATGTCGAGCAGGTCCCCGCCCCGGAAGCTGGTGCCGCACATGGGCAGCACGTCGAGGTCCGAGATCAGCTCGTCCTCGGTGATACCGAAGGCGCGGGCGACGTCAGCGACGTGCGCACCCGGGCGCTCGCGCAGGTACGTCACCAGGGACAGCATCCGGCGGGTCTGGTCGATGGCGTTGGCGGCCATGCTGGTACGTCTCCCCCTCAGGGCACGGGCACGTCTGTGGATGTCGCGGTGATGAATGGTGCGGTGGCGGGCGGACCGGGCCCGCACCGCGGGCGGTTACCCGGAAAGCGTCTCAGGCCCCGGCCACGGCCCGCAGCCGGTCGACCACGTCTGCGCGCAGATCGGCGGGACCGACCACGACGACGTCGGGCCCGAACTCCACCAGCCAGGCGTCGAGCCCGTGCCCGTAGGGGATCTCCAGCTCGTCCCAGCCGTCCGCGCCCTCGTGCACCGCCGTGGCCTTGGCCCGCAGCGGGTAGCCGGCCCCGGCCCGCAGCCGGATCAGCGCGGACCGGTCCGCGCTCTCCCCGGCCCAGCCCGCCACGGTCTCCCGTACGGTCACCACGTCCGGCACCTCCGCGGTGTACTTCGCCGCGCGCGAGCGGACCTTCCCGGTGATCCGCGAGAGCCGGAACACCCGCTCCGCCCCGCGGTCGCGGTCGAAGCCGGCCAGGTACCAGTGGCCGCGCCAGCACTCCAGCGCCCAGGGCTCCACCTGACGCGTCTCGGGCCGGGCCGCGGTCGACTTGCGGTAGTCGAAGACCACCGGCCTGCGGTCCCGGCAGGCCAGCATCAGCGGTTCGAAGGCCGCCTCGTGGACCGGGATCCGCGGCTCGATGGCGCTGGACTGGCCCTCGTAGGGGTTGTCGGCCTCCGGCATCCCGCCCGCCCGCAGCTTCTGCAGGGCGCCGCTGGCCGCTCCCGCGAGGCGGGCCTGCTGCCAGACCTTGGCCGCCAGCCCCAGCGCCGCGGCCTCCTCCGCGTCGAGGGAGACCGGGGGCAGCCGGTTGCTGTCCCGGCGGGCCAGGTAGCCGATCTCCCCCTCCAGGTTCTCCACCGTCTCGATCACCAGACCGAGTTCGCGCAGGTCGTCCTTGTCCCGCTCGAACATGCGGTTGAAGGACTCGTCGTTGCCGGCTTCCATGTAGGCCTCGATCGAGCCGCGCAACTCGCGCTTGCTCAGCGGCCGGCGGGTCCCCAGCAGACACAGCGCCAGATTCATCAGACGCTCGGCCTTGGCAATCGCCATCGACGCCCTTCCCCCGTTCTCGACACACACTCGTGACCGTTGACCGTACCGCCCCGGCGGTCCCGGACAAAAAGCGAGGGCCCCCGCCTCACGGCGGGGGCCCCTGCACTGCTCACGGACGTTCCGTTCAGCCGACCTTGACCAGGTCGCAGACGAAGATCAGCGTCTCGCCCGGGGCGATCGCACCGCCCGCGCCACGGTCGCCGTAGGCCAGGTGGGCCGGGATGACCAGCTTGCGGCGGCCGCCGACCTTCATGCCCTGGACACCCTGGTCCCAGCCGGCGATGACCTGACCGACGCCGAGCTGGAACTGGAGCGCGGAACCACGGTTCCAGGAAGCGTCGAACTCCTCACCGGTGGAGAAGGCCACACCCACGTAGTGGACGGAGACCCGGTCGCCGGCCTTGGCCTCGGCACCGTCGCCCAGCCAGATGTCCTCCTTGACCAGGTCGGACGGGGCCGGGCCCTCGGGGAAGTCGATCTCGGGCTTCTCGAGCTTGTCGCTCACGGAACTGCTCCTCAAACTATGTGGACAACCGGGACAGTCTTACATCACCGCGAGGATGTCGAGGCTGAAGACCAGCGTCGAGTTGGCCGGGATGGTCCCCTGCTCCTTCTCCCCGAAGCCCATGTCCGGCGGGATCACCAGCAGGATGCGGCTGCCGACCTTCTTGCCGACGATGCCGTCCTTCAGGCCCTTCACCTGCAGCTGATCCAGCGGCCAGGTCACCGACTGCCCGGAGGTGTAGGTGCTCTCGAACGTCTTGTCGTCCTTCCAGGTCTTGCCGTGGAACTTGACGACGACGCTGTTCTTGTCCGTCACCGCCGGACCGTCGCCCTCCAGGACGTAGTTCGACACCAGCTTCGCCGGCGGGGTGACGTCCTTCGGGACGGCCACGGAGACTTCCTTGCCGTCCGTGTTCGTACCGACCTTCGGCAGGTCCTTGTTGTCCTGGGCGACCTCCTTGCCCGTGGCCGACACCGGGACCGTGGCACCCTTGACGATGTCCACGACGAAGACCAGCGTGGCGTCCCCCTTGATCTTCGGGGGCGAGCCCTGGGCTCCGTAGCCGAGGTCCGGCGGGATCACCAGCACGACGCGGCTGCCGACCTTCTGGCCCTCCAGGCCCTGGTCCCAGCCCTTGATGACGGCGCCGGCGCCGATCGTCACATCGAACGGCTGGCCCTTGCCGAAGCTCTGGTCGAAGGGCTCGGCGCCGTCCCACACCTGGCCGTAGTAGTTGACCTGGGCGATGTCGCCCTTCTTCAGCGCCTGGCCGGTGCCCTCCTTGACGGTCACCACCTTCAGCTCCTTGGGCGGCTCGCCCTTCCCCTTGGCCAGGGTGGGCGTCTCCCCGAACTCGGCGCCCTTCGTGATCGCGGGCGCTCCGTTCTTCATCTGGGCGGAGTCGGAGCCGCTGTCGTCGCCACAGGCCGCTGTCGACAGCAGCAGAAGGGGTACGACAAGCAGGCCGGCAAGTCGGCGCACGTGTTCCTCAGATCTCAGACGGCAAGGCGGTCGCCCGCCACTCTAAGCCGTGCACAGGGCCCCGTACGAGAAACGTACGGGGCCCTGGCGAGAAGTGAGGCGTCACACCGCCCGCTACATGCCGGCGATCAGCTTCTCCACCCGGTCGTCCACCGACCGGAACGGGTCCTTGCACAGCACCGTCCGCTGCGCCTGGTCATTGAGCTTCAGGTGCACCCAGTCGACCGTGAAGTCCCGCCGCTGCTCCTGCGCCCGGCGGATGAAGTCGCCGCGCAGCCGCGCCCGCGTGGTCTGCGGGGGCACCGACTTGCCCTCGAAGATCTTGAGGTCGTTGCAGATCCGCGCCGCCTGCCCCTTGCGCTCCAGCAGGTAGTACAGCCCACGACGGCGGTGGATGTCGTGGTAGGCGAGGTCTATCTGAGCCACCCTCGGATTCGACATGGTCATGCTGTGCTTCTCCCGGTACCGCTCGATCAGCTGGTACTTCATCACCCAGTCGATCTCGGTACCGATCCGGTCCAGGTCCTCCGCCTCGATCGCGTCCAGCGTGCGGCCCCACAGCTCCAGCACCTGGTCCACCACACCGGTACGGATGCCCCGGCGCTCGGCGAAGTCCACCGCCTTGTCGTAGTACTCCCGCTGGATCTCCAGCGCGGAGGCCTCCCGGCCGCTCGCCAGACGCACCTTGCGCTGGCCCGTGATGTCGTGGCTGACCTCGCGGATCGCCCGGATCGGGTTCTCCAGGGTGAGGTCCCGCATCACCGTGCCCGCCTCGATCATCCGCAGCACCAGGTCGGTCGCCCCGACCTTCAGCAGCATGGTCGTCTCGGACATGTTCGAGTCACCCACGATCACGTGGAGGCGGCGGTACCGCTCCGCGTCCGCGTGCGGCTCGTCCCGCGTGTTGATGATCGGCCGCGACCGCGTCGTGGCGGAGCTGACGCCCTCCCAGATGTGCTCGGCCCGCTGGCTCACGCAGTAGACCGCGCCCCGGGGGGTCTGCAGCACCTTGCCCGCGCCGCAGATCAGCTGACGCGTGACGAGGAACGGAATGAGAATGTCCGCCAGGCGGGAGAATTCCCCGTGCCGGGCCACCAGGTAGTTCTCGTGGCAGCCGTACGAGTTGCCCGCCGAGTCGGTGTTGTTCTTGAAGAGATAGACGTCGCCCGCGATTCCCTCCTCGTGCAGGCGGCGTTCAGCGTCGACGAGCAGGCCTTCGAGAATGCGCTCGCCTGCTTTGTCGTGCGTGACCAACTCGGTCACGTTGTCACATTCGGGAGTTGCATATTCCGGATGCGAACCCACGTCGAGGTAGAGGCGGGCACCGTTCCGCAGGAAGACATTGCTGCTGCGGCCCCATGACACGACACGGCGGAAGAGGTAGCGCGCCACTTCGTCAGGAGACAGTCGGCGCTGTCCCCTGAACGTGCACGTGACGCCGTACTCGTTCTCCAGCCCGAAAATGCGGCGGTCCATGACTGAACATTACGCCTTCTGCCCTCTTCCGAAACCGGGTTCGCTGCCGCCGTTTCGATCAGTTCCCCCGAGCAGGCCGCCGAACACCCGCCGCACGGGCCGCGAACACCACGGGCACACCGCACCGGCCCGCCCGGACCTCACTGCGCCGACCGGACCTCACTGCGCCGACCGGGCCTGCGACGCCACCTCACCGGAGCCGTCCGGCACAACCCGCGCCGAACCCGCCACCGCACGGCTGCGCCCCCCGGTTGACAGCACTCCCTGAGTCACCATCAGAACCAGCAGCGCCGCGCCGCCCGCGGCGCACGCCACACCGAAGCCCCATCCGGTGCCGCCCAGCTCCACCGCCGGACCGGCGGCCGCCGTACCGATCGCCGCCCCCACACCGAAGAAGGTCACCAGCCACGAGAAGGCCTCGGTCACCGTACCCGTGGGCGCGTGCCGGTCCACCACGATGAACGCGCACGCCAGGGCCGGCGCCAGGAACACGCCCGACAGCGCCGCCAGCGCCGTCATCGCCACCGGCCCCGGGGTCAGCAGCAGCGGCAGGTAACAGACCGCGAGCAGCGCCACCAGCAGCCGCAGCCGCCGCTCGGGCGCACCCGCCCACTGACGGGCGCCGTAGAACACCCCGCCGATCAGCGCGCCCAGCCCGAGCGCCGCCATCAGCCAGCCGTACACCGCCTGACCGCCGTTGCCGTCCGCATACGCCACACCGGCCACCGTGATCGAACCCAGCGCCATGCCCACGAAGAAGAACGCGCCGAGCAGCGCCAGCAGCCCGCGCGAGCGCAGGGCGCCCAGCCAGTGAGCCTCCCGGGGCTCCGAGCGCCACGTCCTCGACGGCTCGCTGACCACGACCGACAGCGCGCCCAGCACCCCGATCGCGTTCAGGGCCAGCAGCGCCCCGGCCGGCGACCACACCGCCACGAACAGCGTCACCAGCAGCGGACCGACGGTGAACATGACCTCCTGGGCCACCGCGTCCATCGCGTACGCCGCGTGGACCTTCTCCTCACGACCCCCCAGCACGCCCGGCCACAGGGCCCGCAGCCCACCCTCCAGCGGCGGCGTGAACAGCCCCCCGACCACCACCGCAGCGTACGCCGGGACCGCCGAGCCGGTGCCCGCGAGCGCCAGCCACACCATCCCGAGCGCGGACAGGAACGCCGCCGGCAGCTGCACCCGCGGCTGCCCGAACAGGTCCACGGCCCGCCCCAGCAACGGCTGACCCACCGCGTTCGCCAGCCCGTACACGGCAGCCAGCGCCCCCGCCAGGCTGTAGCTGCCCCCCTCCGCGCGCGTGAACAGCACGATCGCGATCGGCGCGGTGGCGTTCGGCAGCCTGCCCACAAGCGTCCCCGCCAGCAGCCTCGCGGCGTGCCGGGTCCTCAGCAGCTCCGCGTATCCCGCGGCCATGACGGCCCCCTTCTGCCCGGACCCAGCCGGGGTAATACGTATAACGTGACTCGTCATACGTACCATGGCCACAGTCCACGGGTCCACCCCGCGGACCGCGAAACCACCCCTGACCTCGCACCGCAGGAGCCCCGTGTGACGAGACCCACCAGCCGGGACGTGGCCACCGCCGCCGGGGTCTCCCAGGCCACCGTCTCCCTCGTCCTCGGCGACAAATGGCCCGGCCGCGTCTCGACACGCACCGCCGCCCTCGTCCGCGAGACCGCCACCCGGCTCGGCTACCGACCCAACCTCGCCGCCCGCAACCTCCGCCTCGGCTCCACCCGCACCGCCCTCCTCGTCGTCCCCGCGCTCACCAACGAGTTCTTCGCCCGCGTCTACACCGGGGCCGCCCGCGTCGCCGCCGAACACGGCTTCGGCGTCGTCCTCTACCCCTCCCCCGACGGCACCGGCCCCGCCCGCGACCCCTTCGCCTCCGCCCGCGCCGCCCTCGACGGCGTCATCGCCTCCTCCATGGCCGCCCACGCCCTCCAGGCCATCGGCGGCGACACCCTCCCCCTCGTCATGCTCGACAGCGACCCCCGCGCCGGAGGCGCCGCCGCCCACGTCAACCTCGCCATGGCCGACGGCATGCGCCAGGTCGCCGAACACCTCCTCACCCTCGGCCACCGGCGCTTCCTCCACCTCGCCTCCGCCGTCGACTCCTGGACCTTCGACACCCGCGCCGAAGCCCTCAGCGCCCTCCTGGGCCCCGGCACCCAGCTGCGCACCGTACGCTCCCCGCTCACCGTCGACGGCGCCCGTACGGCCATGGAAGCCGCCCTCGCGACCCCTCTGGACCGGCCGACCGCCATCGTCTGCGACGACGACATCCTCGCCGCCGGCGCCTGCAAGGCCGCCCGCCGGCTCGGCCTGCGCGTCCCCGAGGACCTCTCCGTCACCGGCTTCGACGACCTCGCCCTCGCCACCGCCGTCGAGCCCGAGCTCACCACGGTCCACCTCCCCGCCGAACGCGTCGGCGAACAGGGCATGACCGCCCTCCTCGCCGTCCTCGAAGGCACCCCCTGGACCGCCCCCGACATCCCCGTCACCCTCGTCGTCCGCGACTCCACCGGCCCCGCCCCCGCACCCTGAGCCCCGACACGACGAAGCCCCGGCCACCCCGCGAAGGGCGACCGGGGCCACGCACCCGAATCCTGGTCCTGCTCGCTACTCCGCGTCGTCCTCCGGCGCCTCGTCGTTCGACACGGCGTCCGCCTGCGCCGCGGCCGGCACATCCGCCTCCAGCAGCCGCGACAGCTGCCGGCCCCGGATCCGCTTGAACTTGCGCTGCTGCGACCGGGTCCGGTCCAGCACCGCCACCTCCAGCCGCTCCGCCGGAATCGCCTTGTCGGCGCCGTTGGCCTGGCTGGACAACGCCGCCACCGCCAGCTTCAGCGCCTCCGACAGAGTCATCCCGTCCTGGTGCCGCTGGTCCAGATAGGTACTG
This sequence comes from Streptomyces sp. NPDC090021, assembly GCF_044748225.1. Taxonomy (NCBI): domain Bacteria; kingdom Bacillati; phylum Actinomycetota; class Actinomycetes; order Kitasatosporales; family Streptomycetaceae; genus Streptomyces; species Streptomyces sp. NPDC090021. The sequence continues at coordinate 7,288 of NZ_JBIVFO010000066.1, read as the reverse complement.
ATCTGCTCGGCGTTGCCACCGACCGCGACCGAGCCGTGCTCGTCCACGATCGACCCGTCGTGCGGCAACCGGTAGATCTGGTCACCGGCGGCCGTCGCACCGACCTCGGCCACCACCAGCTCCACCTCGTACGGCTTCTCACCGGCGCTGGAGAAGATCGTGCCGAGGGTCTGCGCGTACACGTTCGCCAGCCCACGGGCCGTCACATCGTCACGGTCGTAGGTGTACCCACGCAGATCCGCGTAGCGCACACCGCCGATCCGCAGGTTCTCGTACTCGTTGTACTTGCCGGCGGCCGCGAAGCCGATCCGGTCGTAGATCTCGCTGAACTTGTGCAGCGCACGGGACGGGTTCTCGCCGACGAACACGATGCCGTCGGCGTACTGCAGCACGACAAGGCTGCGACCGCGGGCGATGCCCTTCCGGGCGTATTCCGCCCGGTCGGCCATGGCCTGCTGGGGTGACACATAGAACGGAGTCGACACCGGCTTTCCGTCCCTTTCTTCTGGGCGACGAGGTGACGGGCGATCAGAGCAGGGCGGCGCGCGGGCCGTCGGGCTGCTCCAGGCGACGATCGGTGACCGAACGGGCGAGCGCCTGCGACTCGTCCTCGCTCAGCCTGCGGAAGCCCTCGTCGGTGATGACGGTGACGATCGGATAGATGTGGCGGTACAGGTCCGGCCCACCGGTCGCCGAGTCGTCGTCGGCGGCGTCGTACAGCGCCTGCACCACCAGCGTGGTGGCCTGCTCCTCGGTCAGATCCGGACGGTAGAGCTTCTTCATGGAGCCCCGCGCGAAGATCGAACCCGAACCGGTCGCCGCGTAGCCGTGCTCCTCGGAGCGGCCGCCGGTGACGTCGTAGGAGAAGATCCGGCCCTTCTCCTTGCCCTCGTCGTAGCCGGCGAAGAGCGGCACCACGGCCAGGCCCTGCATCGCCATGCCGAGGTTGCTCCGGATCATGGTGGAGAGCCGGTTGGCCTTGCCCTCCAGGGAGAGGGTCGCCCCCTCCACCTTCTCGAAGTGCTCCAGCTCCAGCTGGAACAGCTTGACCATCTCCACGGCCAGGCCGGCCGTACCGGCGATACCGACCGCGGAGTACTCGTCGGCCGGGAACACCTTCTCGATGTCCCGCTGCGCGATCATGTTCCCCATGGTCGCCCGCCGGTCACCGGCGAGCACGACCCCGCCGGGGAAGGTGACGGCCACGATGGTCGTCCCGTGCGGCGCCTCGACGACACCCTCCGGCAGCTTGCGGTTGCCGGGCAGCATCTCGGGCGAGTGCGCGCCCAGGAAGTCCATGAAGGACGAGGACCCCGGCGTCAGGAAGGCTGCCGGTAGACGCCCTGTGCCACGATTGTTGGCTTCCACGCGTGTCCCTCCAAGTATGAGACGACCCGACGGGCTGCGTCGGGGTCGTCACCCAACTTGCCGATGGCCGTGTTGCAGTTGAAGCACAGTACGCCTCGGACCCTACCCGTCCGGTGGCAGTGATCCACATGTACCGCCGGGCGCTTCAGACAGATACAGCAGAGCCCGCCTTGAGCGGCGACCATTTCGTCCCGATCGGCCTCGGTCATGCCGTACGAGCGCTTGAGATGCCCCGCCCGACTTTCGACCGCTCGACAGGCCTTGCAACGTGTCGATAACCCATCCGAAGCCGTCTTGTTCCGGTCCCATTCCGAGTGGGGCTTGATCTCCCCGCACCGGCGGCAGTATTTGTGCCCCGCAGGGGCTTCGACTCGGGGACGCACGTTCTTCCCCTTGGCTATCTGGCGCTCTTGGTGATACTCGGCTGCGCACGGCCTGCAGTAGCACTGCAGGCCGTCACGCATGGCTCGGTTCGAAGCAAAAGCGTCGCGCGGCTTGACCACACCACACCGCCCACACTTCTTACCCACTTCCGACACTCACCCTCCCCCGCGGGTATCACCTTAGATTCAAAGGTGAAATCACTCGCCACCCTTCTGAACGAAGGAGCGCACGAAGTCCTCGGCGTTCTCCTCCAAGACATCGTCGATCTCGTCGAGTACGGAGTCGACGTCGTCGGAGAGCTTTTCCTGGCGCTCCTTGAGGTCGGTCGATTCCTCGACCGCCGCCTCCTCGACCTCCTCGGTCGAGCGCGTCGCCTTCTGCTGTCCGCCGCCGGTGTCCTTGGTCGCCATGTCTACCTCACCCCGCTCGGTTCGCACGCTCATGTCGAGAGACCCCGGGATTCGGGATCTCTCAAGATCAGACCCTACGTCGGACCCTATAGGGAGGGCCCGGCATTCGTCCCCGGACTTTCACAACGTCCGGTTTTCCTCATGATTCCCGGACCGGTCGCCTTTCAGCCGCGCTCACTGCCCCGAAAGCACCCGGACCAGGTCCTCCGCCGTGCGGCAGCGGTCCAGGAGCTCCTTGACGTGGTTGCGGGTCCCCCGTAGGGGTTCGAGCGTCGGGACGCGCTGGAGCGAGTCCCGGCCCGGGAGGTCGAAGATCACCGAGTCCCAGGAGGCCGCGGCCACGTCGTCCGCGTACTGCTCCAGGCAGCGGCCGCGGAAGTAGGCCCTGGTGTCCTCCGGAGGCTTGCTCTGGGCCCGTTCCACGGCCGCCTCGTCCACCAGCCGCTTCATCTTGCCGCGGGCCACCAGGCGGTTGTACAGGCCCTTCTCGGGCCGTACGTCGGAGTACTGCAGGTCGACCAGGTGCAGCCGCGCCGCGTCCCAGTCCAGCCCGTCCCGGCGCCGGTAGCCTTCGAGGATCTCCCGCTTGGCGATCCAGTCCAGCTCGCCCGACAGGCTCATCGGGTCGCTCTCCAGCCGGCCCAGCACGTCCTCCCAGCGGGACAGCACATCCTTGGTCTGCTCGTCCGCGTCCGATCCGAAACGCTCGTCCACGTACTTCCTGGCCAGCTCGAAGTACTCCATCTGGAGCTGCACCGCGGTCAGTGTCCGGCCGCTGCGCAGCGTGATCAGGTACTTCAGCGAGGGGTCGTGGGAGACGTGGTGGAGGGTGCGTACGGGCTGGTCGACGGCGAGGTCGACGCCGATGAACCCGTCCTCGATCATGGACAGGACGAGCGCCGTGGTGCCGAGCTTGAGGTAGGTGGAGATCTCCGAGAGGTTCGCGTCGCCGATGATCACGTGGAGCCGGCGGTACTTCTCGGCGTCGGAGTGCGGCTCGTCGCGGGTGTTGATGATGGGCCGCTTCAGGGTGGTCTCCAGGCCGACCTCGACCTCGAAGTAGTCCGCGCGCTGGCTGATCTGGAAGCCGTGCTCGCGGCCGTCCTGGCCGATGCCCACGCGTCCCGCTCCGGTCACGACCTGTCGCGAGACGAAGAAGGGGGTCAGGTGGCGCACGATCTCCGAGAAGGGGGTCTCCCGCTTCATCAGGTAGTTCTCGTGCGTGCCGTAGGAGGCGCCCTTGTTGTCGGTGTTGTTCTTGTACAGGTGGATGGGCTGTGCCCCGGGCAGCTGCGCGGCCCGGACGGCGGCCTCGGCCATGATCCGTTCGCCGGCCTTGTCCCAGAGCACGGCGTCCAGCGGGTTGGTGATCTCCGGGGAGCTGTACTCGGGGTGCGCGTGGTCGACGTAGAGCCGTGCGCCGTTGGTCAGGATGACGTTGGCGAGGCCGATGTCCTCGTCGGTCAGCTGGCTGCTGTCGGCGGCCTCGCGGGCGAGGTCGAAGCCGCGGGCGTCCCGCAGCGGGTTCTCCTCCTCGAAGTCCCAGCGGGCGCGTCGCGCCCGGTGCATCGCCGCCGCGTAGGCGTTGACGATCTGGGACGAGGTGAGCATGGCATTGGCGTTCGGGTGACCGGGGACGGAGATCCCGTACTCCGTCTCGATCCCCATTACTCGCCGTACGGTCATGCGGCCCTCCTTGCCCGGCGGCGCCCCTGACGGGGGCGGCGCTCAAGTACCGCTGGTGCTCCGGTGCGTGTGACTGTGCGGTGCCCGTCCCCGCACTGCGCGACCGGCGGTACGGAAGAGCCTAGAACCACTGCGCGCTCGTGGGGAGATCATTTCCGTCATTGAATCTGCCCTGTCACCGGCTGGAATACGGCCGGTCGATCGGTGGGGTAAAGCAGGCGGCTGCGGATGCCCGGGGAGGGCATCCGCAGCCGCTCCGCATCAGAGGTACTGACCGGTGTTGGCCACCGTGTCGATGGAGCGTCCGGTGTCCGCGCCTTGCTTTCCGGTGACGAGGGTGCGGATGAATACGATCCGCTCGCCCTTCTTACCGGAGATTCGGGCCCAGTCGTCCGGGTTGGTGGTGTTGGGCAGGTCCTCGTTCTCCTTGAACTCGTCCACGCACGCCTGGAGGAGGTGGGAGACCCTCAGGCCCTTCTGGTTGTGTTCGAGGAAGGCCTTGATGGCCATCTTCTTGGCACGGTCGACGATGTTCTGGATCATCGCGCCCGAGTTGAAGTCCTTGAAGTAGAGGACTTCCTTGTCGCCGTTGGCGTACGTGACCTCAAGGAAGCGGTTCTCCTCGGTTTCGGCGTACATCTGCTCGACGACGGTCTGGATCATGCTGTGGACGGTGCCGGCCGTGGAGCCCTGGTGTTCGGACAGGTCGTCCGTGTGCAGGGGCAGCGAGGCCTTGAGGTACTTCGCGAAGATGTCCTTCGCGGCCTCTGCGTCCGGACGCTCGATCTTGATCTTCACGTCGAGGCGGCCGGGGCGCAGGATGGCCGGGTCGATCATGTCCTCGCGGTTGGAGGCGCCGATGACGATGACGTTCTCCAGGCCCTCCACACCGTCGATCTCGGCGAGGAGCTGCGGGACGATGGTGTTCTCCACGTCCGAGCTGACACCGGATCCGCGGGTGCGGAAGAGGGATTCCATCTCGTCGAAGAAGACGATGACGGGGGTGCCCTCACCGGCCTTCTCGCGGGCCCTCTGGAAGACCAGGCGGATGTGCCGTTCGGTCTCGCCGACGTACTTGTTGAGGAGTTCGGGGCCCTTGATGTTCAGGAAGTACGACTTCCCCTGGGCCTGTCCGGTCACCTCGGCGACCTTCTTGGCAAGGGAGTTGGCGACGGCCTTGGCGATGAGCGTCTTGCCGCAGCCGGGCGGGCCGTAGAGCAGGATGCCCTTCGGGGGCCGCAGTTCGTGCTCCTTGAACAGGTCGGGGTAGAGGTACGGGAGCTCGACCGCGTCGCGGATCAGCTCGATCTGGTCGCCCAGGCCGCCGATCTTGTCGTAGTCGATGTCGGGGACCTCTTCGAGGACCAGGTCCTCGACCTCGCTCTTGGGGACGACCTCGTAGACGTAGCCGGAGCGGGGTTCGAGCAGGAGGGCGTCGCCGGGGCGGATGGTGATGTCCAGGAGCGGCTCGGCGAGCCTCACCACCCTCTCCTCGTCGGTGTGCCCGACGACCAGGGCGCGCTCGCCGTCCTCGAGGATCTCCTTGAGGGTGACGATGTCCCCGGCCCGCTCGAATTCCATGGCCTCGACCACGTTGAGGGCCTCGTTGAGCATGACCTCCTGGCCGCGCCGGAGGTCTTCCGGGTCGACGCTGGGGCTGACGTTCACGCGGAGCTTTCGGCCTCCGGTGAAGATGTCGACGGTGCCGTCCTCGTTCGCCTGGAGGAAGACGCCGAAGCCTGCCGGCGGCTGTGCGAGCCGGTCGACTTCTTCCTTGAGGGCCACGATCTGGTCCCGGGCCTCACGGAGGGTATTCGCCAGTCGTTCGTTCTGTGCGGAGACGCCGGCCAGATTTGTCTGGAGCTCGACGATCCGCTCTTCGAGAATCCTCGTGTGTCGCGGAGAGTCGGCGAGCTTACGTCGCAGGACGGCGATTTCCTGCTCGAGATAGGCAACCTGGCCGGCGGGGTCCTCGGACCCTCGCGCGGGCCGGATGCCGCGGTTGATGTCGTCGTCGTGGGCTGCCACGGTCCTCACCTCCTCCAAGGGGAGCTGGACGCTTCCTGACCCTACCTGGGCTGGTGGTGATTGAAACCCCTAGATCACAAAGACGATAGAGGTGTGTCCGATCTTCACCCTTGCGTACTCCCTCACGCCAAGGAAATACCCACCCCTCAAACTCGGGAAGCCGCCGGTTGTAAGGTCGAAGTGTTCAACACCCGTCAGGGCCCGCGCGACTTGCTGCGGGTTGTGACCGGGATGGATCACTCACCGCAGGGAACGGCAGGAGATATGACCGTGCAGCAGGACGCTCCGACGGGCGGCGCCGGTGGGACCGGCGAGCCGCTAGAGGTCTGGATCGACCAGGACCTCTGCACCGGGGACGGCATCTGCGCGCAGTACGCGCCCGAGGTGTTCGAGCTGGACATCGATGGTCTGGCGTACGTGAAGAGCGCGGACGACGAGCTGCTGCAGGAGGTGGGGGCGACCACTTTGGTGCCGCTGCCGCTGCTCCAGGACGTGGTGGACTCGGCGAAGGAATGCCCGGGCGACTGCATCCACGTAAGGCGTGTTTCGGACGGGGTGGAGGTCTTCGGCCCGGACGCGGAGTGACGCTTCAAACACTCCTGGCGGCCGAGTCCGTCAGCTCCTGGCGGAATTTTCCGTCGGTCCAGCGCCACTTGGCGCGCTGGTTCCTGTCGGGGCAGCAGCGCGGGATCTCGGGTCCGGAGTAGCCGAGGAGGCTCGCGGTGACGGCCCGGTCGCGTACGGTCAGTTCCGTGGCGGTCTGGCGCTGCGGGGTGTCCAGGAGGGTGGCCACGATGCGGGGGCGGGCGCCCTCGGCCGGGTCCTGGGTGAGTACGTAGATCGCGTGGGGCGGGGTGCCGGAGCCCGCGTCGCAGCGGACGGCCGCCACGGTCTCGGGGCGGCCGTCGCCGTCGAGGTCGCCCTGGGCGGTGGCGGTGACGGCCTGGGGTGCGCCCTTGCAGTCGAGGGGGTAGGTGACCGCCGCCGGGTCGGGTGCGGTGGCCCGTGGGCCCTTCGCTGCGGGCTCGTCGGTGGCTGCGGGGGTGCCGGTGGCCGGCTGTATGAGTCCCGCGGCGGCTATGACGGCGGCCGTGGCGGTGGCCGTGGCGAGCCAGTGGAGGGGTCTGGTCCGGGTGTGGGCCAGGGTGTCCGGGGTTGCCAGCGTGGCGGGGGTGTGCAGCACGCGGGGTGTCTCCTGTGCGAAGGGTGACGGGGAGCCAGCATCGTGCCACACCTCACACGGGGGTGGAACGGCAGGGGCCGGGTCGGCACGGGGCAACGAAAAGGCGCTGTGGCGGTGTTGCCCCCGGGGGGGGGGGACAAAGCCCCCGCGCCGGCGGGGTGGGGGGGGCGGGGGGTTAGCGGGGTGATAGGGACAGCGGGGGGGTGGGGAACAGGGTTTTAGGTGGGGT
>NZ_JBIVFO010000065.1:0-27616 GCF_044748225.1 Streptomyces sp. NPDC090021 | reverse complement strand
GCGCCATCGGCGCCGTCGTACTCGTGGACACGCGCCGCCTCGCCGACTGCTTCCCCGCGGTCGACTACTTCGAGAACAGCGGCCTGCCCTTCGTCATCGCCCTCAACGGCTTCGACGGGCACCAGCCGTACACGCCGGAGGAGGTCCGCGAGGCCCTGCAGATCGGCCCGGACGCCCCCATCATCACCACCGACGCCCGCCACCGCGCGGACGCCAAGAGCGCACTCATCACGCTCGTCGAGCACGCCCTCATGGCGCGCCTGCGGTAGGAACCGGTCGCGCATCCGACAGGCCCCTGTGTCCCACGACGCGGGGGCCTTCGCCGTGGGCTTCTCCCCCGGGCCCGCACCGGCGGTGGTTCGCGAGCGGCGGTGGTGAGCGGCTTCGCACGGCGCGGTACGCGAGAAGGCCTCGCACCCGCCGGGCGGGTGCGAGGCCTTCTCTGGGTTTCGTGAGCCGGGGGCTCAGCCCTGCCAGCTGTGCGGGGCGCGGAAGCCCGGGGTGCGCTCCAGGCGGCGCCAGCCGGCCTGGCGCGGCAGGCGGACCGCGGTCTGCTCGGGGGTGGCGGCGGCGCGGGCGAGCAGGATCGCGGTGATCGCGGCCAGCTCCTCGGGCGCTGCGGTGCCCTTTTCGACGCGGAGCAGGGTGTCAGAGGTGTTGGTCATGGGGTGGCAGATCTCCTTCGCGGTTACTGCGGCGGGTTGCCGTGCTTGCGGGACGGCAGATCGGCGTGCTTGTTGCGGAGCATCGCGAGGGCGCTGACGAGCACCTCACGGGTCTCGGCGGGGTCGATGACGTCGTCGACGAGGCCGCGCTCGGCCGCGTAGTACGGGTGCATCAGCTCGGACTTGTACTCCTTGACCATGCGCACGCGCATCGCCTCGGGGTCCTCGGCGTCCGCGATCTGCTTGCGGAAGATGACGTTGGCCGCGCCCTCGGCGCCCATCACGGCGATCTCGTTGGTGGGCCAGGCGTAGGTGATGTCGGCACCGATGGACTGGGAGTCCATGACGATGTACGCGCCGCCGTACGCCTTGCGCAGGATCAGCGAGATCCGCGGGACGGTGGCGTTGCAGTACGCGTACAGCAGCTTGGCGCCGTGGCGGATGATGCCGCCGTGCTCCTGGTCGACGCCCGGCAGGAAGCCGGGGACGTCCAGCAGCGTGATGATCGGGATGTTGAAGGCGTCGCACATCTGGACGAAGCGCGCGGACTTCTCGGAGGCCTCGATGTCGAGGACGCCGGCGAGGTGGGCGGGCTGGTTGGCGACGATGCCGACGACCTGGCCGTCCATGCGTGCCAGGGCGCAGACGATGTTGCGGGCCCAGCGCTCGTGGATCTCCAGGACGTCGCCGTCGTCGACGAGTTCCTCGATGACCTTGTGCATGTCGTACGGACGGTTGCCGTCCGCGGGGACGAGGTCCAGGAGGACCTCGCTGCGGCGGTCCGCCGGGTCGCTCGTCTCGTGGACGGGCGGGTTCTCGCGGTTGTTCGAGGGGAGCATCGAGATGAGGTAGCGCACCTCGGAGATGCAGGTCTCCTCGTCGTCGTACGCGAAGTGCGCGACGCCCGAGGTCTCGGCGTGCACGTCGGCGCCGCCGAGGCCGTTCTGGGTGATCTCCTCGCCGGTCACCGCGCGGACCACGTCCGGGCCGGTGATGAACATCTGCGAGGTGTCCCGGACCATGAAGACGAAGTCCGTCAGGGCCGGGGAGTACGCGGCGCCGCCGGCGCACGGGCCGAGCATCACCGAGATCTGCGGGATGACGCCCGAGGCCTTGGTGTTGCGCTGGAAGATGCCGCCGTAGCCGGCGAGGGCGGAGACGCCCTCCTGGATCCGGGCGCCGGCGCCGTCGTTGAGGGAGACCAGCGGGGCACCGGCCGCGATGGCCATGTCCATGATCTTGTGGATCTTGGTGGCGTGGGCCTCGCCGAGGGCGCCGCCGAAGATCCGGAAGTCGTGCGCGTAGACGAAGACCGTGCGGCCCTCGACCGTGCCCCAGCCGGTGATGACACCGTCGGTGTACGGCTTCTTGTTCTCCAGGCCGAAGCCGGTCGCCCGGTGGCGGCGCAGCTGCTCGACCTCCTTGAAGGACCCTTCGTCGAGGAGCAGTGCGATGCGCTCGCGCGCCGTCAGCTTGCCCTTCGCGTGCTGGGCCTCGGTCGCACGGTCACTCGGTCCACGCCGCGCCTGCTCGCGCAGGGAGTGCAGCTCGGCCACGCGCCCACGGGCGTCCGTCGGCTCGCTCGGGATCTGGTCCACAACGGTCATGTACCGACCTTACGAAGATCGTGATGAAAAACCTCCGTTCATTCCGCACAGTCTCGGGAGTCTTCCGCTGTCCGGCCCGCACAGAACAGCCCTGGGAATTAAGGACTCCGCCAGATGGGGTCATCCCCGCTTGTAGGACCTTCACAGAAATCGCCGACACCCCGACGGGTGGTTGAAATTTGAACGGAATGGTTCTAGTGTCTCCGGTGTCGAAGTCGTTGAACATTCAACAGCTCCGCGTCCCCCACACAGGAACCACTATCGAGGAGTAGGTCATGGGCCTCTTCACCCGCCGCACCCAGGAGAACACCGCCGCCGTCGCCACCCTGGATGTGGACCCGGCGCTCGCCGCCCTCACCGGCGACTACGCCATCGACCCCGCCCACAGCAGCATCGGCTTCACCGTCCGCCACGCGATGGTGACCAACGTCCGCGGCTCCTTCGCCGACCACGAGGGAACGCTGCACCTGGACGGCTCCGACCCGGCCCGCTCCACCGCGTCGATCGATGTGAAGATCGCCTCCGTGGACACCGGCATCGCCGACCGTGACGGCCACCTGCGCAGCGGCGACTTCTTCGACGCCGAGGCCTTCCCGCTGATGACCTTCCGCTCCACCGAGGCCGCGATCCTCGGCGGGGACACCTACCGGATCACCGGCGACCTCACCCTCAAGGACGTCACCCGGCCCCTCTCCATCGACCTGGAGTTCAACGGCTCCGCCACCGACCCGTACGGCAACCAGCGCGTCGGCTTCGAGGGCAGCGCCGAGATCCTGCGTTCCGACTGGGGCCTGACCTGGAACGCGGCGCTGGAGACCGGCGGCGTCGTGGTCAGCGACAAGGTGAAGCTGACCTTCGACATCTCCGCCGTCAAGCAGGCCTGACCGGCCCCTGGGCGACCCGGGGACGGCGCGGTCTAGAAGCCGCCCCCGTCGAATCCACCACCGCCGAATCCGCCTCCGCCGCCGAAGTCCCCGCCCCCGAAGTCGGACGGGTTGAAGTCGGCCCCGGAGAAGTCCCCGCCGTCGTAGCCACCGTCCGTGCCGCCGCCGTAGTCCGCGGCGTAGGCGGGGGTGGACATCATCGAACCGAGCATGGTGCCCATGAGCAGGCCGGGCAGGATGCCGCCGCCGAAGTAGCCGCCGGCCCAGGGTCCGTACGCCGGGCCGGCGTCGTAGTACGGCCGCGGTCCGCGCCCGGTGTCGACGGTGCGCACGGCCGGGTCCAGTCCGTCGCGCAGCCGCACCGCGTCCGCCGTGCAGACGGGCACCGTACGCGCCGCCCCCGCGGCCGGGGCCCAGGTCGCGTCCTCGGTGCTCGGCCCGTGACGCGGGTCGAAGAAGCAGGGCAGGCGGCGCTCGGGCACCGGCTCGCCCCTGCGGCGCGCGTCCAGGCAGGCCAGGGCGTACCGGCCGTCCTCCAGGGCCTGGGTCACCCCGGTGACCTCTTCCGGGCGCTCCACGGAGGCCATGATCCGCTTGGCCGTCTCGTACGAGTCGAGTCCTCGCTCGTAGTCCGCGCGCATGGCGTCGTCGGCGCCCGGCTCACCCGGATGGAAGTCGAGGCGCTCCAGCTCCTCGCCGAAGGCCGTGATGTCCTCGTCGACGACCACGCCGAGTCGCTCGACGGCCTCGCGCCGGGCCTCTTCCTTCTTCCTGCGGTTGTGGCGGACCATCGCGTACGCACCGCCGCCGCCGATCGCGGCCACCGCGCCGAGGGTGATCAGGCCGCCCACCGGGACGCCGTCGGCGGCGCCCGTGGTGCCCCAGGAGTCGGGGGCGCTGCCCCTGGTCTGGGTCAGGGCCTGGTCCACGAAGTTGTTGAGCTGGGTGCTCGCGTCGACCGGGGCGCCGGTCTTGACCGCCTCGGTGAGGTTGCGGACGGCGTTGGTCGGCATCACGGCGCGGTCGGCGCCGGCGCTGAAGCCGTCGCCCAGCCGGATCGCGTAGAGCCCGGTGATGCCGGTCTCCGCGCGGACCGCGGCGAGCACCTTGTCCTGCGGGAAGTCCGCGGCGTCCGGGAGCACGGCGACGAAGACCGGCTTCCCGGCGTCCTTGATCTTCTCGGCGAGCGCGTCGGCCTCGGCCTTCGGCAGCTGTGCCGCGGCCCGGGGGTCGACGTACACGGGACCCTCCTTCAGGGCCTCTCCCACGGCGGCGACTCCGGTGTCGGCCGATGCCTGCGGTGCGGCCGCCAGGGCGGTCGCGCCGAGGGCCAGCAGCAGACCGGAGAGCAACGATCCCCAACGTATGGATATCAGCCTGGTCCTCATATCCTTGACGCTACCCGAACTGGCACTTTCCCGTGTGAGCCGGACATAAGGACGCCCCTGACCGGACGCCGGGACTCCGGCCCGCCCTGCCCGCGAGGCGTCGGCGCGCGTGTCGGGCCGCCGGCGTCCTGGAGTGCCGAGCCGGACGGTGGGCGGCGGATCCCGGCCGCCAGTACCTCGCGGGGTTCTCCCCGCCGGAGGACGGCGCCCACCACGGGCAGGTGCCCTGCGCCGCCCGGGACCTCGCCGGGCCGCGAGCAGCGCGCCGGGCCGTGCCGACCCGGGCCGACGGCGGCTACTCGGCCGGTTCGACGCCCGCGTGCAGGAGGCCGTAGGTGAAGGCGTCCTCCAGGGCCTGCCAGGAGGCGGCGATCACGTTGGGGGCGACCCCGACCGTGGACCACTCGCGGATCCCGTCCGTCGTGGCGATGAGCACCCGGGTCGTGGACTCCGTACCGTGCGTGCCCTCCAGGATGCGGACCTTGTAGTCGACCAGCTCGAACTTGGCGAGCTGCGGGTAGAACCGCTCCAGCGCCACCCGCAGGGCCCGGTCCAGCGCGTTGACCGGGCCGTTGCCCTCGGCCGTCGCCACGATCCGCTCGCCCTTGGCCCACAGCTTCACCGTGGCCTCGTTGGCGTGGGTGCCGTCCGGGCGGTCCTCGACGATGGCCCGCCAGGACTCGATGCGGAAGTACTTGCGGGCCCGCCCCTCCGCCTCGGCCCGCAGGAGCAGCTCGAAGGAGGCGTCGGCCGCCTCGTAGGTGTAGCCCTGGAGCTCGCGCTCCTTGACCCGCTCCACGACCCGGGAGATCAGCGCGCGGTCCCCGCCGAGGTCGACGCCGAGCTCCTTGCCCTTGAGCTCGATGGAGGCGCGGCCGGCCATGTCGGAGACCAGCATCCGCATGGTGTTGCCGACCCGCTCGGGGTCGATGTGCTGGTAGAGGTCCGGGTCCACCTTGATCGCCGAGGCGTGCAGGCCCGCCTTGTGCGCGAAGGCGGAGACGCCGACGTAGGGCTGGTGGGTGGAGGGGGTGAGGTTGACGACCTCGGCGATGGCGTGCGAGATCCGGGTCATCTCGGCGAGCGCGCCGTCGGGAAGCACCCTGCGCCCGTACTTGATCTCCAGTGCCGCGACGACGGGGAACAGGTTGGCGTTGCCGACGCGCTCGCCGTAGCCGTTCGCGGTGCACTGCACGTGGGTGGCGCCCGCGTCGACGGCGGCCAGGGTGTTGGCGACGGCGCAGCCGGTGTCGTCCTGGGCGTGGATGCCCAGGCGGGCGCCGGTGTCGGCCAGGACGGTGGCGACGGTCGCCGACACCTGGGCGGGCAGCATGCCCCCGTTGGTGTCGCAGAGGATGACGACGTCGGCCCCGGCCTCGTAGGCGGCGCGCACGACGGACTTCGCGTACTCGGGATTGGCGCGGTAGCCGTCGAAGAAGTGCTCGCAGTCGACGAAGACCCGGCGGCCCTGCGCCACCAGGTGGGAGACGGTGTCCCGGACCATCTCCAGGTTCTCGTCGAGGGTGGTGCGCAGGGCGAGCTCGACGTGGCGGTCGTGGGACTTGGCGACGAGCGTGATCACGGGGGCGCCGGACTCCAGCAGGGCCCGCACCTGCGGGTCCTGGTCGGCCGAGCCGCCGGCCCGGCGGGTGGCACCGAAGGCCACCAGCCGGGCGTTCTTGAAGTCGATCTCCGCGCGGGCGCGGGCGAAGAACTCGGTGTCGCGGGGGTTGGCGCCGGGCCAGCCGCCCTCGATGAAGCCCACTCCGAAGTCGTCCAGATGACGCGCGATCGTCAGCTTGTCGGCGACCGTGAGGTTGATGCCCTCACGCTGGGCGCCGTCGCGCAGGGTGGTGTCGAAGACGTGGAAGCTGTCGTCCAGGCCTCCGGACAGCGCTGTTGCCGCCTCTGGTGTCGTCATGCTGATCTGACTCCTGTCGGATGAGTGGTTCCGTGAAACCCCGGGTCCACTGCCCCCATCATCGCGTGCGGTGCGTTCCCGGTCGGGATGGTCCGGGAAACGAAAAAACCTCTCGCGGGTAGCGAGAGGTCTGCACGCGGGTCCGAGGCACGGTGGCCGCTTCCGCGAAGTTCTTCCACGGTTCAGCGGCCACTGGGGACCGGCGCGCTGCTGGCGATAATCATGAGCTGAGCAGGCACGCTCGCAGTCTGCCACACCCCTCGCCGCGGATGGACGGGCATCTCACGATGCGGGCAGTGCCCGTCCGTGGCGGAACGCCTACGGCCGCACGGACAGGGTGTCGTCGAGGAACTCGCGGACGTGGGCCAGGATGGCCGGCCGGTCGAGTGTCGGGAGGCCCACCGCCAGCTGGATGCTGAAGCCGTCGAGGAGGGCCCGGACGCGGGTCGCCACGCGTTCGGCGTCCACCGCGCGGAACTCCCCGCGCGAGATGCCCTCGGCGAGCAGCGCCACCAGGTCGCGGTGCCAGGCGCCCTCGATGGCCGCCTGCCGGTCGCGTTCCTGGGGGCCCGCGTTCTGGGACCGGTTCCACACCTCCAGCCACAGCGTCCAGTGCGGGTCGCGGGCCCGGGTGGGCACGTACAGGTCCACGTACGCCTGCAGCCGCTCGGCCACCGGGCCTCGGCGGGCGAGCAGGGCGCGACGCGCACCGCCCAGTTCGGCCTCGCTCCACTCCAGGGTCTGGAGCAGGAGTTCGTCCTTGCTGCGGAAGTAGTAGAGAAGGTGGCCGCTGCTCATGCCGACCTCGCGGCCCAGGCCGGCCATGGTCAGGCCGTCCAGGCCGCGCTCGGCGATCGTGGCCATGGCGGCGACGAGTACGTCCTCGCGCGGGGGCGCGTTCTTGCGCGCCGCCCGTACCGGTACTCCACCCGCCGCCATGCGCCGCTCCTTCGATGAGGTCCGCCGTAGGTCAGACCTTCGGCTGCTGCTGGGTGATGCAGTGGATACCGCCACCCCCGGCGAAAATCGTACGTGCGTCGACGAGGGTCACGGTCCGATCAGGGAACAGCCCGCGGAAGATCTCGGCCGCCTCCTCGTCGCGGGGGTCGTCGAAGGAGCACAGCACGACGCCTTCGTTGCACAGGTAGTGGTTGATGTACGAGTAGTCCACCCACTCGCCGTCCTCCTCCAGCACGGTCGGCGCGGGGATCTCCACGACCTCCAGCCTCCGGCCGGCGGCGTCGGTGGACGCGCGCAGGATCGCCGCGATGGTCCTGCAGCGTTCGTGGTCCGGGTGGGAGGGGTCGGGCTGGGTGTGGACCATGACCACACCGGGACGGGCGAAGGCCGCGACGATGTCGACGTGGCCCTGCGTGCCGTAGGTGCCGTAGTCACCGGCCAGGCCGTACGGCAGCCAGATCGCCCTGGTGGTGCCGAGGTGGGCGTGGATCTCGGCCTCGACCTGCTCGCGGGTCCAGTCGGGGTTGCGGCCCTTGCCCAGCTGGACGGTGTCGGTGAGCAGGACGGTGCCCTCGCCGTCCACGTGGATCGCGCCGCCCTCGTTGACCAGCGGGGTGCTGAACGTGCGGGTGCCCAGCACGTCCGAGACCTGCCGGGCGATCTTCGAGTCGTGCTCCCAGCGGGCCCACTCCTGGGCGCCCCAGCCGTTGAAGGTCCAGTCGACGGCGGCCAGCTCGCCGGCGTCGTCGGTGACGAAGGTCGGGCCGATGTCGCGCATCCAGGCGTCGTCGAGCGGGCGCTCGACGACATCGAGCGGGTGGCCGTCGCCGGCGCCGGCGATCGCCCGGGCGTTGTCGGCGTCGCCCGGGGAGACCACGAGGGTCACGGGTTCGTACGCGCGCACCGCGCGGGCGACGGCCCCCCAGGCCTCGCGGGCCTCGGCGAGCTCCTGCTCGGTGGTGAAGGTCGGGTTCGGGCTGGGCCAGGCCATCCAGGTGCGCTCGTGGGGCGTCCACTCGGCGGGCATCCGGAATCCGTTGTGCACGGGCTTGGCGGTCATGGCAGGCAGGTCCTTACGGCTGTGCTGGCTTACAGGAAGTACAGGCGGTTGAGGGAGACCGATGCGGCGGCTTCGGAGCGCAGGGGTTCCCCGTCGAGGGAGACGAGTCCGCTGCGCGCGTCCACGTCGACCGCGCCCACCCGGGAGTTGAGGATCAGGTCGGCGGGTCCGATGCCGCGGGTGTCACGGACGGCGACCCGGCGTCGGCGGGTCGGCATGTCGAACCGTACGGAGGAGCCCGCCGACGCACACAGCCGCATGCCGTAGGCGGCGGCGCGGTCGAAGTCCAGGCGCGGGTTCGCCTCGAAGAAGTGGAAGTGCGAGGTCACGCTGACGGGTACGGCGGCGGTGTTGCGCACGCGCAGGTGCACGGCCGGCTCCGGCCGGGGCACGCCGGGGCCGGGGACGACGGCGCCCGGGGCGTCGTCGCCGAGCGTCACCGCGCCCCGGACGGGGGACGGGACCACGGCGAGGCGGGACCCGTCGTCGAAGACGGCTTCCACGTGCACCTCGGTGACCACGTCCGCGACGCCCGGCAGGACGTCGTCGGGGCCCAGCACGCTGCGGGCCTCCTCGATGGCCTCGGCGAGCCGTCTGCCGTCGCGTGCCGCCTCGCAGACCGTGTCCGCGATCAGCGCGGTGGCTTCCGGGACGTTGAGCTTCAGGCCGCGGGCCCGCCGGGCCCTGGCCAGTTCCGCGGCGCTGCGGAGCAGCAGCCGGTCGCGCTCCGTAGGGGTCAGCCGCACGCCGATCCACCACCTCTTGAGTCGAAGAGTTAGAGCATCACTCTAACTCTTCATTTCATGGCTGGGAATCATTGACCTGAACACAGGGCCTGAGTCACATTGAGTGTCGCTCAAAGAGAAGCGCAACCACCCCCCGCCCTGCCAAGGGAGTCCCCTATGCCCATCGAACAGCGCGGAGTCGACACCATCCCCGAGGAGGAGCGGACCAGCGGTCCCCGTGACCTGATCTCGATCCTCCTCGGCTCCAACCTGTGCCTCGGTGTGATCGTCTTCGGCTGGCTGCCCCCGTCCTTCGGACTGGGCCTGTGGCCCTCGGTCACGGCCATCGTGACCGGCACCCTCGTCGGCATCGCCTTCACCGCGCCGCTGGCTCTCGTCTCCCTGCGCACCGCGACCAACCTCTCCACCTCCAGCGGCGCGCAGTTCGGTGTGCGCGGCCGGCTCGTGGGATCGGTGGTGGGGCTGCTGCTCTCGCTCGGCTACACCGCGCTCACGCTGTGGATCGGCGGCGACGTGATGGTCGGCACCCTCGCGCGGCTCACCGGGCTCCCGGACACCGGCCTCTCGCGGGCCGTCATGTACGGCCTGCTCGCCGTGTGCACCGTCGTCGCGGCCGTCTTCGGCTACCGGCTGCTGCTGCGCATGAGCAAGGTGCTGTCCATCGCCATGGTGCTGCTGCTGGCGGCCGGCTTCGTCGCCTACGCCCCGGACTTCACCACCGCCGCGCCGCCCGAGACCCCGTACCTGCTCGGCTCCTTCTGGCCGACGTGGCTGCTGGCCGCCGTCGCCGCGGGGCTCAGCGGACCCGTCGCCTTCATCACCCTGCTGGGCGACTACACGCGCTACGTCTCCCCGCGCCGGCACACCTCGCGCAAGGTCCTGTGGGCCACCGCCTTCGGCCTGCTGATCGGCCTGCTGATCCCGCAGCTCTTCGGCACCTTCACCGCGCTGGCCGCCCGGGCGGGCCTGGACTACGCCGGTGCGCTGGTCGAGGCCGCGCCGCTGTGGTACCTGCTCCCGCTGCTGGTGGCGGCCGCGGCCGGCTCGGTCGGCAACGCCGGGCTGATGCTCTACTCCATGGGCCTGGACCTCGACGCGATCGTCCCCCGGGCCACCCGCACCACCGCCACCGTGATCGCCGCAGCCGTCGCGACCGCCTTCGTGTTCGTCGGGTCCTTCGAGTGGGACGTGCAGTCCGCGATGACCTCGTTCGTGCTGGTGCTGACCGCGATCGGCACCCCGTGGGCCGTGATCACCCTGATCGGCCACGTCCGCTGCCGCGGGGTCTACGACGCCGACGCGCTCCAGGTCTTCAACCGCCGTTCGGTGGGCGGGGCCTACTGGTACCGATCCGGCTGGAACATCGCGGCCACCGCCTCCTGGGCGATCGGCGCGGCCGTCGGCCTGCTCGCCGTGACCACCCCGTTCTACGAGGGTCCGCTGCTTGCCCTCACCGGCGGCGTGGACTGTTCCTTCGTCCTGTCCGGCCTCACCGGCGGCCTCGTGCACACCGCGCTCACCTTCCGCCGCGCTTCCGCCCGGGCCCCGGCCGCCGCCCTCGCCGAGGAGCCCGCGAACGCCTGAGGTCCCCCGTACGCGAGCGGGCCCGCACCCCGGAGATCCGGAAAGTGCGGGCCCGCTCCCGTACGCAGGCGGCGGCTACCCCAGGGGGTTAGCCCAGGGGGTGCATCCAGCCGTGGGTGTCGGCGGCGTGGCCGGTCTGGAGCTCCAGCAGCGCCTTGCGCAGACGCATGGTGACCTCGCCCGGCTCACCGTCGCCCTGGGTCCACTGGGCACGCTCGGACTTGACCGAGCCGACCGGGGTGATGACGGCGGCGGTGCCGCAGGCGAACACCTCGGTGAGGGTGCCGTTGGCGTTGTCGCGCTGCCAGTCCTCGGTGGTCAGGCGGCCCTCCTCGGCGGTGTAGCCCAGGTCGCGCGCGATCGTGAGGAGGGAGTCGCGGGTGATGCCGGGGAGCAGCGAGCCGGTCAGCTCGGGGGTGACGATGCGGTCGCCGTACACGAAGTACAGGTTCATCCCGCCCATCTCCTCGATCCAGCGGTGCTCGACGGCGTCGAGCCAGACCACCTGGTCGCAGCCCTGGGAGGCGGCCTGGGCCTGCGCGACCAGGGAGGCCGCATAGTTGCCGCCGGTCTTGGCCGCGCCGGTGCCGCCCTTGACCGCGCGGACGTAGTCCTCGGAGAGCCAGACGGAGACGGGCTTGACCCCGCCGGGGAAGTACGCGCCGGCCGGCGAGGCGATGACGATGAAGAGGAACTCGTTGGCCGGGCGGACACCGAGGCCGACCTCGGAGGCGAACATGAAGGGCCGCAGGTAGAGGGAGGCCTCGCCGGAGTCCGGGACCCAGGCGCGGTCCTGCTTGATCAGGGCGTCGCAGGCCTCGATGAACAGCTCGACCGGCAGCTCGGGCATCGCCATGCGGCGGGCCGAGGCCTGGAAGCGTGCCGCGTTGGCCTCGGGGCGGAAGGTGGCGACGGTGCCGTCGGGCTGACGGTAGGCCTTGAGCCCCTCGAAGATCGTCTGCGCGTAGTGCAGGGTCATGTTCGCCGGGTCGATCGAGAGCGGCGCGTACGGGACCAGTTCGGCGTCGTGCCAGCCACGGCCCTCGGTCCACTTGATCGTCACCATGTGGTCGGTGAAGTGGCGGCCGAAGCCGGGGCTGGCCAGGATCGCCTCGCGCTCCGCGTCGGACAGCGGGTTCGAGGAGGGCTTGAGCTCGATCGTGGGCGTCGTCATGAGTGCTTGTCCTTCACCGGTTGTGTATGGCGGACCGCGCTCACGGCGTACTAGGACGTCCGAGCTTCCCCGTATTCCGCGGCCTCGCGTTCGATTATCGCGCGCGGGCAGGCTTCGGAGAAGCGGGGGATTGCGGCCCAGGGGAGATGGTGGCACCCGGGGCCGCACAGGAAAAGCCGCCAGGTCCCATTGTGACCCGGCGGCTTCCTGGGGCGGAGCGGCCGGGTCAGCCGGCTACTCGCGCGGCGAGGGCGTCGCCGATCGCGTCGGTGGAGCGGAAGGCGCCGTCACGCTCGGCGAGGTCGGCGGAGACCGCGTCCTCGATGCGGACGGCCTCGGCCTCGTAGCCCAGGTGGCGCAGCAGGAGGGCGACGGAGAGGATCGTCGCGGTCGGGTCGGCCTTGCCGGTGCCGGCGATGTCCGGGGCCGAGCCGTGGACGGGCTCGAACATGGACGGGAAGGCGCCCGTCGGGTTGATGTTCCCGGAGGCGGCCAGGCCGATTCCGCCCGTGACGGCCGCGGCCAGGTCGGTGAGGATGTCACCGAAGAGGTTGTCCGTGACGATGACGTCGAAGCGCTCCGGCTGGGTGACGAAGAAGATCGTCGCCGCGTCGACGTGCAGGTAGTCCGTGGTGACCTCGGGGTACTCCTGGCCGACCTTGTCGAAGATGTTCTTCCACATGTGGCCCGCGTACACGAGGACGTTGTTCTTGTGGACCAGCGTCAGCTTCTTGCGGGGGCGGGCATTGGCCCGCTCGTACGCGTCACGGACGACGCGCTCGACGCCGTACGCGGTGTTGACGCTGACCTCGGTGGCCACCTCGGCGGGGGTACCGGTGCGCAGGCTGCCGCCGTTGCCGGTGTACGGGCCCTCGGTGCCCTCGCGGACCACGACGAAGTCGATGTCCGGGCGGCCCGCCAGCGGGGTGGCGGTGTTGGGGAACAGCTTCGACGGCCGCAGGTTGATGAAGTGGTCGAAGGCGAAGCGCAGCTTGAGCAGCAGGCCGCGCTCCAGCACGCCGGACGGGACCGAGGGGTCACCGATGGCGCCCAGCAGGATCGCGTCGTGGTGCTTGAGGGCTTCGAGTTCCGCGTCCGGGAGGGTCTCACCGGTGCGGTGCCAGCGCTGGGCGCCGAGGTCGTATTGCCTGGTCTCCAACTTCACATCCTGGGGCAGGACCGCGGTAAGGACCTTGAGTCCCTGAGCCACGACTTCCTGGCCGATGCCATCACCGGGGATCACTGCGAGATTGATGCTGGTCGACATGGCGAAACCGTACTCCGTGTCCAGCCTTCAGACATTTCACGTCCACGATGTGGACGCGAAATGTCCCGGGCGGGCGTCGCCCCGGGGGCTGGTCAGTGGCCGGTCGAGCCGCCGTTGTCACGGCGGTCGAGGGCGCGCTGCAGGGCCGCGGCGGCGTTCTTGCGTTCGTCGGCCGAGGCGGAGGCGTGGCGGACGCGGCGGGTGGCGGTGGTTGCGGTCATGGTGATCGACTCCTTGAGATCACGGGCGTGGCGGGGCCACGGATGAGGGGTTCCTTCAAGGCGCCGGAAGGGGCGGGGAGCAGCGCGCCGCAGGGGTTGCCTGCCAGGGGCACGCGCTCTCGACCGCCATTCGCCCGATCGGCGAGACGTTCGGCTTCTACAAAGCTAGGCCAGGTCCCGCTGTATGTCTCGGCAATTACTCGGACTTCCTACTATCTGAGACGCGAATCCCCTCGAAAAGCCTGCTTCCGAAGCTCCGATTCAGCCTCCCACCGAGCGAAGCTCCCTGATCAGGGCCCTGACGGCGAGGGTTGCGGCGGATTCCGACGTAGTGACGTATCCCACCTGTCTCACGGGCCCCTGCGGGCCCAGACCGGTGATCTCCACCGCCTCGGTCGCGTCCCTCAGCGACAGCTCGGGCATGATCGCCATCCCGAGCCCGCGGCCGACCATGGTCAGTACCATCGCGTCGTCCTCCGCCGTGACCGTGGCCCGCGGGATCCAGTCCTGGGCCCGCCACCATGCGCGGGTGTAGGAGCCGCAGTTCTCGTCCCAGTCCATGAGCGGCAGCGACCTCGGGTCCGGATGCCCGGCCGGGTGCACCAGGTGGTACGCCTCCTGCGCGAGCACTCCGCTCAGCAGACCGGCAGGCGCCTCCTCCCGGGCGCCGCCCAGCGTGGCGATGCCCAGGTCGGCGCGGCCCGCCGCCACTTCCCCGGCCGCTCCCGCGCCGATCTCGCGCACCACGCGGACCTCGGGTCGGATGCCGGGGTGCCGGGCGACAAGCCGCTCCAGAGCCGGGGGCAGCAGATGCAGGGCGGCGCTGCGGAACGCCACGATCCGCAGGACGCCCCCGAGTGCCTCGCGGCCCCCCTCCCGGGCCGCGCCGCGCACCTCCGCGCCCATGACCTCGTACGACCGCAGGATGCGGCGGGCGTGGCCGACCGCCCGCTCCCCCGCCGGGGTGGGCGACGCCCCGGACCGCCCCCGCTCGAAGAGCACGGCGCCGAGCTTGGCCTCACTGCCGCGCACCGAGTGGGACACGGCCGACTGGGTGACGCCGAGTGCCGCGGCTGCGGCGGAGAACGCGCCGGCTTCCGCGACGGCGACCAGGATCCGCAGTTCCTGCGGGAGGAGTTCGGACACAGGGGCCCACCTCATCGTATGAGTGCTGTTCATGGATGCGTGACTTCCATGAACCCAACCCCCTGCCCGGCCGCCGGATTCCTTCCTAGCGTCATGGCCATGACCACGAACACCGCTCACGCCGTCCACCAGATCGCCCGCCCGACGGGCTTCCCCGCCGCCTCCGACTTCGCGTACGTCACCTCCCCGGTCCCCGAGCCTCGGCCCGGCACCGCCCTGGTGGAGAATCTGCTGCTCTCCGTGGACCCGTACCACCGCGGCCTGATGGACGGCGGGGAGGGCGGCTTCGAGCTGAACACCCCGCTGGAGGGCCGCTCGCTGGGCCGGGTGATCGCCTCCCGCGACCCCGGGCTGCGCGAGGGCGACCTGGTCTTCCACCGCGAGGGCTGGCGCACGCACGCCCTCGTCACCCTCGGCGAGGCGGGAACACGCCGACTGCGCGACCACACGGGCGTCCCGCTGGAGGCGTACCTCTCGATCCTCGGCGGCACCGGCCTGACGGCATACGCCGCACTGACCCGGACGGCGGCGCTGCGCGCGGGCGAGGACCTGTTCGTCTCCGCCGCCGCGGGCGGGGTCGGCACCGCCACCGGACACATCGCCCGGCTGCTGGGCGCCCGGCGGGTCATCGGCAGCGCGGGCTCGGCGGCGAAGGTCCGCCACCTCACGGACGTCCTGGGTTTTGACGCGGCTTTCGACTACCGCGACGCCCCGGTAGGCGAGCAGCTCGCCGAGGTCGCCCCCGAGGGCATCGACGTCTACGTGGACAACGTGGGCGGCGAGCACCTGGAGGGCGCGATCGGCGCGCTGCGCGAGTTCGGGCGGATCGCCTGGGTCGGCGCCGTCTCGACCTACAACGGCGACCGCTCCCCCGCCGCACCCCGCAACCTCTTCGAGGTCGTCCACAAGTCGCTGCGCATGGAAGGCGTATTGGTCCGCCATCACACCAATCTGCAGGACGAGCTGGAGGACTTCCTCGTCCCTCATCTGCGCAGCGGCCGGATCGGCACCGACACCACCGTCGTGCAGGGCTTCGAGCACACCGTGGACGCCTTCCGGGGCATGCTCCGCGGGGAGAACGTGGGCAAGATGCTCGTACGGGTCGGCGGCTGATCGCGGCCGACCCGAAGTTCACCGAACTCTTGCCGCACGGATGTAGACCTTTACGGCCGCCCCCGCCACCCTTGCCGTCGATGTGCCACCGGGGCACCACAGTGGGAGGCGAGCGACCAGTGACACCGATCAGCCGCAGAGGTTTCGTGGGCATCGGCGCAGGGCTGATGGCGGGTGCGGCGCTGCCCGTCGCGGCGCCCTCGTCGGCGGCCGCGGCCGCCGCGAGCGGCACCATCACCGACGTGCGGCACGTGGTGGTCCTGATGCAGGAGAACCGCGGCTTCGACCACTACTTCGGCAGGCTGAAGGGCGTGCGCGGCTTCGGCGACCGCGCCGCCGGCAACATCCCGGGCGGCTGGGGCACCTTCAACCAGCCCAACTGGGGTGCCCGGCAGTACCCGTGGAAACTCTCGGCCACCCCGCCGGCGGGCGGCGCGGACGGCGCGACCCTCGCCCAGTGCAGCGGCGACCTCCCGCACAGCTGGACCTCGCAGCACGCGGCGTGGAACAAGGGCCGGATGGACAACTGGGTGCTGGGCGTGGGCAGCACCCGCACCCTCGGCCACCTGGACCGCGGCGACCTCCCCTTCCACTACGCCCTCGCCGACCACTACACGATCTGCGACGCCTACTTCTGCTCCGCCCTCAGTGCCACCGGCCCGAACCGCACCTTCCTGTGGAGCGGGAAGATCGACGCGGCCAGCAAGGACGGCGGCGAGGAGTCGGGGCTCACCTGGGAGACGTACGCGGAAACCCTCCAGCGCGCCGGTATGACCTGGAAGGTCTACCAGAACGCCCAGGACAACTACGGCGACAACGGCCTGGCCTACTTCAAGAACTTCACCGACGCCGCCCCCGGCAACCCGCTGTGGGACCGGGGCATGGGATCGGTCCCCAGGGTCACCGGCTCCACCCCGGACGACATCGCGGCCGCGATCCGCGCCGACGTCGTCGCGGGCACCCTGCCCCAGGTGTCCTGGGTCGTCGCGAACGAGGCCTTCTCGGAACACCCCTACGCACCGCCCGGCGACGGCGCGCACTTCGTCGACCTGGTCTACCGCGCCCTCGCCGCGAACCCCGAGGTCTTCGACTCCACCGTCCTGTTCCTCAACTACGACGAGAACGACGGCTTCTTCGACCACGTGCCGCCGCCGGTCGCCCCGCCCGGCACCCCCGGCGAGTACCTCGACGGCATCCCGATCGGGCTCGGCTTCCGCGTCCCGATGCTGGTCATGTCCCCCTGGACGCGCGGCGGCTGGGTCAGCTCGGAGGTCTTCGACCACACCTCGGTGCTCCGCTTCATGGAGACCTGGTCGGCCGCCCTCGGCACCCCCGCCGCCTGCCCGAACATCAGCGCCTGGCGCCGCAGGGTGGTGGGCGACCTGACCGGTGTCTTCGACTTCACGCGACCGGTGTACGGGGTCCCCGCGGGCCTCCCGTCGACCGCGAGGGTGATCGGCCAGGCGACCTGCGCCCCGCTGCCCAATCCGGTGCCGCAGGACAACGCCCTCCCGGCGCAGGAGCCCGGCACTCGCCCGGCGCGCGCCCTCCCGTACCAGGTCAACGGCAACCTGGACCGCTTCGAGTTCGGAGCGGCCGGTCAGATCACGGCCTGGTTCTCGATGAGCAACCAGGGCGCCCTGGCCCAGCGCCCGGCGCACTTCTCGATCCATCCGCACCAGCACCGGGACACGGCGGCCTGGCAGTACACGGTGGACCCGGGCGCCACGGCCACCGACTACTTCCACATCGGGCTCGGCCACGGCTCCGGCAAGTACGACATCTCGATGTACGGGCCGAACCGCTTCCTGCGGCGCTTCATCGGCGACACGACGAAGGCGGGCCGGGCGATCGAGGTGGCGGCGCGCTTCGCCGTGGAGTCCGGCACGGGCAGGACGGCGATCTGGTTCAGGATGACGAACTCCTCCGCCTCCCCCGTCACCTTCACCATCCGCTCCAACGCCTACCGTTCGGACGGCCCGTGGACCTACACCGTCCCGGCGAACTCCTCCCGCGAGGACTTCTTCAACGCGGTGGCGTACCACAAGGGCTGGTACGACTTCACGATCCTGGCCGGCTCCGACGGCACCTGGTCGCGCCGTTACACGGGCCACATCGAAACGGGCTCGGCGAGCGTCACGGGGTCGTAGGCCCTCCTTCCCGGCGTAGGCCCCGCTAGAGGACGTCCCCGTCGCGCCAGTCGAAGTCGAGCCGCGCGGCGGGGTCCGGCCGGGCTCCGCCGGGCGGCGCCCACACGTAGGTGGAGCCCTCCTCCTCGGGCAGCCGTACCGGCCCGTCCGGCGAGAGCGCGCCCACCTCGCCCGGCCACACCGACCAGCCTCGGGCCAGGTAGAGCCCGGCCCCCTCCTCCGACGCCGACAGCGCTCCCAGCACGTAGGCCCGGGCCACGACCTGCTCCAGCCCGGCCATGACCCGCCCGCCGAGACCGCGCCGGCGCAGGTCGGCCCGTACGGCCACGGCCTCGACGTATCCCGTGCGCAGGGCGTGCCCGCGGTGCACGACCCGCCGCTGCACGACGCTGCCGTGGGCGGCGAGCCGGCCGTCCACACCGATCAGGACGTGCATCCCGCCGAGCGCGTGCTCGAAGTCCTCGTCGGCGAAGTCTCCCTCGAAGGCGTCGTCGAGCAGCGTCCGGATCGCGCCGAGCTCACCGGCGGACAGTTGCGAGGTGTGCGCGGTCCGTGTGTCCATCACTGCTCCAGCCAGTCGGTGTACCAGGTGCGGAAGTCCGGGCTCTCGGGCGCATGGCAGCCGAACACCTGGTCCACGTGCCAGACCTGACCGGCCAGCGGCCCGCCCAGGATCAGCCTCACGAAGATGCCGCAGCCCTCCTCGGCCAGCATGAGCGTGCCCAGAGTCAGCCCCTCGGCCTCGTCGAACCGGCGGTTCTCGTCGAACGGACGGGGCGCGCGGATCGGGCAGGGTGCGGCCAGCCGGCCCGGGCGGCGGTCATCGCGCCACTCGTCGTCCACCGCCCAGTCGTCGTCGGCCTCGGGGCGCGGGGTGATCAGCGGCATCAGCCCGCGCCGGGGGCCCGCCGGGCCGTCGCCGACCGTCGTGACGAACGTCCGGTACTCCTCAGGCAGCCGGATGCCGTGCTCCGCCTCGAAGGCCCGGACCTCCGCCTCCGGCAGCGGCGGCCTCAGCTCGTGGCGGAAGGTCTTCGCGCGCAGCCGCGCCCGTACGGCCCGCGCGTCCCAGTCGCTCATCCCGCGAACGTAGCAAGGACGCGCCCGCGCCCGGCACCGGATTGCGGACGCCGAGGGCCGCACACCGGCCGCCATCGGCCGACGCGGCTCTAGCGGTCTGGACCAATACGGCGGCAGACTCACCCCATGTCGCCCGATACCCAGCAGTGGTCCCCCACCCACGGCCAGCCGTACCGTCCCACCGCCTACCGGCCCGAGCGGATGCCGCAGCACACGTCCCTGGCCCGGGCCGCCGAGTTGCGGGCCCGGATGGACGAGCGGCGGACCGTGCGCCACTTCTCCACCGACCCGGTGCCCGAGCAGGTCGTGCGCGACGCCATCGCGTGCGCGGCGACCGCGCCGTCCGGGGCGCACCAGCAGCCGTGGACCTTCGTCCTGGTCAAGGACCCGGCCGTGCGCGGCCGGATCCGCGCCGCCGCGGAACAGGAGGAGGAGCTCTCCTACGACGGCCGCCTCGGTGACGAATGGCTGGCGGCCCTGCGCCCGCTCGGCACGGACGCCGTGAAGACCCATCTGACGGACGCGCCCGCGCTGATCGTGGTGTTCCAGCAGCGGTACTGGCTCGGCCCCGACGGTACGAAGCGCAAGCACTACTACGTGGACGAGTCGGTCGGCATCGCGGTCGGCATGCTCCTGTCCGCCCTGCACCTGAGCGGTCTCGCCGCCCTGATCCACACCCCGAGCCCGATGCGGTTCCTGGGACACGTCCTGGACCGGCCGGCGAACGAGAAGGCCTTCGCGGTCATCCCGGTCGGCTATCCGGCGGACGACTGCGAGGTCCCGGACCTGGTCCGCAAGTCCCTCGACCAGGTCATGGTCGAGGTGTGACGGTCCCGGCGGTGAAATGGAAACCGCCCCCGCTCCGGACTTGGGGGTACCGGAGCGGGGGCGGGGTTCAGCGGGGGCCGGAGATCAGCCCATGTGGGGGTAGCCGTACTCGGTCGGCGGGACCAGGGTCTCCTTGATGGAGCGGGTCGAGGTCCAGCGGAGCAGGTTCGACGCGGCGCCGGCCTTGTCGTTGGTGCCGGAGGCGCGGCCGCCGCCGAAGGGCTGCTGGCCGACGACGGCGCCGGTGGACTTGTCGTTGATGTAGAAGTTGCCCGCCGCGAAGCGGAGCTTCTCCATCGTGTGCGCCGCCGCGTAGCGGTCCGCGGCGATGACCGAGCCGGTCAGGGCGTACGCCGAGACGGACTCCATCTGCGCGAGCATGGCGTCGTAGTTCTCGTCCTCGTAGACGTGAATCGCGAGGATCGGGCCGAAGTACTCGGTCGTGAAGACCTCGTTCTCCGGGTCGGTGCAGACGATGACCGTCGGGCGTACGAAGTAGCCCTCGGAGTCGTCGTAGGTGCCACCGGCGACGATCTCGCAGGTCGGGTCGGCCTTGGCGCGGTCGATCGCGGCCTTGTTCTTCGCGAAGGACCGCTCGTCGATGACGGCGCCGATGAAGTTGGACAGGTCGGTGACCGGGCCCATGGTGATGCCGTCGACCTCGGCCGCGAAGGCCTCCTTGAAGCCGTCGTTCCAGATGGAGGCCGGAACGTAGGCGCGCGAGGACGCCGAGCACTTCTGGCCCTGGAACTCGAAGGAGCCGCGGGTCAGGGCGGTCTTCAGGATCGCGCGGTCCGCGGACGGGTGCGCGACGACGAAGTCCTTGCCGCCGGTCTCGCCGACCAGGCGCGGGTAGGACTTGTACTTCTCGATGTTGCTGCCGACCGTCTTCCACAGGTACTGGAAGGTCCTGGTCGAGCCGGTGAAGTGGATGCCGGCGAGCTCCGGGTGGTTCAGGGCCACCTCGGACACGGCGATGCCGTCGCCCGTCACCAGGTTGATGACGCCCTTGGGCAGGCCGGCCTCCTCCAGGAGCTCCATGAGGAGGACCGCGGAGTGGGTCTGCGTCGGGGACGGCTTCCACAGGACCACGTTGCCCATCAGGGCGGGAGCGGTCGGCAGGTTGCCGGCGATGGCCGTGAAGTTGAACGGCGTGATCGCGTAGACGAAGCCTTCGAGCGGGCGGTGGTCGCTGCGGTTCCACACGCCGGCGGAGTTGGCGACCGGCTGCTCGGCCAGGATCTGGCGGGCGAAGTGGACGTTGAAGCGCCAGAAGTCGACGAGCTCGCACGGGGTGTCGATCTCGGCCTGCTGGGCGGTCTTCGACTGGCCGAGCATGGTGGAGGCGGCGAGCTTCTCGCGCCACGGGCCGGACAGCAGCTCGGCGGCGCGCAGGATGATCGCGGCGCGGTCGTCGAAGGACATCGCGCGCCAGGCCGGGGCGGCGGCCAGGGCGGCGTCGACGGCCTCCTGCGCGTCGGCCTGGGTGGCGTTGGCGTAGGTGCCGAGCACCGACTTGTGGTCGTGCGGCTGGACCACGTCGAATCGCTCGCCGCCGCCCATCCGCTTGACGCCGTTGATCGTCATCGGAAGGTCGATCGGGTTCTCGGACAGCAGCTTCAGCTGCGCCTCGAGACGCGCGCGCTCCGGGGTCCCGGGGGCGTACGAGTGGACCGGCTCGTTGACCGGCGCGGGGACCTGGGTCACAGCATCCATGG
The DNA here is from genome assembly GCF_044748225.1 of Streptomyces sp. NPDC090021. Taxonomy (NCBI): domain Bacteria; kingdom Bacillati; phylum Actinomycetota; class Actinomycetes; order Kitasatosporales; family Streptomycetaceae; genus Streptomyces; species Streptomyces sp. NPDC090021. The sequence goes on along the minus strand of NZ_JBIVFO010000065.1, from coordinate 6,104 downwards.
GGCTGATAACTCCTTAGACCTGGTTCTTGGCTAGTTCTTGGTGATCATCGAGCGGACGAAGAAGAGCAGGTTGGCCGGCTTCTCCGCGAGGCGGCGCATGAAGTAGCCGTACCAGTCCGTCCCGTACGCGGTGTAGACGCGCATCCGGTGGCCCTCGGCGGCGAGCCGGAGGTGCTCCTCGCTGCGGATGCCGTACAGCATCTGGAATTCGTACTCGTCCAGCTTGCGCCCGGCCTTGCGGGCGAGCTCCTGGCCGATGGCGATGAGGCGCGGGTCGTGGGACCCGATCATCGGGTAGCCCTCGCCGTCCATGAGGATCTTCAGGATGCGGACGTAGGCCTTGTCGATCTCCGCCTTGTCCAGGTACGCGACCTCGGCGGGCTCCTTGTAGGCGCCCTTGACGATCCGCACGCGGCTGCCGTTGGCGGCCAGGCGGCGGGCGTCGGCCTCGGTGCGGAAGAGGTAGGCCTGGATCACGCAGCCGGTCTGCGGGAAGTCCTTCCGCAGTTCCTCGTGGATGGCGAACATCGAGTCGAGGGTGGTGTGGTCCTCGGCGTCCAGCGTCACGGTGGTGCCGATGGCCGCGGCCGCCTCGACGACCGGGCGGACGTTGGCGAGTGCCAGCTCGTGGCCGCCCTCCAGCGCCTGGCCGAACATGGACAGCTTCACGGACATCTCGGCCTTCTCGCCGAGGCCGAGCTCCGCGAGGCGCTCGATCAGCTGGAGGTAGGCGTCGCGGGCGGCGTAGGACTGCTCCACCTCGGTGATGTCCTCACCGACGACGTCCAGGGTGACCTCAAGGCCGGCCCGCGTGAGGTCCTCGACGATCGGAATGACCTGATCGACCGTCTCGCCGGGGATGAACCGGTTCACCACGGGCTTGGTCACCGGGGCGGCAGAGACGATACGGCGCATCTTGTCGCTGCGCGAAGCGGCGAGGATCACGGGACCCAGCACGGGCACCTCCAGCGGGTGGCAGAAGAAAAGCTCAAGTAAAACCACCGTGAAACCTAAGGATCGCTTCGATCCTCTGCCATCGACAGCTGTCACGCATCCGTGTCCGCGATCTCATACACCTGTCTGAAGAGCGGGGCCGGGGGTGGGAGAATGTCCGGGTGAAGGGCGATTACCAGGACCTGGTGGACGAGATCTCGGCGCTGCTCGGCGCCCCGGCGACCCTGGAGAACCGGGACTTCCGCCTCATCGCCTTCGGTGCCCACGACAGCGACGACGACCTCGCCATGGACCCGGTGCGCACCCGCTCGATCCTGACCCGGCAGTCGACGGCGGCCGTGCGGTCCTGGTTCGAGGGCTTCGGCATCGCCCGCGCCACCGGCCCCGTCCGCATCCCGGCGGCGCCCGACGCGGGGGTGTTCCGCGGCCGGATCTGCCTGCCCGTGCGGTACCGAGGCATCGTGCAGGGGTACGTGTGGCTGCTCGACCAGGAGCCCGGCACGCCCGGCCCCGACCCCGCGGCGCTGTCCGCGGCCATGGAGGTGGCCCAGCGGATCGGGGTGCTGCTCGCCGAAGAGGCGAAGGCGGGGGCGGACCTTTCGCGGGAGTTCCAGGCGGTCCTCACGGCGGGGCGGGGGTGGCAGCAGGACATGGCGGTGGCCGCGCTACGGGCCGCCCTCGGCCCGGCCGGGGACGGCCTGCACGCGGCGGTCTGCGTGGCGCCGTGGCCCGGCGAGGCCCCGGCGTCGGTGCCGGGTGCCGCGGCGGTGTGCGTCGTACCCCGGCGGGGCGGCGGGACGGGCGAGCCGGGCGACGCGCCCGGCGCCGGCGGGGCGGGGGGCCTGGCCCTGGCCGTACTGCTGCGGCTGCGCTCGGCGGACGCGCTGGCGCCGGCGCTGACGGCGGTGGCGCGCCTGCTGCCGCGCGCGCCGGAACCGGCGGCGGCCGCGGTGGGCGCGGGCGGCGCCGGGCCGCGGAAACGGGCCCCGGCAAGGACGTCGGCCGGAGCCTCCGCGCAAGCGGCAGGGGCCGGCGGACCGACCGGCGCCGTATCGGCCCGGCCCGCGACAACCGGGCCAGGGACGGCCGCACCCGGGACGGCCGGGGCCCCCGCGGGCGCCTCCCCGGCCGACCCGCACCGGATGACCGCGGGAGTCGGCGACCCCGTCCGCGGGCTCGCCGACCTGCCCGCCGCCTGGGAGCAGGCCGTCGCCGCGGCCCGCGCGGCGGTCGCCGAGCCCCGGCTCGGCCCCGTCGCCCAGTGGTCGCGGATCGGGCCGTACCGGCTGCTGGCGGGCCTGGGCGCCGACCCGGTGGACGATCCGGCGGCCCGGCCCCTGCTCGCCCCCGCCCACCGCGAACTCGCCCGTACCGCCGAGGTCTTCCTGGACTGCGCCGGCCAGGCGGGCCGCGCCGCCGCCGCCCTGGGCATCCACCGCCAGACCCTCTACTACCGCCTCGGCCGGGTGGAGCAGCTGACCGGACTCGACCTCGACGCGGGCGAGGACCGCCTGCTGCTGCACATGGCTCTGAAGGCCTCCCGCCTGGTCTGAGGGTCATGTCCGGGACCGCCCGGGGCCGTTTTCCGATGTCCCGGCGGCCGTCGGTCTCGCAGCGTCGCGGACGGCGTCGGCCGCCCCTCCCGCGGAGCCCTCCGCTCCGGCCGGCGCGGCCATGGAGGTCCCCTGCTGGAGTTCCGGAAGGTCGGGCGTCCTGCGGTCGGCGACCGGGAGGTGCTCGTACGGGTCCGCGCGGCCTCGGTCAACGCCCGCGACCGGCAGCTCATGCGGGGCGGCCCCCGTCCGGCCGGCGGGGGCGCCGAAGCCGGCGAACCCTACGTTCGAGCAGGCGGCCGGGGTCCCGTCGGCGGGGAACACCGCGCTCATGGGCGCGTGCGGCCGGGGCAGCGGGTGCTGGTGAACGGTGCGTCAGGCGGGTTGGGGACCTTGGCCGTTCAGCTCGCCACGGCGTTCGGCGCGGAGGTGACCGGCGTGTGCGGCACCAGGGACACGGAGCTGACGCGCTCACGCGGTGTCGACCACGTCGTCGACTGCTCCCGGGAGGACGTCACCCGCACCGGCCGTCGCCACGACCTCGACCTCGGCCTGGTGGGCAACCGGACGCTCGGGGGCCGCTGGTCCTGTCGGGCGGCGGGGCATCCGACGGGGGCAGGCGGTCGGCCCTCCTCGTGGAGGGCCGGGCGCCCGCCCCTTCGTCCGCTCGTCCGCCGGCTGCTGCCGGTCCTGCGCGACGCCGGCCCGCTGCGCGAGACGCCCTGCGGGCTACTCCCGCGGCCGGGTCACCGCCTCGGCGGCCCGGCGCATGCCCTCGGTGAACTCCTCGGCCGTGGCGGCCGACTCCGGGTCGAAGAGCCACTGGACCATCAGACCGTTGAGCAGCGCCTGGTAGAAGGAACCCAGGGTGCGTACGTCCCGCTCGTCGAGTTCATCCTCCGGGGTGCCGGTGAGCATGGAGATCAGCCCGCGGCGCCCCTCGGCCTGCGAGGCCGCGAGCATGGCCCGCAGCTCCGGCCGCTGGTCCCGGCCGAGCGCCACCTCCAGGCTCGCCGCCCAGACGGGCGCGGACTGCTCGTGCTGCCCGAGGACTCCTTCCCAGAGGGCCCGGAAGCGTTCCAGCGAGCCGCCCTCACCGGCCAGGCCGTCCTGGAAGACCGCCCCCCACTCCTCCATCAGCCCGATGAAGGCCTGGGTGAGCAGGGCGTCCTTCGACCCGTAGTGGTAGCCGATGGAGGCCAGGTTGGTCCCTGACGCGCTGACGATGTCGCGCGCGGTGGTGCGTACGAACCCCTTCTCCACCAGGCACTTCTTGGCGCCTTCGAGCAGATCCTCGCGGTGTCCCATGGCCTCACCGTAGCAAGACAACTGTCCTAGACGGCAGTCCCACACAACCGTTCCATACGAGCGTCATATACGAGCGATCCATGCGTGCGTATGTTCCTCGGCATGACGAAGCCCGCCGCCACAGCGCGACTCGCCGGCCGCCGCGAAACGGACCCGGCTCCCGGCCGCCGCGGCGCGGGAGCACGAGGCGGCGTACAACCGACCGGTACGCCACGCCACGCCGTGGAACGGCGCGGCGCGGCGCGTCCTGCGGAACGCGGAAGGGCCCGGGGTCTCCCCCGGGCCCTTCCGCATGTCACTGCCGTGGCGGCGTCAGGCCAGGCTGACGGTGCGCGCGGAGGCGGCGCCGATCTCGGCGGCGATGTCCGCGAGGACGTTCGCCGGCACCTCCGCGTCGACGGTGAGGACCGCGAGGGCCTCGCCGTGCTCCTCCGCACGGGCCACCTGCATGCCCGCGATGTTCAGGCCTCCCTCGCCGAGGACACGGCCGACGGTGCCGACCACGCCGGGACGGTCGGTGTAGCGCAGGACGACCATGTAGTCGGCGAGCGCCAGGTCCACGTCGTACTCGCCGATGCCCACGATCTTCTGCAGGTGCTTCGGGCCCGCGAGCGTGCCGGAGACCGAGACCTCCTGCCCGTCGGACAGGGTGCCGCGCACGGTCACCACGTTGCGGTGGTCCGGGGACTCCGAGCTGGTGGTCAGGCGCACCTCGACGCCGCGCTCCTGCGCGAACAGCGGGGCGTTGACGTAGGAGACCGTCTCGTCGACGACGTCCTCGAAGACACCCTTGAGCGCGGAGAGTTCGAGCACCTTGACGTCGTGCTGGGTGATCTCGCCGCAGACCTCCACGTCGAGGCGGACCGCGACCTCGCCCGCGAGGGCGGTGAAGATGCGGCCGAGCTTCTCGGCGAGCGGCAGGCCCGGCCGGACGTCCTCGGCGATGACGCCGCCCTGGACGTTGACCGCGTCCGGTACGAGCTCACCGGCGAGGGCGAGGCGCACCGACTTGGCGACCGAGACCCCGGCCTTCTCCTGGGCCTCGTCCGTGGACGCGCCGAGGTGCGGGGTGCAGACAACCTGGTCGAGCTCGAAGAGCGGGGAGTCCGTGCAGGGCTCCTTCGCGTACACGTCGAGGCCGGCGCCGGCGACGCGGCCCTCCTTGATGGCCGAGTACAGGGCGGCCTCGTCCACGATGCCGCCGCGCGCGGCGTTGACGATGCGGACGGACGGCTTGACCTTGCGCAGGGCCTCGTCCCCGATGAGACCGATGGTCTCGGGGGTCTTGGGCAGGTGCACCGTGATGAAGTCGGCGACCTCGAGGAGCTCGTCCAGCGTCAGCATCTTGACGCCCATCTGGGCGGCGCGCGCGGGCTGCACGTAGGGGTCGTACGCGACGATCTTCATGCCGAAGGCCGACATGCGCTGTGCGACGAGGACGCCGATGCGGCCGAGGCCGACGACACCCAGGGTCTTCTCGCTGAGCTCGACGCCCGTGTACTTGTTGCGCTTCCACTCGCCGTTCTTCAGGGCGGTGTTGGCCTGCGGGATGTTGCGGGCGGTGGCGACCAGCAGGCCGCAGGCGAGCTCGGCCGCGGTCACGATGTTCGAGGTCGGGGCGTTGACGACCATCACACCGGCCTTGGTGGCGGCGGAGACGTCGACGTTGTCCAGACCGACGCCGGCGCGGGCGACGACCTTCAGCTTCTTCGCCGCGGCGATGGCCTCGGCGTCGACCTTCGTCGCGGAGCGGACGAGGATCGCGTCGACGTCGGCGATCGCGGGCAGCAGCTCCGCGCGGTCGGCTCCGTTGACGTGCCGGATCTCGAAGTCCGGACCGAGCGCGTCCACCGTGGCGGGCGACAGCTCTTCGGCGATGAGTACGACAGGTTTCGAGCTCACGTGGGTCATCCTCACAAGTCCAGTGCGGACGGCCGTCCCGACGGCCGCAGGCGGTGGAGGGGGTAGCCGCGTGGAAGACGCACGACACTGTGGGCCTGACGCGTATGTGTTGAGCAGTGTAGTGGCGCGGGCGGACCGGTTTTCCGCCTGTACGGAAGGATCACTCTTCCGTGGTTGGCCGGGGTGGACAAGCCACACCCGCGAGGGGCCCGGTCCCGGCGCTCCGGCCACCGGTGCGGTCGGGGCCGCCCGGCCCGGTGATGTGCGGCGGGGGCGGGGCGGGGGGGGGCCCGCCCCCCCCCCCCCCGCGGGGCGCCCGTCGTGGTGGACCCCGCTCATCAGCGTTCGCACCTTCATTGCGGGGGTCTCCACCAGGGGCGCCCAGTA
>NZ_JBIVFO010000064.1:0-29223 GCF_044748225.1 Streptomyces sp. NPDC090021 | reverse complement strand
GCCAACCAGGCAGCGACCGAACAAGTGAACCTGAAACCACGTCAACCCGCCATGACCAGCTAGTCAGCCACTCCCGCACAGCGGGGGAACTTCAGTCAGCGGGTTTCGACGGATCGGATCTACCGGCCTGCACGGGAGCAATCCATGTTTGATCGCATTCGAACCGTTGAAAGCACTGCTCGCGCAGAATTCGTCAAAGAATGGTCGCAGGAGCCGATACCCGGCTGGCCCACGCCAGGAAAAGCCCCCGGACCTGAAGAGGCATCGCCCGTCCGCAAGAAGCCATCCGGGCGTCTGCGGCTCACGGCCAGCCCCGGAAAGCCTGCGGACGCGTGATCGAGAAGCGCGTAGCGATCGATGGCGGCCCATGCCCAACCCAAGAGGCCTGCCCACGCCGTCAGACCGAAGCGCGAAGCGATTGGGGGCGGCTTATGTCCAGCCCAAGAGGCTCGCAGACGCCTTCCGGGCAGGAGCGCGTAGCGATTGGGGGCGCTCCGGGCTTCGCCCGGGCAGGGCACCGCCTCGTCTGTGTCTTTCTGCTCCCGGCCCGTTCCTTTGGGGGTTTCCCGGCAGTCTTTCGGCTTTCCGGGGCGGGTCGGTCGGTCAAGGGTGGCCGTAGGCCATCGCAACGCGACGCGACGCAGGAGCGCCCTTGAGGGACCGGCCCGAACCGGAGAGACGATGGGACTGACGGGAAACCCCCATACGCGACTCTGATGCCGCCCGAGCGGATCCGCTCACCCCCACCACCCCGCCGCCTCACACCCCCGCTCTCGCAGGCCCCGCCCCCACACCACCGCCGCGCCTTTCGCTCCGCCCCCGTTGACCCGTCCTGACCCGCCTTGACCCGTCGAACGGATACGCGTACGGCGGGGGCGATTACCCGTGGCTTCGGTCCGGCGTTGGCCCGGCATGAGCACGCTTCAGTCTTCAACGGGCCGAAGGCGCCGCCCGATGTCCTCCGGTTTCGAAGAATCGGTTCAGCGCCCTCTTGGACGTGAGCCGCACCGTGAGCAGCAGGTGCCCGATCCGCCGATCTACCGCGACCTGCTGGCCCGCTGGGCGGACGCCGGCCGTACCCTGCCCGGCCGGCGGGACCCGGAGTGGTCGCGCCTCACGTCCTCTCCGGTCTGGCCTCCCACCGGCAGCGGGCTGTACTGACCCGTCCCGCGGCGGACCGCGTCAGCGCGTCTCGGGCCCGGCCAGGTGGCGGGCGATGACCATGCGCTGGATCTGGTTGGTGCCCTCGACGATCTGGAGCACCTTCGCCTCGCGCATCAGGCGCTCGACGGGGAAGTCCGCGGTGTAGCCGTAGCCGCCGAGGACCTGCACCGCGTCCGTGGTGACGGCCATCGCCGCATCCGTGCAGAACAGCTTGGCCATGGCCGCCTGCCGGGAGAACGGCTTGCCCGCGTCCCGCAGCCGCGCCGCGGCGAGGTACAGCGCCCGGCCGGCCTCGATCCTGGTGGCCATGTCGGCCAGCATGAAGCGCAGCCCCTGGAAGTCCGCGATGGGGTGACCGAACTGCTTGCGGTCCAGCGCGTAGGCGAGGGCCTCGTCCAGTGCCGCCTGGGCGACACCGACGGCGCAGGCCGCGATGCCCAGCCGGCCCGCGTCGAGCGCGGCCAGGGCGATGGAGAAGCCCTGGCCCTCCTCGCCGATGCGGCGGGAGTCCGGTACGCGTACGCCGTCGAAGTGCAGCTGGGCGGTGGGCGAGCCCTTCATGCCCATCTTCTTCTCGGGCACGGCCGCCGTCAGGCCCTCCGCGTCCCCGGGGACGAGGAAGGCGGTGATGCCCTTGGGGCCCTCGACGCCGGTGCGGGCGAGGACGGTGTAGAAGTCGGCGACCCCGCCGTGGGTGATCCAGGCCTTGGTGCCGGTGATGACCCAGTCGTCGCCGTCGCGGACCGCCTTGGTGGTCAGCGAGGCGGCGTCGGAGCCGGCGGCGGGCTCGGAGAGGCAGTAGGCGCCCAGCAGGCCGCCGCCGAGCATCGCGGGCAGGTGGGCGGCCTGCTGCTCCTTGGTGCCGTAGCCGCCGAGGCCGTGGCAGGCGAGGGAGTGCACGCTGACGCCGAGACCGACGGTCAGGCGGGCCGCGGCCAGCTCCTCCAGGACCTGGAGGTAGACCTCGTACGGCTGGTCGCCGCCGCCGTGCTCACCGGGGTACGGGAGGCCGAGCAGCCCGGCCTCGGAGAGCAGCGTGAAGACCTCGCGGGGGAAGCGCCCGGAGTCCTCCTCCTCGGCGGCCCGGGGGCGGATCTCGCGCTGGGCGATCTCGCGTACGAGGGCGAGGAGGTCGCGGGACTCCTCGGTGGGCAGCTGTCGGTCCACCGGCTGCGGGGCGCGGTCTGTCATGGCGGCGCTCTCCTCCCTGGTCGGGCACGGCGGCGGCGCGTGAGGTGTGGGACGCGTCGCCGGATCTCGGGCTCTGTACAGCCGGTGCTGCCCTCCCGGGTCACGGAAGAGGCTGTTCAGCGGCTGCGGCGGCTTGAGTATGCCCGATCAGGGGCTTCCCGTCACCGGGGCAAGATCACCGACCGTTTCGAACGGCTCTTCGCCAGGGGGAGGTGCCGGACACTCCGGGGCGAACTCCTCGATCACCGCCAATGTCGCGCGCAGCTGGCGTACCAGCAGGGCTCCGAGCCGGGCGCGTCCGGGCCGGTCCGGGGCGCTCGGCCCGCCGATCCATTCCAGGGTGGTGCCTTCGACCGCGGAGAGCCAGCCCACGAGGGCGAGACGGGCGATCGGCGGGAGCGTGCGGCGCCCGTACGCGCCTTCGGCGATGGCGGCGAGCAGTTCCTCGCGCACGGCGTCGCGGATGGCGAGCACCTCGGCGTCGCAGCCGACGCCTCCGGTGACGATGGTGCGGTAGGCGGCGTGGTGGTGCTCGGCGTACTCGAGGTAGCCGTCGATGGTGCGGCTCAGCCGCTCGGCCTGCGGGAGGCCGGTGTCGCCGCCGGCGCGGGCGACGAGTTCGGCCATGGAGTCCTCGACGATGGCGAGGTAGTAGCCGCGCTTGCTGTTGAAGTAGTAGTAGATCAGCCCTTTGGCGACGCCGGCCTGTTTGGCGATGTCGTCCATGCAGAGCGTGTCGTAGGAGGTGTCGGCGAACAACTTGCGCCCGATGGCTATGAGTTCGGCCCTGCGCACCTGCGAGCGTCCGGTCGCTCCACGCTGTTGACTATTGTTCAAATTTCGGCCCCAGCCATCGAACTGCCACAGGATGGCCGAAGTATGGCAGACCGGGCGTCAGAACCAGCCGACCTGGGTGACGAACATGGCCACGACGACCACGAGGGTCCAGCCGAGTACGTGCTCCAGCCAGGAGGAGTCCTCCTTGGGGCCCCCGGTACGGACGAGGTTCCCGGAGGGCGCGGTCGGGGCGGCGGTGTCTGCGGTCATGGTGTCCAATGTGCCAGCGTTCGCGGCTTTCGCGGTAGGTGCGGCGATGGAGACGAGGGTCACTGGTGGCGCGCGTCACGCCGCCGGGCCCCGGCCGCTCCGGCTGGTGCGCGGTGCGGTCGGGGCCCGGCTGCCGTTTCCTCTCGGGCGGGTTCCGGTCAGACCCGGGTCTCCCCTCTGCGGCCGGCCATGGCCGCCATCGCGAGGCCGAGGCACAGGGCGACGGCGCCGGCGATCACGTTGCTGACCACCGCGCGCGTGGCGTCCATCTCACCGGCGATGGCCCACGGGGCGATGATCGTCCAGGCTCCCAGGGCGACCGCTGTCCACGCCATCGCGTGGGTGCGCTCGTAGGCGGAGCCCAGGCCGCCCATGCACAGACAGAACGCCAGGCCGACGATCAGGTTGTTGATCGCCAACGGGATCAGGACGCCGAATCCCGCGATCCACGGAGAGGCGGCCAGGTATATGCCGGTGATCAGGGCCAGCGCTTCGACGGCCTGAGCCCGGGGAGTGGTGGTCACCCGCTCGAACCGGGTGCGCATCTCGGCGAGGTCCGGGTGATGCTCGATGCTGGGGTGGGTGGTCATGGCGGGCCGCCTCCTACGAGAAGCCTTTATGTGCCATTTACCCCATAATGTTCCGCCTTCGCGGGCTTCCTGGTCAACGGGTAATTTCGCACTTCTTCACAGCACACCGACGGCCCGCAGGGCCCGGACCTGGCCCGGTGCCGGCAGGGCGGGCGCGTAGAGGTAGCAGACCCCGCCGCTCCCGGAGGCGGTCTTCCCGGCGGCGGCCGTGCGCTTGGTGCGCAGCCAGACGGTCTCCCATTCCGCCCGCCGGTAGACCCGGCGCACGGACGGGTTGTCGCGGGCGTGGGGGTCGTTGACGACCACGTCCCCCTCGGCCGTGAAGCCGACGACGGTCATCAGGTGGCCGGCCGTGCCGTAGCCGGCTCCCGTGAGCTCCTCGGCGCGGAACGACGTGGAGGTGATGACGGGGAGGCCGGCCCTCACCACGGTCTCCAGGTCGGTCAGGGAGGCCAGGCGGGTGACGACCCCGGCGAGGCCGCTGTAGGTGGCGGCGTAGGCGGCGTTGAAGGACCAGTTGCCGCAGCCCCTGTAGGCGGCGTCGTAGGTGGAGCGGGCGGCGTGGCAGACCTGCGGGTCGGAGTAGGAGGGGTCCACCCAGGCCAGGGCCGCGGGGTCGGCCCTGCGGCCGAAGTACTCGATGACCATCTGGGAGGAGGTGGGGCTGCACCAGGCCTCGCCACCGTTGTCGTACTCGGGGTAGCGCCCGGTGTGGGTCTGCTGCGAGTAGCGCGGGACCGCGAGCTCGTGGGCGGTGCCGGAGGGGCGGGAGGCGGGGACCGTGAACCGGGCGGGGACGTCCGAGGCCATCGCGCCCGCCAGCCACACCGTCGGGCCGGTGCCGGCGCCGGGCCGCCGGTGGAGGGTGAGGCGCAGCTGCCAGCCGGCGATGCGCAGGCCGCCGGCCGCGGCGGGCGCGTCGACCGCGAGGGTGTCGGTCCAGACAGTGGACCGGCCGTCGGTCTGGCCGTCCACCGAGGTGCGCCGGATGTCCGTGTCACCGGAGGCCCAGCGGCCCATCACGTACCAGGGGCCGGTGGCGCCGTCGGTGTAGGTGGCGCGCAGCTCGACCTGGATCCAGGTGCCGGCCGGGGTGCGGGCGTTCCAGGAGGTGACGACCTCGGTGGCGGGCACCGTGGAGCCGTGCACCGGGGAGGTCCAGGTGGCGTACTCCCAGGTGCTCTTGCGCCCGGTGTGCGGGTCGGCGTACTCGGTGCGGCCGACGGCCGTACGGATCTCCAGGCCCGGGCGGGTGCCGGCGACGGCGGTGGTGCCCCGGTGGGTGCCCGCCCGCCAGTGGCCGTACGAGAACCAGAAGCGGTTGTCGACGGTGGGGCCCTGCGCGCGCGGGGTCCCGGCGGCGGCGGCCGGGGAGCCGCCGCCCGGGATCGAGGCGGCGGTGGCCGCGGTGGCGACCGCGAGCGCGGCGACGAGTACGGCCCTGCGTGGCGTGGGTGCGGTCATCGCGTGGTCCCCCCGGGGTGGGTCGGCGCTTGGGTGGTGTCACCCTTCCAGGTTCCCGACGGGTGCGGGCCCAAGCCACGGGTCGTGTCGGGCCTGTCTACGCTGGTCGGGTGGATCCGCAGCCGTCACTCGCGTCACTCGCCCGGGAGCTCGCCGTCCTGCCCGCCTCGCTCGGGCCGGTGCGCCTGATCGGGATCGACGGGCACGCCGGATCCGGGAAGAGCACCTTCGCGGGACGCCTCGCCGAGGCGCTGGGCGGGGCACCCGTGCTGCACCTGGACGACGTGGCCAGCCATGCGGAGCTGTTCGGCTGGGAGGAGCGGCTGCGCGTCCAGGTGCTGGAGCCGCTCGCGGACGGCCGGCCCGCGCACTGGGCGCCGTACGACTGGGTGGAGCGCCGCTTCGGACCGGAGCGGGTGCTTCAGCCGGCGCCGGTGCTGCTGCTGGAGGGGGTCGGCGCGGGTCGGCGGGCGCTGCGCCCGCACCTGGCACGGCTGTTGTGGATGGAGACCCCGCGGGCGGAATCCTGGCTGCGGGGGCGCGAACGGGACGGGCGTGAACTCTCCGGCTTCTGGGACGGATGGGAGCGCGCGGAGCACGCGCACTTCTCCAGTGACCCTTCGCGCCCCTTCGCCGACACTCTGGTGCGCCAGAGCAGTACGGGATACGAGTGGTCTTCCGGGACCGGAGCGACGGCGGAAGACCCGGCTTCCCTCACTGACGGTGACGAACTCCCCCGGGCCTGATCCGCCCCGGATTTCCGCCCGGCCGGGCCGGCGCCGACCCGCTTGACCTGGGGACCGGGGCGGCCTTACGTTCTCAATGCGGGGCCTTCACCGGTCGCCGCGCACACGAGGCCCCCGGTTGTTCCCCCGTGATCGGGGGCTTCGTTCTGCCCGCGGGCCCCTCCGCAAGGGTGCCGCGTGAGGCACACGCACCCCCGACGTTCACGCTGTGTCACCTCCGGCGTGCCGGGCCCGCTCCCGAACCGGACCCGCCGCACCCTACGTAAGGTGCGAAAGCGCAGGTACGATGCAGCCCTGATTTCAGCGACGCCAGGCGGGGGCACCGGTACAACTCGCGCGCTCGGAGCGGGGGTTGCCGCGCACCACGGGCAGGCTTGTGGGGGACGTGATGGATTTCGCCACGCCGGGCAGCATGCACGCCCCGGCCGAACTCGCCTGGCTGCGGGGGGTGGACGCCTGCACCATGGGCGCCTACCCGCAGGCCGAGGAGGAGTTCCGGACGGCCGTGCGGCTCGACCCCTCGATGGCCGACGCGTGGCTGGGCCTGCACGCCCTCCGCGTCGACACGGGCAACGCGTTATTGCGGATGTACGCGCACCGGGACCGTTTCGGCGAGCAGCGGGCCCGGCACCGCAGGACCCTGAACTCCTGGTACTGGCTGGGCTGGTGGGTGCAGCCGGTGCTGGAGAACCGGCGGGACCTGCTGCTCGCCCACGCCTCGCACTGGCTGGACGGCCGCCACGTCCCCGAGCTCGACCAGGCCCTCGCCGCGCTGCCCCCGGTGGACACCGACCCGCAGGTGCGGTTCCTGCACGCCTGCCGGGCCTACCTGGTCAAGGACTGGGAGCAGCTGGTCCGGCACACCGAGCCGCTGGTGAACGATCCGCTGCTGGGCATCGAGGCGGGCCTGTTCGGCGGGATGGCGCGGGTCCGGCTGGAGATGTACGGGCAGGCGGAGCCGCTGCTGTCGGCGGCACTGATGCGCTGCCGCAGCGAGCAGCCGCAGCGCAAGGAGCTGCGGTACTGGCTGGCGCGGGCCCACGAGGGGACGGGCCGCAGCGCGGCGGCGCTGCCGCTGTACCGGGCGGTACACCGGGTGGATCCCTCCTTCATGGACACGGCGGCCCGGCTGACGGCCATCGAGGACGGTGACGACACCGACGGCATGGCCGATCTGGCGGGCCTGGCAGGGTACTCCGGGTACGGCGGCTACGCGGCGCACGGCCCGTCCCCGGCCGGCGGGGACTTCGCGGCGGTGGCCCTGGGGGGCGTCCCCCTGAGCGGCGGGCCCGTCCAGGACCTCGCCGCGGACGGTCAGGCGGGGCTCGATCCGCTGGCTCCGCCCCCTCCTCCGCCCGGCCGGACGGAGGGCGTACGACGCAAGGCGCCCGTCCCGCCGCAGGGCTCGGCGGACGGGCTGCCGGCCGGGCCGTCGGACCCGGCGGCGCTGGCGGAGGCGCTGGCGGAGCTGGAACGGATGGTGGGCCTGGAGCCGGTCAAGCGGCAGGTGAAGGCGCTCTCCGCGCAGTTGCACATGGCGCGGCTGCGGGCGGGTCAGGGGCTGCCGGTGCAGCCGCCGAAGCGGCACTTCGTGTTCTCCGGCCCGTCCGGTACCGGCAAGACCACGGTGGCGCGGATCCTGGGCCGGGTCTTCTACGCGCTGGGCCTGCTCGGCGGTGACCATCTCGTCGAGGCGCAACGGGCCGATCTGGTGGGCGAGTTCCTGGGTCAGACCGCGGTGAAGGCCAACGAGCTGATCGATTCGGCGATCGGCGGGGTGCTGTTCGTGGACGAGGCGTACTCGCTGTCGAACACCGGCTACAGCAAGGGTGACGCGTACGGCGACGAGGCCCTGCAGGTGCTCCTCAAACGGGCCGAGGACAACCGGGACCACCTGGTGGTGATCCTGGCCGGATATCCGGCCGGGATGGACCGGCTGCTGGCGGCCAACCCGGGGCTGTCGTCGCGGTTCACCACGCGGGTGGACTTCCCCAGCTACCGGCCGCCCGAGCTGACCGCGATCGGCGGTGTCCTGGCGGAGGCCAACGGGGACCGGTGGGACGAGGAGGCCGTGGAGGAGCTGCGCAGCATCAGCGGGCACGTGGTGGAGCAGGGCTGGATCGACGAGCTCGGCAACGGCCGCTTCCTGCGCACCCTGTACGAGAAGAGCTGCGCGTACCGGGACCTGCGGCTGGCGGGCTTCGCGGGCGAGCCGTCGCGTGACGACCTGGCGACCCTGCGGCTGCCGGACCTGATGCAGGCCTACGGGGAGGTCCTGTCGGGCCGCGGCCCCCAGGAGCGCCCGGAGCCGCCGGCCCTGTAGGGGGCCGGCGGCTCCGGGCGGGGCCGGTGACTCCGGGGAGGACCGGTGCGGGGCCGCAGCGCCGGTGTGCGGCCGCTGCGGCCCGCTCGGCTACGGGCGGCCCGCCGGGACCCGGTGCGCCGGGTCGCGGACCTCGCCGACCAGCATTTCCAGGACGTCCTCCAGGGTGACCAGGCCGAGGACCCGCCCGCTCTGGTCGGCGACCTGGGCCAGGTGGGTGGCGTCCCGGCGCATGACGCCGAGGGCGTCGTCCAGTGGGACGGTGGCGCACAGCGTGGTCATACGCCGCCATACCCGCTGGGGCACGGCGCGTTCCCGGTCCTCCAGGTCCAGTACGTCCTTGACGTGCAGGTAGCCCATGAAGGCGCCGCTGTCGGCACGGACGGGGAACCGGGAGTAGCCGGTGCGCACGGTCAGCTGTTCGATCTGCCTCGGGGTGACGGCCGGGCCGACGGTGACCAGGCGGTCCCGGTCGAGGAGGACGTCGGTGACGGGGCGGCTGCCCAGTTCCAGGGCGTCCTCCAGCCGTTCCTGCTCGACCTGCTCCAGGAGCCCGGCCTGCCGGGAGTCCTTGAGGAGCCGGCCCAGCTGGGTGGAGGTGTAGGCGGCCTCGACCTCGTCCTTGGGTTCGACCTTGAAGACCTTCAGGACGACCTTGGCGCAGGCGCCCAGCGCGGTGGTGACCGGCCCGCACAGGCGGGCGAAGGCGACCAGGCCGGGGCTGAACCACAGGGCCGTCTTCTCGGGGGCGGCCATGGCGAGGTTCTTGGGGACCATCTCGCCGATGACCAGGTGCAGGAAGACCACGGCGGCGAGCGCGAGGGCGTAGCCGAGGGGGTGGATCAGGCCCTGCGGGACGTGGACGGCGTGGAAGACGGGCTCCAGGAGCCGGGCCACGGTGGGTTCGGCGACCGCGCCCAGGGTGAGGGAGCAGATGGTGATGCCGAACTGTGCGGCGGCCATCATGCGGGGCAGGTTCTCCAGGCCGTGGAGCACCTGGCGGGCCCGCTTGGACTCGGCCGCGAGGGGCTCGATCTGGCTGCGCCGTACGGAGACGAGTGCGAACTCGGCGCCGACGAAGAAGCCGTTGGCGAGGACCAGGAGCAGCGCGAAGACGAGTTGGAGCGCGTTCACCGGGCGGCGCCTTCCAGCGCGGCCGGCTGTGGGGCGGCGTCAGCGCGGCGGCCGGAGCCGGGCACGGGGGCGCCGGTGGGGCCCGCGGCCTGCCGGTAGGGGCCCGCGGCGGGTACGGCCGTCATCCGGACCAGCCGGACGCGTTCCGCCCGGTTGCGGCCGACCCTGCGGACGGACAGCTTCCAGCCGGGGAGGTCGGCGCGGTCACCGGGGGCGGGGATCCGGCCGAGGAGGTCGGCGACGAGGCCGGCGACGGTCTCGTAGGGGCCCTCGGGGACCTCCAGGCCTATCCGGCGCAGGGTCTGCACACGGCAGCTGCCGTCGGCCTCCCAGGAGGGGCGGCCGTCCTCGGCGGGCACGGCGGCGAGTTCGGGGGTCTCGTCCTCTGCGAGGTCGTGCTCGTCGCGGACCTCCCCCACGAGTTCCTCCACGATGTCCTCCAGGGTGACGACGCCGGCGGTGCCGCCGTACTCGTCGACGACCACGGCCATGGGCTGTTCGCTGCGCAGCCGCTCCAGCAGCGGCTGCACGGGCAGGGAGCCGGGCACCAGCAGCGGGGGGACGCAGATCCGGCCGACGCTGATGCGGTCGCGCTCGGACTCGGCGACGGCGAGGGCGTCCTTGAGGTGGACCACGCCGGTGATCTCGTCGATGCGTTCGCGGTAGACCGGGAAGCGGGACAGTCCCGTGGCGCGGGTCAGGTTCAGTACGTCGGCCGCGGTGGCCGTCTGCTGGAGGGCGCTGACCTTCACCCGGGGGGTCATGACGTGCTGGGCCGTCAGCTCGCCCAGCGACAGGGTCCGCACGAAGAGGTCCGCGGTGTCCTGTTCGAGGGCGCCGGCCTGGGCCGAATGGCGGACCAGGGAGACGAGTTCGCCCGGGGTGCGGGCGGAGGCCATCTCCTCGGTGGGCTCCACGCCGAGGGCCCGTACGAGCCGGTTGGCGACGGCGTTGAGGCCGGCGATGACGGGCCGGAAGACACGTGAGAAGGCGTTCTGGGGGCCGGCGACGAAGCGGGCCACCTGGAGGGGCCTGGAGACCGCCCAGTTCTTCGGGACGAGCTCGCCGACGACCATCTGGACGGCGGAGGCGAGCAGCATGCCGATGACGACGGCGACGCCGGATGCGGCTCCCGCGGGGAGGCCGGTCGCGGAGAGCGGCCCGGCCAGCAGTGCGGCGAGGGCGGGCTCGGCGAGCATGCCGACCACGAGGGAGGTGATGGTGATGCCGAGCTGGGTGCCGGAGAGCTGGAAGGACAGCTCCCGCAGGGCCTTGACGACCGTGCGGGCACGGCGGTCTCCGTCGGCTGCGGCGCGCTCGGCCTCGGGGCGTTCCACGGTGACGAGGCCGAATTCGGCCGCCACGAAGAATCCGTTGGCGAGGATCAGGGCGAATGCCGCCGCGAGCAGGAGTAGCGGGATGGTCATGCCGCCGCCTCCGTGGGGAGGGCGGCGCGGATACTACCGGACGATCCGTCCATTGCTGGAGGGAGTCACTCCTTGAGTTGCAGGGGCCCGCGGGCCTCGGGTCCCGGGGCCGGTGGGAGGGCGCACGGCTGCGCCTCGCACAAGGGTAGTCACTGGGATCGCGGCCGCAACGGTACGCAGCGGCGAGGATCGGTGCGGTCAGTGGTCGTTCGTGCCGGTTCCGCGGATTTCGGCGAGGGTCCGCAGGGCGCGCGCGTCGTTGATGGCCTGCTGCCTGGCCACGCCCGGCTGGATGCCGAGCACGGGCAGGCTGGTGCCGTCGCTGAGGTCCAGGAACACCCACGGGTCGCCGGGGCGGAGGTTGACCCGGAGGATCTCGGCCCAGGCCAGGCGGCGGGTGTTGGTGAGGTTGACGACGGTGACGCCTTCCTCGTCGGCGACCACCTTGGGGCGGCTGAGCAGGACGAGGACGGAGGTCAGCAGGACGGCGGTGAAGACGAAGCTGATGCGCTCACCCGGCTGGAGGCGTTCCAGCATCACGGCGATCGCCGTGATGGTGGCGAACATGGCGAGCCCGACGCCCAGCAGGACGGCCCGGGTGCGGGTCGGCCGGAAGGTGACCGGCAGGGTGGGCGGTGCGGGCGGGGCGGCGGACTCGGCCATGGTGCGTTGCCTTCTGGGGTGGCGTACGGGTGAGGGGCGGCGTGCCGGTCGGGCACGCGGCTCCTCAGAGGCGGCAGGCGTGGATCGAGGTGGTGAGGATCGCGCGTGCGCCGAGTTCGTACAGGTCGTCCATGATGCGCTGGGCCTCCTTGGCGGGAACCATGGCGCGGACCGCGACCCAGCCCTCGTTGTGCAGGGGGGAGACGGTCGGCGACTCCAGGCCCGGGGTGAGGGCGACCGCGCGCTCCAGG
Source organism: Streptomyces sp. NPDC090021 (assembly GCF_044748225.1). Lineage (NCBI taxonomy): Bacteria > Bacillati > Actinomycetota > Actinomycetes > Kitasatosporales > Streptomycetaceae > Streptomyces > Streptomyces sp. NPDC090021. Next base: position 17,223 of record NZ_JBIVFO010000064.1, on the reverse strand, counting down.
TGCTCGGCGCGGCAGTCGTAGTCCATCATCACGTAGCTGCGGGCCACGAGGACGCCCTGCAGGCGGCGCAGGAACTGCTGGACCTGCGGGTCGGCGGCGTCGGCGCCGTTGCCGCGGATGACGACGGCCTCGGAGGTGAGGATCGGCTCGCCGATGACCTCCAGGCCGGCGTTGCGCAGGCTGGTGCCGGTCTCGACGACGTCCGCGATGATCTGGGCGACGCCGAGCTGGATGGCGGTCTCGACCGCGCCGTCGAGGTGCACGACGGAGGCGTCGATGCCCTGGTCGGCGAGGTGCTTGGCGACGATTCCCTCGTACGAGGTGGCGATCGTCATTCCGGTGAAGTCCTCGGGCCCCTTCGCCGTGCCGGGGGTGGTGGCGTAGCGGAAGGTGGAACGGCCGAAGTTCAGCGGGAGGATCTCCTCGGCGCTGGCGCCGGAGTCGAGCAGCAGGTCGCGGCCGGTGATGCCGATGTCGAGCTTGCCCGAGGAGACGTAGATCGCGATGTCCTTGGGGCGGAGGTAGAAGAACTCCACCTCGTTCTCGGGGTCGACGACCACGAGTTCCTTGGACTCCTTGCGCATCCGGTAGCCGGCCTCATGGAGCATCGCCGACGCCGGTCCGGAGAGTGAACCCTTGTTGGGGACGGCGATGCGCAGCATGGGGCTTCCTTTGAGGCGTGGTGTGCGGGGTGTGCGTGCGTGTGAACGGGCGGGTGAGCGGGGTGTGCTCAGAGGTGCGCGTAGACGTCGTCGAGGGAGATCCCGCGCGCGACCATCATCACCTGGACGTGGTACAGCAGCTGGGAGATCTCCTCGGCGGCGGCTTCCTTGCCCTCGTACTCGGCGGCCATCCAGACCTCGGCGGCCTCCTCGACGACCTTCTTGCCGATGGCATGGACGCCCTTGTGGACGAGCTCGGCGGTGCGGGAGGTGCTGGGGTCGCCTTCGACGGCCTTGTGCTGGAGCTCGGTGAAGAGCTCTTCGAAGGTCTTGGAGGGTTTGTTCGCCATGATGTCCTTAGAGTACGGGCTCACCCGGGTGTCCCGGTGCCGGGGTTCACTCCTCGGACACTCAGCGCCAGGGTTCACTGACGGTGCGCAGGGTCATGGCGGTGGAGACGGCGGCGGTGACCGCTTCGTGGCCCTTGTCCTCGTTCGATCCTTCGAGCCCGGCACGGTCCAGCGCCTGCTCGTCGTTGTCGCAGGTCAGCACGCCGAAGCCGACGGGGACCCCGGTGTCGATCGACACCTGGACCAGGCCCTGGGTGACGCCCTGGCAGACGTAGTCGAAGTGCGGGGTGCCGCCGCGGATGACCACGCCGAGGGCGACGATGGCGTCGTAGCCGCGGCCGGCCAGCACCTTCGCCACGACCGGGAGCTCGAAGCTGCCGGGGACACGGAGCAGGGTGGGCTCGTCGATGCCCAGCTCGTGCAGGGCCCGCAGGGCGCCGTCGACCAGTCCGTCCATGACCTCTTCGTGCCACTGGGCCGCGATCACGGCGACGCGCAGGTCTCCGCAGTTCTTCACGCTCAGTTCGGGTGCGCCCTTGCCGCTCACAGCTCTGCTCCTCGGTGGTTCGGTGGATGTACGTACGGGTGGTGGTGCGTGCTTACTGGTTGCCGCAGGCGGAGGTGGTCACGGCCCCGTCCAGCCAGGGCAGGTCGTGGCCCATCCGGTCCCGCTTGGTGCGCAGGTACCGCAGATTGTGCTCGCCCGCCTCGACGGGCATCGACTCCCGGCTGGTGACCGTGATGCCGTGCTGCTCCAGGGCGGCGGACTTGTCGGGGTTGTTCGTCAGCAGCCGGACGCTGCGCACGCCGAGGTCGGCGAGGATCTGCGCGCCGGCCGCGTAGTCGCGGGCGTCGGCGGGCAGGCCCAGCTCCAGGTTGGCGTCGAGGGTGTCGCGTCCGCGCTCCTGGAGCTCGTAGGCGCGCAGCTTGGACAGCAGTCCGATGCCGCGGCCCTCGTGGCCGCGCAGGTAGACGACGACGCCGCGGCCCTCGTTCTTGATCCGTTCCATGGAGGCGTGCAGCTGGGGGCCGCAGTCGCAGCGCTGGGAGGCGAAGATGTCGCCGGTCAGGCACTCGGAGTGCATGCGGACCAGGATGTCGGATCCGTCGCCGATCTCGCCGTGGACGAGGGCGACGTGCTCGACGCCGTCGACGGTGGAGCGGTAGCCGTGCGCGGTGAAGTCCCCGAAGGCGGTCGGCAGGTGGACCTCGGCCTCGCGGCGCACGGTGGGCTCGGCGGAGCGCCGGTAGGCGATCAGGTCCTCGATGGAGATGATCGTCAGGCCGTGCTTGCGGGCGAAGGGGATCAGCTCGGGCAGGCGCAGCATGACGCCGTCCTCGCCGGCGATCTCCACGATGGCGCCGGCCGGGCGCAGGCCCGCGAGGCGGGCGAGGTCGACGGCGGCCTCGGTGTGGCCGTTGCGGACCAGGACACCGCCGGGCTTGGCGCGCAGCGGGAAGACGTGGCCGGGGCGGACGAAGTCGCCGGGGCCGCTGACGCCGTCGGCGAGGAGGCGCAGGGTGGTGGCGCGGTCGGCGGCGGAGATGCCGGTGGTGACGCCGTGGGCGGCGCTCGCGTCGACGGAGACGGTGAAGGCGGTCCTCATCGACTCGGTGTTGTTCCGGACCATCTGCGGGAGTTCGAGCCGGTCCAGCTCGGGGCCCTCCATGGGGGCGCAGATCAGGCCGCGGCACTCGCTCATCATGAAGGCGATGATCTCGGGGGTGGCCTTCTCCGCGGCGATGACGAGGTCGCCCTCGTTCTCGCGGTCCTCGTCGTCGACGACGACGACGGGGCGGCCCGCCGCGATGTCGCGGACGGCCTGCTCGACGGGGTCGAGGCGGAAGGTCTCTTCGGGGATGTCGGGCACGGGCTTGAGGGTGGTCATGCCGCTGCTCCTTCGAGGGCCGGGGCGGGGTTGGTGCGGGAGCGCTGGTACCAGTCGTAGGCGCCCCACACCACGAGGGCGAAGTAGACGACGTAGACCAGTCCCGAGAAGGCGAGGCCGCCGCTGAAGGCGAGGGGGACGCCGACCAGGTCGACGAGGAGCCAGGCGAACCAGAACTCGACGAGTCCGCGGGCCTGGGCGACCATCGCGACGATGGTGCCGACGAAGATGTAGGCGTCGGCCCAGGGGCTCCAGGACAGCGACGGGTAGAGGGTGAAGAGGCCGCCGACGGCGAGGGTGCCGAGGACCGCTCCGCCGAGGAGCAGTCCGCGTTCGGTCCAGGTGGCGGTGCGTACGGCGATGGTGCCGTCCTGGGCCTGCTGCCTGCCGCGCTGCCAGGAGATCCAGCCGAAGACGGCCACGCCGATGACCAGGAGCTGCTTGCCGACGCCGCCGGCGAGGTGCGCGGAGGCGTAGGCGGCGATGAGGATGAGCCCGGAGAGCAGCTGGGCGGGCCAGGTCCATATGGAGCGGCGCCAGCCGAGGGCGAGTGCGGCCAGGCCCATCAGGTTGCCGATCATGTCGGACCAGATGACCTTCTGGCCGAAGACCGTGAAGGCCTCCGTGTTGAGCCAAGTCAGGGCGCTCACCGCGGCTCTCCCGCCGGGTTCGCGCGCAGCGGGTCCACGCCGGCGGCCAGGAGGCGCTCGACGTACTTGGCGAGGACGTCGACCTCCAGGTTGACCGGGTCGCCGGGCTGCTTGATACCGAGGGTGGTCAGCGCGAGGGTGGTGGGGATGAGGCTGATGGTGAACCAGTCGGCGGCGGCCTCGACGACGGTGAGGCTGACGCCGTCGACCGTGATGGAGCCCTTCTCGACGACGTAGCGGGAGAGGTTCGCCGGGAGGGCGACCTTGACGATCTCCCAGTGCTCGGAGGGGGTCCGGGAGAGGATCTCGCCGGTGCCGTCCACGTGGCCCTGCACCAGGTGTCCGCCGAGCCGTCCGCCGAGGGCCATGGGGCGCTCCAGGTTGACCCGGGAGCCCTGGGTCAGGGCGCCGAGGCTGGAGCGGTTGAGGGTCTCCTGCATGACGTCGGCGGTGAACTCGCCGTCGGCGGTCTCCACGACGGTCAGGCAGACGCCGTTGACGGCGATGGAGTCGCCGTGCTTGGCGTCCTCGGTGACGAGGGGGCCGCGCAGCCGGAAGCGGGAGGCCTCCTGGAGCGGCTCGACGGCGGTGACCTCGCCCAGTTCTTCGACGATTCCGGTGAACACTCAGTGCTCCTTGGGGGCGGTGGCGGGAAGGGCGGTGATGCGCAGATCGGGGCCCACGCGGACGGCCTCGGTGATGTCGAGGCGCAGGGCGTGGGCGATGTTCGTGATGCCCGCGTCGCCGAGGGCCGCGGGGCCGGCACCGAGGAGGGCGGGGGCGAGGTAGCCGACGACGCGGTCGACGGCTCCGGCTTCGAGGAAGGCGCCCGCGAGGGTGGGGCCGCCTTCCAGGAGCAGGGAGCGCACACCGCGGGCGTACAGCTGCGTCAGGAGCCGGTCGAGGGGGATCCGGCCGTCGCGCGGGGGCAGCCGGAGCAGGTCGACGCCGGGCAGGTGGCCGGTGTCGGCGTCCTCGCCGACGACGAGCAGTGTGGGTGCGGCGTCGTCGAGGACGCGGGCGTCCGGCGGGAGGTCCGCGCGGGTGTCGAGGGCGATGCGCAGGGGCTGGGTGGCGCCGTCGACGCCGCGGACGGCCAGGTGCGGGTCGTCGGCGCGCAGGGTGCCGCCGCCGACGAGGACGGCGTCGGCCTCGGCGCGCAGCCGGTGGACGTCGGCCCGGGACTCGGCGGAGCTGATCCAGCGGCTGCTGCCGTCCGCAGCGGCGCTGCGGCCGTCGAGGGTGGCGGCGTACTTCCAGGTCACGTGGGGGCGGCCGAGGCGTACGGAGGTCAGCCAGGCGGTGTTGCCGGCCTCGGCCTCGGCCCGCAGCAGCCCGGCCTCGGTGTCGATCCCGGCGGCGCGCAGGGTGGCGGCGCCGCCGCTGGCCTGCGGGTTCGGGTCGGGGACGGCGTAGACGACGCGGGTGACGCCGGCGTCGACGAGGGCCTGTGCGCAGGGTCCGGTGCGGCCGGTGTGGTTGCAGGGTTCGAGGGTGACGTAGGCGGTGCCGCCGCGGGCGGCCGTGCCCGCGGCGCGCAGGGCGTGGACCTCGGCGTGCGGGCCGCCGGCCCGCTGGTGCCAGCCCTCGCCGACGACGGTGCCGGAGGCGTCGGTGATGACGCAGCCGACGACCGGGTTGGGGCTGGTGGAGCCGAGTCCGCGGGCGGCGAGCTCGACGGCCCGTCGCATGGCACGGGTACCCGTGTCGGGTGCGGGTGCTGCGTGCGCGGCGTGTGTCGCCACCGGGTCCTCCTGCCTCATCGGGCACGGACTCCGGGGCCTGTCGGGATACGACAGATGAAGCGGAACAGCTCACGCGGGGACGCCTGGCCGGAGAAACGGTTCGACCGGGCACATCCACGGGGATATGCCGATGAACCGCCGACGGCGGCGTACCGGTGACTGGCCCGCCGCGCACTGCCTCCCATCCGGACTTTAACCGTCGGTCCAGGAATTTCACCTGGTCAACCGGCCGCTGGCTGCGGACGGGTCGCGGACTATACCGCCGGTTCGGAATTGCACCGACCCCGGAGTGCGCTGCTACTGGTACTCCAGCCCAGTCTGCCACGGCCTGTCGCCCACCATGCGGGTGATGTGGTGTGGCCTGGCTCACAGAGGGTGACGCCGGGGCCACGGCGCCGTGGACCTGGCCGAGTGGGGACGCGGTTGGTCCAGACCTATTGACGGGTTGGTCTAGTCCTCTTAACGTTCCCTTCATCTTCCCGGGAACAGCCCGTCAGATGTGCGCACGTCACGGGCCAACAGACTTCTGCACCAGTCACGTTGCTCCACTTTGTGTCCACTTGTGTCCTGCATCCTCCCCTCCCCAGGAGGCACAATGCTGTCCCCCACACGTACGAGAGCGATGCTGCTGGCATCCGGCGCCGCGATCGCCGGACTGCTGGTCGGCGGTCTCTCGGCGGGCGTCTCGCACGCCGCAGACAACGAGAGCTGCCGCCCGGACGGCCTCTACAAGACGGCCGGCGTCGACGTCCCGTACTGCTCGGTGTACGACACCGAGGGCCGCGAGAAGATGGGCGCCGACCACCAGCGCCGCGTCATCGGCTACTTCACCGGCTGGCGCACCGGCAAGAACGGCCAGCCGTCCTACCTCGTCAACAACATCCCGTGGGACAAGATCACCCACATCAACTACGCCTTCGCGCACGTCGGCAGCGACAACAAGATCTCCGTCGGCGCCGACAGCCCGGCCAACGAGGCCACCGGGATGACCTGGCCGGGCGTCGCCGGGGCCGAGATGGACCCGGCACTCCCCTACAAGGGCCACTTCAACCTGCTGACGAAGTACAAGAAGCAGCACCCCGACGTGAAGACCCTGATCTCCGTCGGCGGCTGGGCCGAGACCGGCGGCTACTTCGGCGCGGACGGCAAGCGCGTCGCCTCCGGCGGCTTCTACAGCATGGCCACCAACGCGGACGGCTCCGTCAACCAGGCGGGCATCGACACCTTCGCCCAGTCCTCGGTCGACTTCATCCGCACGTACGGCTTCAACGGCGTCGACATCGACTACGAGTACCCGACCACGATGAAGGACGCCGGCAACCCGCTGGACTGGCAGATCGCCAACGCCCGCCGCGCCGGCCTGGTCAAGGGCTACGACGCCCTCATGAAGAGCCTGCGCCAGAAGCTGGACGCGGCCGGCGCCGCCGACGGCAAGCACTACATGCTGACCGTCGCCGCCCCCTCCTCCGGCTACCTGCTGCGCGGCATGGAGACGTTCCAGATGCAGCAGTACCTGGACTACGTCAACATCATGTCCTACGACCTGCACGGCGCCTGGAACGAGTACGTCGGCCCGAACGCCTCGCTCTTCGACGACGGCAAGGACGGCGAGCTCGCCGCCGCCGGCGTCTACGGCTCCCAGCAGTACGGCGGCATCGGCTACCTCAACACCGACTGGGCGTACCACTACTTCCGCGGCTCCATGCCGGCGGGCCGGATCAACATCGGCCTGCCGTACTACACCCGCGGCCACAAGAACGTGCAGGGCGGCACCGACGGCCTGTGGGGCAAGGCGGCGGCGACCAGCTGCCCGGCCGGCTCGGGGCTGACCAAGTGCGGTGACGGCGCGGTCGGCATCGACAACCTGTGGCACGACAAGGACGACAACGGAAACGAGTCCCCCGCGGGTTCGAACCCGATGTGGCACGCCAAGAACCTGGAGAAGGGGATCGTCGGGGACTACGTCACCCAGTACGGCTTCCCCGCGAACACCACGCTGACCGGCGCCTACGCCCGCAAGTACGACTCGACCCTGGTCGCGCCGTGGCTGTGGAACGCGCAGAAGAAGGTCTTCCTCTCCACCGAGGACGAGCAGTCGGTGGCCGCCAAGGCCGACTACGTGGTGGACCGCGGCATCGGCGGCACCATGGTCTGGGAGATGGCCGGCGACTACGGCTGGAACGCGGCCAAGGGCCAGTACGAGATGGGCTCCACGCTCACCTCGCTGATGTACGACAAGTTCAAGGCGGCCTCCCCGTACGGGGCGAGGAAGGCGGGCACCACCGTGCCGCCGGCCCAGGCGGTCGACATCAGGACCGAGTTCACCGAGTTCAAGCTCGGCGACTCCAACTACCCGATCACCCCGAAGATCAAGATCACGAACAACACGAAGACGGCGCTCCCGGGCGGCACCGAGTTCCAGTTCGACTACTCGACCTCGGCCCCGAACAACGCCTCCGACCAGTCCGGCTTCGGCACGAAGGTCATCAGCAGCGGCCACACCGGCAGCAACGTGGGCGGCCTGAAGGGCGACTTCCACCGGGTGTCGCTGAAGCTGCCGGCCTGGCAGTCGCTGGCCCCCGGCGCCTCCGTCGACCTGGCGTTCAACTACTACCTGCCGGTGTCCACCCCCTCCAACTGGACGGTGAACATCTCCGGCACCACGTACGCCCTCGCCGGTGACCTGGCGCGCGGCACCACGGTCGGCGAGCCGGGCGGCACCACCACCCCGCCCACCACTCCCCCGACGACCCCGCCGACCACGCCCCCGACCACGCCGCCGACCACACCGCCGGGCGGCACCTGCACCAGCCCGGCGTACGTGGCGGGCACGGTCTACAACAGCGGGAACCTCGTCTCCCACAAGGGCCGCACCTGGAAGGCCCAGTGGTGGACGCAGAACGAGGAGCCCGGCACCACCGGCGAGTGGGGCGTCTGGAAGGACCAGGGCGCCTGCTGACCGGACCGCCCTGACGGGCGAACGCACGTGAGGACCCGGTGGCCCGGCGGCCACCGGGTCCTCGCACGTTCCCGCCCGGCCGGTCCCTCGTAGGCTGGCCCGGTGATCACACATGTCACCGCCGCCGTAGCGGACTTCGAGCAACACCGGCCCCGGATGTTCGGCATCGCCTACCGCATGCTCGGCTCCGCCGCGGAGGCCGAGGACATCGTGCAGGACGCCTACCTGCGCTGGGACGGCGCGGACCGTTCCGGCATCGAGAACCCGGGGGCCTGGCTCGCCAAGGTCGTCACCAACCTCTGTCTCAACAGCCTCACCTCGGCGCGCGCCAGGCGCGAGCAGTACGTCGGCCCCTGGCTCCCGGAACCCGTCCTCACCGGGGACGGCGCCCTCGGCCCGCTGGAGACCGCGGAGCAGCGCGACAGCGTGTCCGTGGCCCTGCTCCTGCTGCTGGAACAGCTCACCCCCGTCGAGCGCGCCGTGTACGTCCTGCGCGAGGCCTTCGCCTACAGCCACCGGGAGATCTCCGGCCTCCTGGACCTCACCGAGGCCAACTGCCGCCAGGTCTACCGGCGCGCGGCGGGCCGGGTGGAGGCCGACCGGGCGGACACCGGCGCGAAGCGGTTCTCCGCCGACCCCGAGCGCTGGCAGGGCCTCGTCGAGAGCTTCCTCACGGCGGCGCGCAGCGGGGACCTCGCCCAGCTGGAGGGGGTGCTGGCGGCCGACGTGCGGTACGTGTCGGACGGAGGCGGCGTGGTCAACGCGGCGCGGCGACCGATCCTGGGGCGCGACAACGTCGCCCGGTTCGCACTGGGCGCCATGGCGAAGTACGTGGCCGGGGTGCCGGTCAGCGTCGCGGAGGTCAACGGGACGCCCGCGCTGCTCTTCGGCGATGTGGCGGTCCTGCTGGTCGAATTCGAGAATGGGCTGGTCAGCGACATCAGCACGGTGGTCAACCCGGAGAAGCTGGAGTTCCTCCAGCGGCAGCTGTCACATTCCTGACGGCTGTCCGGTCCCGGCTGGTGAACACCCCTCTCACCGCTCCAGGGAAGGACCGGCACCATGGGCACCATCGTCGTCACCGGAGGCACCGGAACCCTCGGCTCGCTCGTCGCCGAACGGCTGCGGGCCGCCGGACACGAGGTCCGCGTACTGAGCCGGCACGCCCCGGACCATCCCGTCGACCTCCGAAACGGCACCGGGCTGGACGCGGCCCTGGCGGGCGCGGAGGTGGTCGTGCACTGCGCGAGCAACACGCGCGGGGCGGGCAAGGGCGACGACGTGGCCGCCGGGCACCTCATCGAGGCCGCCCGGCGGGCCGGCACCGTCGGGAACATCGTCTACATCTCGATCGTCGGGGTGGACGTGGTCCCGCTCGGCTACTACCGGCGCAAGCTCCGGGTGGAGCGGCTGCTGGAGGAGTCCGGGCTGGGCGTGACGATCCTGCGTACGACGCAGTTCCACGACCTCGTGGCGATGCTGACGGACGCCCTGGCGAAGCTGCCGGTCGTGCCGGTCCCCAAGGGCGTACGGGTGCAGCCGATCGCGGTCGGCGAGGTCGCGGACCGCATGGCGGAGCTGGCGGTCCCGACCCCGTCGGGCCGGGTCCCGGACATGGGCGGCCCGCAGATCCGCAGCCTGCCGGACCTGGCCCGCGTCCACCTGCGGGCGACGGGCCGCAACCGCCGCGTCCTCCCGCTCCCCCTGGCGGGCAGGACCTACGCGGCCTTCCGCCGCGGCGGCCACCTCACCCCGTCCCACGCGGTCGGCCACGAAACGTTCGAGCAGTTCGCGGCGCGGCGGAGCGGCGGGAGGTAGAGGCGGTGGGAGGCGCGGCAGCAGCGCCGGGGCGGGAGCTGGCCATCCGCCATCCCGGTCCCGCCCCGTGACACCACCGCCTCTGCACCACCGCCCCCCTCTCACCTCCGCGACGCGCACACCCCGCCCCCACGCCACGCCACGTTGGCCGCGCGGCGGCCTGGTTCGGTGGTTCCGCCGCGGGTCTCGTATCCGGGGTGGCTGCCGCGCTGGCCCCGGTAGACGCCACCGCACGAGAGCGGCCTGCTCACGAGCCCCCTCCTGGAGCTGGGCGGCGGGCCGGCCGATCTCCACCGACTCCGACCTCAACCGCCGACGGGGCCGCCCCGCACGATCCCGCCGGCACCCGTACCCGGGGGGTGGTTCACCCCCCGAACAGCACCCGCTGGGCCGCTTCGCGGGCTGCCAGGCGGGCGCCCGCGAGCACCGCCGGGTCGCCCAGGGTCGTGGCGCGGATCTCCGTCGGGACGGGGGTCAGCTTCGCGAGGCGGTGGGAGACCCGGGCGGCCAGGGCGGGGCCGCCCGCGCGGCCGAGTTCTCCGGCGAGGACCACACAGCCCGGGTCGAGGAGGGCCGCGGCGGCCGCCGCGCCCAGGGCGAGGCGTTCGGCGAGGGCTTCGAGGAAGGGTTCGCCGGCGGCCCCCGCGACGGCCTGCTCCGCGGGGCCTGCGAAGCCGTGTTCACGGGCCAGCGCGGTCACCGCGTCCCGGCCGGCCAGGGCGTGGAAGCCGCCCGCGCAGTCGGCGGCCGAGGGCAGTCCGCCGGTGCCCGGGACGGGGAGGAAGCCGATCTCACCCGCCCCGCCGGAGGCACCCCGGCGCAGTCGGCCGTCCAGTACGACGGCCGCGCCGACCCCGGCGCCGAGCCACAGCAGGACGAAGGAGTCCAGGTCGCGGGCCACGCCCAGGCGCTGCTCGGCGAGGGCGGCCAGGTTGGTCTCGTTCTCGACGGCCACGTCGGCGGGCAGGGTCCGCTGCAGAGCCGTGACCAGGTCCCGGTGCCAGGCCGGGAGGCCGATGGTGTCGCGCAGTTCGCCGGTGGTGGGGGCGACCAGGCCCGGGGCTCCGACGACGACGGTGTGCAGTTCGCCGGCGCCGGCCTCGCGGGCGGTGCGCAGCAGGGCGGCGACCGCGTCCTCGGGTGCGCCGACGGGCAGGGCGGCTTCGGCGAGGGTGTGGCCGAGCAGGTCGGTGACGACGGCCGTGACCCGGTCGGTGCGTACGTCGAGGGCGGCCAGGTGGGCGCGGCCGGCGACGATCCCGTAGAGCTTGGCGTTGGGGCCGCGGCGTTGCGCTCCGGACTCGCCGACGACCTCGATCAGGCCCGCGTCGGTGAGCCGGTCGACGAGGTCGGCTACGGACGGGCGGGAGAGGCCGGTCATGGTCTTGAGCTGGGTCGCCGTCAGCGGCCCGGAGTCCTGGAGGAGTCGCAGGGCGAGGCGGTCGTTGATGGCCCGGGCCGTGCTGGGTGAGGCCGGGGACGGTACCGGGGCGTGGGCTGGAGTCACGGTGCCCATCCTAGGGAGTCGGGGCCATTATCTATCAGGCAGGTTACCTGATAGTTTATGCGTCATGACCGGGGACACCGACCTCAGCCCGGCGCGCCTGCGCCATGCCCGCATCGCCATCGCCGCCGTCTTCTGCGCCCACGGCGCCGTCACCGGCTCCTTCGCCACCCGCATTCCGTGGATCCAGGACCATGCCCAGCTCGGCGCGGGCACCCTGGGCCTCGCGCTCGCCTTCCCCGCCCTGGGCGCGGCGCTCGCGATGCCGCTGGCCGGGCGGATCAACCACCGGTTCGGGGCGCGTACCGCGCTGCGCGGGCTGCTGGCGCTGTGGACCCTCTCGCTGATCCTGCCGAGCCTCGCCCCGAACCTGCCGGTGCTGTGCCTCGCCCTCCTCGTCTACGGGGCCACCGCGGGCATGTCGGACGTGGCGATGAACGCGCTGGGCGTGGAGACCGAGAACCGGCTGGGCCGCTCGATCATGTCCTCCCTGCACGGCATGTGGAGCGTGGGCGCGCTCCTGGGTTCGGCCGCCGGTACGGTCGCCGCGCACGCCGGGACCGACGCCCGGCTGCACCACCTGGTCGCCGCGCTCGTGCTGACCGCGGCCGGGCTGGTCGCCGTACAGGGCGTACTGGACCTGCGGAGCGCGGAGGGCGCCGAGGCGCCGCCGCACTTCGCACTGCCGCCGAAGTCCGCGCTGCTCATCGGCGCGATGGGCTTCTGCGCGGTGTTCGCCGAGGGAGCGAGCCTGGACTGGTCGGCGGTCTACCTGAGGGACGTCCTGCACACGGACGCGGGCCTCGCGGCCGCCTCCACCACCGCCTTCGCGCTGACGATGGCCGTGGCCCGGCTCGTCGGCGACCGGGTGGTGGACCGCTTCGGCGCGGTGCGCACGGTCCGCGCGGGTGGCGTGCTGGCCACCCTCGGCGGGCTCCTCGTCGTCGCAGTCCGCACCCCGGCGGGCGCGCTGACCGGGTTCGCCCTGATCGGGCTCGGCATCGCGGTGGTGGTCCCGCTGGCCTTCGCCGCGGCGGGTCGCAGCGGGCCGGCTCCGGCGCAGGCGATCGCCGGTGTCGCGACGATCACGTACACGTCGGGGCTGATCGCGCCGTCCGCGATCGGGGCGGTGGCCGACGCGACCTCGCTGGTGGTGTCGTTCGGGCTGGTGACCGTGCTGGCGTTCGCGCTGGTGGTGGGTGCCTCGGTGCTGCGCCCGAAGCCGTCGGCGGGGCGGTCCGGGAGCGGGCTCTGCGCGAAGGCCGGCCCTATGGCCGATCTCGACGAACGTGCTGATATCCGTCCGTAACATGTCGACCGGCCGCAGCGGCACCCGTGCCCTGCGGCTTCGATGTGTGCGCGGCCGCTGCCGCGCTCGTCCGGATGACCGGGAAGACCGGGAAAGAGGAGTGGAACATGGGCCTCGGCTTGGGGTGGACCCTGCACGGAGACGGGCGGACCCCCGCCCCCGGCGCGGTGGTACGGCCTGAGGAGCGGCTGTCGTGGCCGCGGACCGCCGGGCTGGGCGCCCAGCACGTCGTGGCGATGTTCGGCGCGAGTTTCGTCGCACCGGTCCTGATGGGCCTGGACCCGAACCTCGCCATCATGATGTCCGGCATCGCGACGGTGATCTTCCTGCTGGCGACGCGCGGCCGGGTGCCGTCGTACCTGGGCTGTTCGCTGCATTTCGCCCCCGCGCACCTGAAGCCCCAGGAGCCCCTGCTCGACGCGGGCACTTCCGCCTACGACGACGGCGGGGAGGCGCAGGACAAGCCCCGTTGACGGGGTTTCGCCCGAACCGGGGAAGCGTACGGCCAAGTTCCCCGGATCCGTGGCGGCGCCTGCGACCCTGCCTCCCATGGAAGCGGTGCTGGCGCGGATGCGCGCCCTGGAGGAGCGGCTCCCGGCGCAGGACGGTGTCGCCGTCTTCAACCGGGTCTACCTGACGGTGACGGAGACCCTGCACCGGCGGATCGAGCACGGGGGCTTCCCGGCGCCCCGGCGGGCGGCGACCCTCAGCGTGCGGTTCGCGGAGCGGTACCTGACGGCGGTGGAGGCGGACCGGGCGCCGGCCTGCTGGCGCCCGCTGCTGCAGTACCGCCGGCACCCGGGGATCCGGCCGCTCCAGCACGCGCTGGCCGGGATCAACGCCCACATCGGACACGACCTGGCGCTCGCGGTGGTGTCCACGTGCGGGGAGCTGGACTGCGAACCGCGTGCCCTGGAGGCGGACTTCGACCGGGTCGGTGACACGCTGGTCTCGCTGGAGGAGCACATCCGGGAGGACCTGATGCCGGGGCCCGACCTGCTGGAGATCGCCGACCCGCTGACCCACCTGGTCGGCTCGTGGAGCCTGGAGCGGGCCCGCGCCGGGGCCTGGTCGGCGGCCAGGCTGCTGTGGATGCTGCGCCGGGCGCCGGACCTGGCCGAGGAGTTCACCGACTCCCTGGACGCGGGCGTGGGCCTGGTCGGCCGCTGCCTGCTGACCCCCCGGGGCTGAGGGCCGGGCATGAGAACGGGCCGCCGGCCCGCGTGCTGACGGCGCGGGGCGGCGGCCCGTGATCATGGGGCCCTGTCGGAGGGCCGGGAGGATCAGTCCTCCGGGAGTTCGACCGGGGCGATCTCGTCGTAGACGTCGCCCGGGCCCGGGTTGGTGGAGTCGGTGGACCCGCCGAGGTGGTGCATGACGCCCCAGACGGCGTTGAGGGCGGTCTGGACCGCACCCTCGGCCCAGCCGGCCGTCCAGGAGATGTCGTCACCCGCGAGGAAGATGCCGCGCTTGTCCTCGGGGAGGCGGTCCTGCATGAAGTGGGTGTAGAGGCGGCGCTGGTAGCGGTAGTGGCCGGGGAGGTTGGCCTTGAACGCGCCCATGAAGTAGGGCTCGTCCTCCCAGGAGACGGTGACCGGGTTGCCGATGATGTGGCGGCGGATGTCGACCTTGGGGTAGATCTCGCCGAGGGACTTCAGCATGACCTCCATCCGCTCGTTCGCGGACAGGGGCAGCCACTTGAGGCTGTCGTCGCACCAGGTGTACGAGAGGCAGATGACGGCGGGCTTGTCGGGGCCGTTGTCCAGCAGGTAGGTGCCGCGGGTCATGCGGTCGGTCAGCGTCATCGACATGACGTCGCGGCCGGTCTGCTCGTCCTTGTCCAGCCAGAACGGCCGGTCGACGGGGACGAACAGCTTGGACGACTCCATGTAGTGGGTGCGCTCGATCGCCGTCCAGTGGTCGATCGGGAACAGCGTGTCGTCGCACTCGATCTTCGACAGGAGCATCCAGGACTGGGCCGTGAAGATCGCGGCGCGGTACGTGCGGATGTCGCCGGAGGAGTCGGTGACGGTGATGCGGTTGCCGGCGGTGCGGTGCAGGCGGGTCACGGCGGGGCGCGGGGTGCCGTCGTGGAGGGTGGACAGGGAGGTGCCCTGGGCCCAGTGGACGATCTTCTCGGGCTCGCGCTCCCACAGGCGCAGCGGCAGCTGCTGCGAGCCGCCGACGATGCCGCGGTGGTGGTCGTCGGCCTCGGTGTAGACGACGCGCAGGATTTCGAGGATCGAGTTCGGGAAGTCGGTGTCCCAGCCGCCGGTGCCGAAGCCGACCTGGCCGAAGATCTCGCGCTTGCGGAAGGACTTGAAGGCCTCCGACTTGCACAGGAAGCCGTAGAAGGTCTCGTCGTCGAGCTTCTCGACGAGCTTGGCCCAGATCTCGCGGATGCGCGGGACGTCCCGCTCGCGCATCGCGGTGTTCATGTCGGAGAAGTCGGCGCCCTCGTCGAGGCAGGCGTTCCAGGCATCGGCGACGTCGCGGTAGATCTGCGGGAGGTCCGCGATGGTCTCCGCGTAGTGGCTCTCGCCCTTGAGGTCGACGACCGTGGAGGGGGTGGCCTCGGCGAGCGGGTTCGGGAAGGGCTCGGTGACCAGGCCGACGAGGTCGATGTAGTGCTGCAGGGCCGTGGAGGAGGGCGGGAAGCGCATGGCGCCCATCTCGGCGGTGAGGCCCTCGGTCTCGGCGCCCTCGAAGCCGACGGTGCGCAGGCGGCCGCCGATCTGGTCGGCCTCGTAGACGACGGGCCGCAGGCCCATCTTCATGAGCTCGTAGGCCGAGATGATGCCGGAGAGTCCGCCGCCGATGACGGCGACCTCGGTGCCGAACTCGGTCGCGGGTATCTGGCCGAGGCCCGCCGGGTGGGCGAGGAAGTCGTCGTAGGCGTACGGGAAGTCCGGACCGAACATGGTGATCGGCGGCTGTCCGTCGCTGTGCGGGACGGCGGTGGTGGGCACCGTGGACGTCATGGGGTACGACTCCTTGCGGGCAGGGCTCGGGGGGTGGAGCGGCGGGGGCGGGGTGGGGCGGGGGCGCTGGTGCGGGTCAGACGAGCGAGGCGTAGAGCCCGGGCCGGCGGTCGCGCAGGTAGGGGTTGTTCTCGCGCGAGACGCCGAGCAGCTCGGGGTCGACCTCGCCGAACACCATTTCCTCGCCGCGGCCGGCGCGGGTGCGGGTGGCGCCGTCGGGGCTCGCCAGGCAGCTGAGGCCGACGAACTCGAACTCGCCCTCGGGGCCGGTGCGGTTGACGTACGCGACGTACATCTGGTTCTCGAAGGCCCGGACGGGGACGAGGTGCTCGGCGACGAACTGGAAGGGGTGCATCTGGGCGGTCGGCACCAGGAGGAGGTCGGTGCCGGCGAGCGCGTGGGCGCGGACGTTCTCGGGGAACTCCACGTCGTAGCAGATCATGATGCCGATGCGGATGCCGCCGAGGTCGGCCTGGACGACGGGGGTGTCGCCGGGGGTGAAGGCGTCCTGCTCGAAGCAGCCGAAGAGGTGGGTCTTGCGGTAGTTCGCCAGGGCGGCGCCGTCGGGGCCGATGAGCTGGGCGGAGTTGTAGACCGTGTCGCCGTCGCGCTCGGGGTAGCCGTAGAGGACCGCGAGGCCGTGGCGGCGGGCGATCTCGCCAATGGTGCGGGCGGAGGCGCCGTCGCTCGCCTCGGCGAGGCCGGGGACGGCGTCGAGGTCGAGCGCGTAGCCGGTCAGGAACATCTCGGAGGTGACCAGCAGCCCGGCCCCCGCCTGTGCGGCGCGCTCGGCGGCCTCGTCGAGAGCCTTGAGGTTCTCGGCGACGTCGCCGAGGACTCCGGAGCTCTGGAGGAGGGCGGTGCGCAGCGGGGGCATGGGCGTACCTCTGTGGCGGGAGGGGTGGGTGCGGTCCTATGAACGGTACGTTTTGCCCTCCCGGCGCAACAAGGCGCCGATGTTGCGCGCTGCTGTGCGATTCGTTGCGCGTTGAGGGCCTCTGGCGGCGATTCGTTGCGCGCCCCTGTGGGGAGAGGTCGCTCAGTCGGCGGTCCGGCGCAGCAGGAGGGTGGCGAAACCCCAGGTGGCACGGTATCCGCGGAGCCATTCGGTGCGGTGGCCGTTCGCTGCGCCGAGGGCGGCGGCGCTGTCGGGGTGGTCGGGGTGGTCGAGGGCCCAGGCGGCCGGCGAACCGGTCCAGGACCACTCGTAGTCGTCGAGTTCCTCGCGGGTGCTGAGGTGACCCGCGAAGGCCATGCGCCCAGGGCCTGTATTGAGTTGCCCCGTGGAGCAAGGAGCGGCGTTCGGTGCGTGCCCTCGGCGTGCGGGACGAATATCCTCGTAGCGGAGCTACTAGG
>NZ_JBIVFO010000063.1:0-29560 GCF_044748225.1 Streptomyces sp. NPDC090021 | reverse complement strand
TGGCACGCTGTTGAGTTCTCAAGGAACGGACGCTTCCTTCGTACTCACCTCAGCCTCTCGGCTGCGGCTTTCCTCCGGGCTTTCGTTCTGCTGTCCTGCGTTTCCGACTCTATCAGACTCTTTCGTGTCCGATTTCCTCGGTGCTTTCCAGGTTTCCGCTTTCGCGTTTCCCTTTCCGGCGATTCCAACCTTACCAGACCATTTCCTTGCCACTGTCGACTCGGATTTGAATTCGGTGGCCGTTGGAGGGCCTTTCCCTTTCGGGCGGATCAGACTTTATCAGGTCTCCCCGGTGTCTGATTTCCCACCCGCCCGCACGAACGGTCCGGACACACGTGTGTGCCGGGGTTTCTTGCGGGGTGGAGACGCCAACGTACTGGAGCGGGGCCCCCGGATGCAAATCCGGTTGCCCCGCTCCGGTGACGTCGCTACGGCGAGGGCCGTGATCAGACCTCGACCACGACCGGGAGGATCATCGGGCGACGGCGGTAGCTGTCCGAGACCCACTTGCCCATCGTGCGGCGGATGAGCTGCTGGATCTGGTGCGGCTCGGCGACACCGTCGGCCGCGGCGCGGGCGATGGCTTCCTCGATCTTGGTGATGACCGCGCCGAAGGCCGCGTCGTCGATGCCGGAGCCGCGGGCCTGGATGTTCGGGCCGCTGACCACCTTGCCGGTGGTGCTGTCCACGACGACGTAGACCGAGACGATGCCCTCGTCGCCGAGGATCCGGCGGTCCTTGAGCGAGGACTCGGTGACGTCGCCGACCGAGAGGCCGTCCACGTACACGTAGCCGGCCTGCACCTTTCCGGAGATCCGGGCCTTGCCGTCGACCAGGTCGACGACCACGCCGTCCTCGGCGATGACGATCCGGTCCTTGGGGACACCCGTCATGGCACCGAGCTCGGCGTTGGCGCGCAGGTGGCGCCATTCGCCGTGGACCGGCATCAGGTTCCGCGGCTTGCAGATGTTGTAGAAGTACAGCAGCTCGCCGGCCGAGGCGTGGCCCGAGACGTGCACCTTGGCATTGCCCTTGTGCACGACGTTGGCGCCCCAGCGGGTCAGGCCGTTGATCACGCGGTACACCGCGTTCTCGTTGCCCGGGATGAGCGACGACGCCAGGATCACGGTGTCACCGGGGACGATCCGGATCTGGTGGTCGCGGTTCGCCATGCGGGACAGGGCCGCCATCGGCTCGCCCTGGGAACCGGTGCAGACCAGGACGACCTCTTCGGGCGGCAGGTCGTCGAGCGTCTTGACGTCGACGACGAGGCCGGCCGGGACACGGAGGTAGCCCAGGTCCCGGGCGATGCCCATGTTGCGGACCATCGAACGGCCGACGAAGGCAACCCGGCGGCCGTACTCGTGGGCGGCGTCGAGGATCTGCTGGATGCGGTGCACGTGGCTGGCGAAGCTGGCCACGATGATCCGGTGGTGGGCGTTGGCGAAGACGTTCCGCAGGACGGTGGAGATCTCTCGCTCCGGCGGCACGAAGCCCGGGACCTCGGCGTTCGTCGAGTCGGACAGCAGGAGGTCGATGCCCTCCTCGCTCAGCCGCGCGAAGGCGTGCAGGTCCGTGAGGCGCTTGTCGAGCGGAAGCTGGTCCATCTTGAAGTCGCCGGTGGCGACGACAAGGCCCGCGCCGGTGCGGATCGCCACGGCCAGGGCGTCCGGGATGGAGTGGTTGACCGCGATGAACTCGCAGTCGAAGGGGCCCAGGCTCTCGCGCTCGCCCTCCTTCACCTCAAGGGTGTAGGGGCGGATGCGGTGCTCCTGGAGCTTGGCCTCGATGAGGGCCAGCGTCAGCTTGGAGCCGATCAGCGGGATGTCCGGCTTCTCCCGCAGGAGGTACGGAACGGCGCCGATGTGGTCCTCGTGGCCGTGCGTGAGGACGATGCCCTCGATGTCGTCGAGACGATCCCGGATGGACGAGAAGTCCGGCAGGATCAGGTCGATGCCCGGCTGCTCCTCCTCGGGGAAGAGGACGCCGCAGTCGACGATCAGGAGGCGGCCGTCGTACTCGAAGACGGTCATGTTGCGGCCGATCTCGCCGAGACCACCCAGGGGGGTGACTCTGAGGCCGCCCTTGGGCAGCTTCGGCGGCGGACCGAGTTCCGGATGCGGATGGCTCAAAAGTGTCTCCTCACCACGCACGCCACGTACCCGGAAGGCACGTGGCGCGCATGTCATTCGTGCACTTGCTGTTGTCTGCTCTGTATTTGTCCGGTGGTGCTTGTTCAGTTGTGAAGTCTGTTGTCAGAGCTGTACCCCGCCCGCGGCAAGATCGATCTTGAGCTGGGCCGTCTCTTCGTCGGTCAGTTCGATCAGCGGGAGTCGCAGCGGGCCGGCGGGCAGGCCCTGCAGGTTCAGCGCGCCCTTGGTGGTCATCACACCCTGGGTACGGAACATTCCGGTGTAGACGGGAAGCAGCTTCTGGTGGATCTCGGCCGCCTTCTGGACGTCCCCGGCGAGGTGGGCCTCCAGCATGGCGCGCAGGTCGGGGGTGACCACGTGGCCGACGACGGAGACGAAGCCGACGGCGCCGACCGACAGGAGCGGAAGGTTCAGCATGTCGTCACCGGAGTACCAGGCCAGGCCGCTCCGCGCGATCGCCCAGCCGGCACGGCCGAGGTCGCCCTTGGCGTCCTTGTTGGCCACGATACGGGGGTGCTCGGCCAGCCGGACCAGGGTTTCGGTCTCGATCGGGACGCCGCTGCGGCCGGGGATGTCGTAGAGCATGACCGGCAACCCGGTCGCGTCGGCGATCGCCGTGAAGTGCCGGTAGAGGCCCTCCTGCGGCGGCTTGCTGTAGTACGGGGTGACGGCGAGCAGGCCGTGGGCGCCGGTGCGCTCGGCCTGGCGGGCCAGTTCGAGGGTGTGGCGGGTGTCGTTGGTACCGATACCGGCGACCACGTGGGCGCGGTCTCCAACGGCTTCGAGTACGGCTCGTACGAGGTCGTTTTTCTCCGCGTCGCTGGTGGTCGGCGACTCACCGGTGGTGCCGTTGATGATCAGGCCGTCGTTGCCTGCGTCCACCAGGTGGACGGCGAGCTGCTGCGCGCCGTCGAGGTCGAGTGCGCCATCCGCCGTAAACGGCGTGATCATGGCGGTGAGGACCCGCCCGAAGGGGGTCTGCGGAGTCGAGATCGGAGCCATGGGTAACACGCTACTCGCTGCCATGCTCGCGGTGTCCCCTCGGGGGACGTCAACCGGGGGACGGGTCCCGGTGGTGACCGGGAGTGTTGGACGCCGGCACTGCCTGCTCGGGGGTTCAAGCAGTGCCGGGTCCGTTTGATCAGCCTAGATGAAGTTTACGAAACGTGGCAATACGGACACTTCGGACTTAACTCGCACATCTGTGCCCGAGAGGTGCGCCGGCCCCTACGGGGCGACGCGCCCGTTGCCGTTGTACGCCGCGTACGTCAGCGGCATGAGCCGGGCCCAGTGCTGCTCCATCTTCTCGCCGACCATCTCGATCTCCCGCTGCGGGAAGGACGGCACGGTCGCGAGCTCGTGCTGCGTGCGCAGCCCGAGGAAGTGCATCAGCGAGCGAGCGTTGCAGGTGGCGTACATCGAGGAGAAGAGGCCGACCGGCAGGACCGAACGGGCCACCTCCCGGGCCACGCCCGCGGCGAGCATCTCCCGGTACGCCTCGTACGCCTGTACGTAGGAGTCCTCCATGACGCGGGCGGTCAGCTCCTGCTGCGCCTGGGTGCCCTCGACGAAGACGTACTTGCCGGGGCGGCCCTCCTGAACGAGCTTGCGCTCCGCGTCGGGGACGTAGAAGACCGGCTCCAGCTCCCTGTAGCGGCCCGATTCCTCGTTGTAGGACCAGCCCACGCGGTGGCGCATGAACTCGCGGAAGACGAAGATCGGGGCGCTGATGAAGAAGGTCATCGAGTTGTGCTCGAAGGGGCTGCCGTGGCGGTCGCGCATCAGGTAGTTGATGAGGCCCTTGGAACGCTCCGGGTCCTTCTGCAGCTCCTCCAGGGACTGCTCGCCGGCCGTGGAGACGCGGGCCGCCCACAGCACGTCGGAGTCGGCGGCGGAGTGCTTCACCAGCTCCACCGTCACGTCGCTGCGGAAGCTGGGTTTCAGATCTGAAGCGGCGGTCTCGCTCACCGGGGGTCCTTCCAAACGTGCGTCCTGGGGCGCGCCCACTCTACGGCGCCCCCCACGGGTCGCCGCGCACGCTCACCCCTCACCGGGGTCTGCGCACAGCTGACGCACAGCCATGAATTTTGGTGAATGTCCCGAAATCCGGCACCGATGGGGCGGCCCGTACGTCCTACAGGAGAGAACGCACCCGCATCGAGCCCGAGGAGATGCCCTCTCATGTTTCGCCGGCGCGAACCCGTTCCGTTCGCCTTCGTCGCCGAGGCCGACCGTTTCCGGAGCAACGTCACCCCACCGCCGCGCGAGCGCCTGGGCAAGGCCCAGTTGGCCGCCCGTAGTCTGGTCGGACTGACGGTGGTCGCGGGGCTCGCCGGCTCACTGCTCTTCGGCATACCGGCGCTCCAGCCGAACGAGGCCGCGGAGAAGTCGCAGCAGTCGACTGCGGCCGAGGGGCGGTAGCCTCACGGGCAGAGCCCTACCGAACGTGCATGTGAGTGAGGTCCAGCCGTGCCCCTGCCCTTCCTGACGGCCGACGGCGTGTCCGATGCGGACGACGACGGCGACGAGGTCCTGGCCCACGCCGACCGCGACCGCTGGCGACGGCCCTACCGGCCCGGCCCCTGGCGCGTGGCCATCTCCGCGGTGCTGCTCCTGCTGTCCGCCTTCATGCTGCTGGCCACGATGATCGTCGCCTTCGCGGGCGGCGGCTGGGGCGGAGCGGGCGCCTGCCTGATCGCCGCTCTCGCCGTCCTCGGGTCCGCGCTGCAGATGCTGCGCGTCGGCGTGTGGGTCAGCCCTGCGGGTCTGCGCAGGGTCGGCTTCTTCGTGACCCGCACGACCGCGTGGAACGAGGTCACCGAGATCCGCACGGTGCAGCAGCCGGTGCGCTGGCTGGGGCTGCCGAGGACCGTGCAGGGGCAGGCGCTGACGATGTCCGCCCGGGACGTCGCGGAGCCCCCGGTGCTGCTGACCGACCACGACGCCGATTTCCTGTCGCGGGCCGAGGCCTTCGACCGGGCGGCCGACACGGTCGAGGCCTGGGCCGAGGAGTACCGGCCCGTGCCCGCCTGACACCCGGGTCCCGGGTGTGCCGGGACGCGCCGCGTGGAGCCCGTACAGGTGTCAGACCTGTACGGGCTTCTTGTCGTGCAGGGCGATCGCCCGCTGCATGGCCTTGCGCGCCCGCGGGGTGTCCCGGGCGTCGTGGTAGGCGACGGCGAGCCGGAACCAGCTGCGCCAGTCCCCCGGCGCGTCCTCGGTCTCGGCCTTGCGGCGTGCGAAGACCGCGTCGGCGGAGTCCCGCAGGATCCGGCCGTACTCGTCGCGCTCCAGCTCGTCCACGGGCAGTCCGCCCTCGGCCTCCAGCTCACCGGCGAGCTGGTTGGCCCTGGTGACGAACTGCGTGTTCTTCCAGAGGAACCAGACGCCGATGACCGGCAGGATCAGCACGGCCACCCCGAAGGTGACGGTGAGCGGGGTTCCCTGCTGGATCAGCAGCAGTCCCCGGCTGCCGACCAGGACGAAGTAGACGACCAGCACGGCGGCCGTGATGAAGTACGTGATCTTCGCGCGCATCTGAATCAGTCCGGTCAGCCCAGGTCGAGGAAGTTTTCCAGGCCGAAGGTGAGGCCCGGGGTCTGCGTCACGCGGCGCGCGCCGAGCAGGATGCCCGGCATGAAGCTGCTGTGGTGCAGGGAGTCGTGACGGATGGTCAGGGTCTCGCCCTCGCCGCCGAGGAGGACCTCCTGGTGCGCGAGCAGGCCGCGCAGGCGGACGGCGTGGACCGGGACGCCGTCGACGTCCGCGCCGCGCGCGCCGTCCAGCGCGGTGGCGGTGGCGTCGGGCTGTGCGCCGAGGCCCGCCTCGGCGCGGGCGGCCGCGATGAGCTGCGCGGTACGGGTCGCGGTGCCGGAGGGGGCGTCGACCTTGTTGGGGTGGTGCAGTTCGACGACCTCGACGGACTCGAAGTACCGGGCGGCCTGAGCGGCGAACTTCATCGTGAGGACGGCGCCGATGGAGAAGTTCGGGGCGATGAGCACACCGGTCTTCGGGGATGCGGCGAGCCACGTGCCGAGCTGCGCGAGGCGGTCCTCGGTCCAGCCGGTGGTGCCGACCACGCCGTGGATGCCGTGCCGGACGAGGAACTCGAGGTTCTCCATCACGGAGGCGGGGGTGGTCAGCTCGACGGCGACCTCGGCGCCGGCCTCGGCCAGCGTCTCCAGCCTGTCGCCGCGGCCGAGCGCGGCGACGAGCTCCATGTCCTCCGCGGCCTCGACCGCCTTGACGGCCTCGGCGCCGATGCGGCCCCGGGCGCCGAGGACTGCCACGCGCAGCTTGCTCATAGTCTCTTCCTTACCTGCGTACGGTTCTAGGCGACGACCTCGTCGAGGCGGGCGGCCTGCTTCTCCTTGAGCGGGCCGATCACCGCCAGCGAGGGCCGCTGGGCCAGTACATCCTGTGCGACCAAGCGGACGTCGTCCGGGGTCACCGCGGCGATCCGGGCGAGCATGTCGTCGACCGACATCTGGTCGCCCCAGCACAGCTCGCTCTTGCCGATGCGGTTCATCAGGGCGCCGGTGTCCTCCAGGCCGAGGACGGTCGAGCCGGAGAGCTGGCCGATGGCCCGCTCGATCTCGTCGTCGCCGAGGCCGTCGGTGGCGACCTTGTCGAGCTCGTCGCGGCAGATCCGCAGCACGTCGTGGACCTGGCTGGGCCGGCAGCCCGCGTACACGCCGAAGAGGCCGGAGTCGGCGAAGCCCGAGGTGTACGAGTACACGCTGTAGGCGAGGCCGCGCTTCTCCCGGACCTCCTGGAAGAGCCGGGAGGACATGCCGCCGCCGAGGGCGGTGTTCAGCACGCCGAGCGCCCAGCGGCGCTCGTCGGTGCGGTGGAGGCCGGGCATGCCGAGGACCACGTGGGCCTGCTCGGTCTTGCGGCTCACCAGATCGACGCGGCCGGAGGTGCGGATGCGCCGGGTGCCGGCGCGCGGGCCGATCGGCTCGGCGTCGGTGCGGGTGAGGGCGCCGGCCTTCTCGAAGGCGGCACGGACCTGGCGTACGACCTTGTTGTGGTCGACGTTGCCCGCCGCGGCCACGACGAGGTGGGTCGGGTCGTAGTGCTTCTTGTAGAAGCGGCGGATCCGGTCGGCACCGAGGGCGTTGATCGTGTCGACGGTGCCGAGGACGGGGCGGCCCAGCGGGGTGTCCCCGTACATCGTCTGCGCGAACAGGTCGTGGACCATGTCGCCCGGGTCGTCCTCGGTCATCGCGATCTCTTCGAGGATGACCCCGCGCTCGGCGTCGACGTCCTCCTCGCGGATCAGCGAGCCGGTGAGCATGTCGCAGACCACGTCGATGGCGAGCGGCAGGTCGGTGTCGAGCACCCGTGCGTAGTAGCAGGTGTACTCCTTCGCCGTGAAGGCGTTCATCTCGCCGCCGACCGCGTCGATCGCTGAGGAGATGTCGAGGGCGCTGCGGCGTCGCGTGCCCTTGAAGAGGAGGTGTTCGAGGTAGTGCGTGGCGCCGTTCAGCGTGGGCGTCTCGTCGCGGGAGCCGACGTGCGCCCAGATGCCGAAGGTGGCGGAGCGGACGGAGGGCAGCGTCTCGGTGACGACGCGCAGTCCGCCGGGCAGGACGGTGCGGCGGACGGTGCCGATGCCGTTCTGCCCCTTGAGCAGGGTTTGGGTACGGGCGACGGCCCGCCCCTCCGAGGAGGGGCGGGCCGTCACACGGGAACTACGCGACGTCACTTGTCGGAGTCGTCCTTGTCAGCCTCGTCGGCGGCGTCCTCGCCCTCGATCACGGGGATCAGGGAGAGCTTGCCGCGCTGGTCGATCTCGGCGATCTCGACCTGGACCTTGGTGCCGACCGCGAGCACGTCCTCGACGTTCTCCACGCGCTTGCCACCGGCGAGCTTGCGGATCTGCGAGATGTGCAGGAGGCCGTCCTTGCCGGGGAGCAGGGAGACGAAGGCACCGAAGGTGGTGGTCTTGACGACCGTACCCAGGTAGCGCTCGCCGACCTCCGGCATGGTCGGGTTGGCGATGCCGTTGATCGTGGCGCGGGCGGCCTCGGCGGCCGGGCCGTCGGCGGCACCGATGTAGATGGTGCCGTCGTCCTCGATCGTGATCTCGGCGCCGGTGTCCTCCTGGATCTGGTTGATCATCTTGCCCTTGGGGCCGATGACCTCACCGATCTTGTCCACGGGGATCTTGACGGTGATGATCCGCGGGGCGTTCGGGGACATTTCGTCCGGCGTGTCGATCGCTTCCATCATCACGTCGAGGATGTGGAGGCGGGCGTCGCGGGCCTGCTTGAGGGCCGCGGCCAGGACGGAGGCGGGGATGCCGTCGAGCTTGGTGTCCAGCTGGAGCGCGGTGACGAACTCCTTGGTGCCGGCGACCTTGAAGTCCATGTCGCCGAAGGCGTCCTCCGCACCGAGGATGTCGGTGAGGGCGACGTAGTGGGTCTTGCCGTCGATCTCCTGGGAGATCAGGCCCATGGCGATACCGGCGACGGGGGCCTTGAGGGGCACACCGGCGTTCAGCAGCGACATGGTGGAGGCGCAGACCGAGCCCATGGACGTCGAACCGTTGGAGCCGAGGGCCTCGGACACCTGGCGGATCGCGTAGGGGAACTCCTCGCGGGTCGGGAGGACCGGCACGATCGCGCGCTCGGCGAGCGCGCCGTGGCCGATCTCGCGGCGCTTGGGCGAACCGACGCGGCCGGTCTCGCCGACGGAGTACGGCGGGAAGTTGTAGTTGTGCATGTAGCGCTTGCGGGTCACCGGGGACAGGGTGTCCAGCTGCTGCTCCATACGGAGCATGTTGAGGGTGGTGACGCCCAGGATCTGGGTCTCGCCACGCTCGAAGAGCGCCGAGCCGTGCACGCGCGGGATGGCCTCGACCTCGGCGGCAAGGGTACGGATGTCCGTGATCCCGCGGCCGTCGATGCGGACCTTGTCCTTGATGACGCGCTCGCGGACCAGGGCCTTGGTGAGGCTGCGGTACGCGGCGGAGATCTCCTTCTCGCGGCCTTCGAAGGCCGGGAGGAGCTTCTCGGCGGCGATCTCCTTGACGCGGTCCAGCTCGGCCTCGCGGTCCTGCTTGCCCGCGATGGTCAGCGCCTGGGAGAGCTCGCCCTTGACGGCGGCCGCGAGGGCCTCGTACACGTCGTCCTGGTAGTCCAGGAAGACCGGGAACTCGCCCTCGGGCTTGGCGGCCTTGGCGGCCAGGTCGGCCTGGGCCTTGCAGAGGACCTTGATGAACGGCTTCGCGGCTTCGAGGCCTGCGGCGACGATCTCCTCGGTCGGCGCCTCGGCGCCGCCCTTGACGAGGGCGATGGTCTTCTCGGTGGCCTCGGCCTCGACCATCATGATCGCGACGTCGCCGTCCTCCAGGGTGCGGCCCGCGACGACCATGTCGAAGACGGCGTCCTCAAGCTCGGTGTGCGTCGGGAACGCCACCCACTGGCCGCGGATCAGCGCGACGCGGACGCCGCCGATCGGGCCGGAGAAGGGCAGGCCGGCCAGCTGGGTGGACGCGGACGCGGCGTTGATCGCGATGACGTCGTACAGGTGGTCCGGGTTGAGCGCCATGACGGTGGCGACGACCTGGATCTCGTTGCGCAGGCCCTTCTTGAAGGACGGGCGCAGCGGGCGGTCGATCAGGCGGCAGGTGAGGATCGCGTCCTCGGAGGGCCGGCCCTCGCGGCGGAAGAAGGAGCCGGGGATCTTGCCGGCCGCGTACTGCCGCTCCTCGACGTCCACCGTCAGGGGGAAGAAGTCGAGCTGGTCCTTGGGCTTCTTCGACGCGGTGGTGGCGGACAGCACCATCGTGTCGTCGTCCAGGTAGGCGACGGCGGAGCCGGCGGCCTGGCGGGCCAGGCGGCCCGTCTCGAAGCGGATGGTGCGGGTGCCGAAGGAGCCGTTGTCGATGACGGCCTCGGCGTAGTGGGTCTCGTTCTCCACTAGCGTTTTCTCCATTTTCGTCGTCTCCGTCCGCCGCCCGTGTGGCGGAGGACGGTTGCGGAGAAGCGCTCCTGGCGTGCTGGCCGGTCTTCGATCGAAGCACCCGGTTCGTTGCCCGCGTGGGCATTCCGGGTGCCACTACCGAGGACCGGCGGCGTGGGAGGGCGCTCCTCCTCTTCAGTTGTGCACGTCTCGTCGTCGGACGTACACGTGCGTCCGTTCCAGACTACAAAGGGACCGGTCCGTACCGCACGTACAGCAAAGGGAGCGGCCCCCGGATGTGGGAACCGCTCCCTTCACGGCGTCTTACTTGGCGCCGGCCGCACCGCGGCGGATGCCGAGGCGCTCGACCAGCGTACGGAAGCGCTGGATGTCCTTCTTGGCCAGGTACTGCAGCAGGCGGCGACGCTGGCCGACCAGGATCAGCAGACCACGACGGGAGTGGTGGTCGTGCTTGTGGGTCTTGAGGTGCTCGGTCAGGTCCGAGATGCGGCGGGACAGCATCGCGACCTGGACCTCGGGGGAGCCGGTGTCGCCCTCCTTGGCACCGAACTCGGTGATGATCTGCTTCTTCGTAGCGGCGTCGAGCGGCACGCGTACTCCTCGTTTGGTCTTCCTTGCCACCGAGTGCCCCAGGTCTGAGTCTCTGGGGAGCTTCCGTTACTCGGGAGGCGGGGTCCGCTGGGCGCAGTCCACAGACCCCTTCGCAGGGAATCCGGGGGACGCGTACACAAACGGCCGTCACACAGCGTACCAGGCTGCCGCTCGGCCCCCGTGTCAGCTGGTGAGGGCGCGGGCCCGGGCGTACACGTCGAGCACGGCCAGGGTCAGGGGCACCAGGCTGAGCAGGACCGCCGCCTCGGTGAGGTCGAGCAGCCTTCCCCAGAAGGGTGACAGGCCCTTGCGGGGGATGACAAGCGCAATTCCCGCGAGGAGGGCCGCGCCGGCGGCGACGGCCGCGGTGAGCCAGATCGTACGGAGGTCCAGGCCGCTGCGGTCGTGCTCCACGACGAGGGCTTCGAGCAGGGCCTGCGGCGGGTGCAGGGACAGGCCCAGGATCAGCAGCGCGACGGCGGCGAGCCCGGCGGCCAGGGCGCAGACCACCTGGGAGGTGTAGCGGAAGAGGCGGGCGCGCAGCAGCATGGCGAGACCCGTGGCCAGAGCCAGGAGGCGGCCCCAGGTGTTGTCGGAGAAGCCGAGGACCGCGGCGGCGCCGACGGCGACGGCGGCGCAGCCGCCGACGAGGCCGAGGAGCATCTCGTGGCCGCGGCGGGCCTGGGCGGCGATCGCCTCGGCGTCGAGCGGGGTGCCCTGCTCGTGCTGGTCGGCGTCGGCCTGGTCGCCGTACGGGGCGGTCTCGTAGCGGTCCGGGGTCACTGCGTAGTCGACGTACTCGGCGGCTGCGCTCTGCGGTGCCGCGTAGCCGATGGGCAGGCGGGCGAAGCGGGCGGAGAGGCCGGGGAGGAAGGCGACGAGGCCGATGGCGACGGGGGCGCAGACGGCGGCGGTGTAGGTCGCGGAGGCCTCGGTGGCGATCGCGGCGAAGGTGGCGAGGGTGCCGGTGGCGGCGACGAAGGTGGCCGCGACGAAGGGGGCGTCGCCGCTGGGGGTGAGCGCGACCAGCGCGACGGAGGCCACCAGGACGCAGACGCAGCCGAGGAGGAACTGGAGCCGGCCGGGGCCCTGGCCGGCGGCCGGGCCGACGATCCCGGATCCGGCGATCAGCAGGTGCGGGAGGGCTCCGAGGCCCAGGGCCACGGCGGAGAGGCGGTCGCGGTAGACGCGGGCGCGCACCCCGGCCACGGCGGTGAGCAGGACCCCGACGGCGCCCGCGATGATCCCGGGCAGGCCGTGCATGTCGTGGCGGACGGGGTCGGCGTACCAGAGGACGAAGGCCAGCATGACGAGGAGGACCGCGGAGCCTGCGAGGCCCGCGCCGCGCAGCATGTCGTCGCTCCAGCGGTGCCGGTCGCGGACGACGGCGGAGGCGACGGCGTCGGAGACGTCGTCGAAGACGGCCGGCGGGAGGGACTCGGCGAAGGGGCGCAGGCTCAGCACCTCGCCGTCCAGGACCTGCTGGGCGGCGAGGGTGCGGGCGCCGTCGAGGACGGTCCCGGAACGGCGTACGAGGTGGAAGCCGGTCGGGGCGCCGACAGGCTGGGTCTGGCCGGTGAGGCGCAGCAGTTCGGGGTAGACGTCGGCGACGGCGATGTCCTCGGGGAGGGCGACGTCGATGCGACTGTCGGGGGCCACGACGGTGACCCTGCAGAAACCCGTCGTCCCGGCCGTACTCACCTGCGTGACCCCCTTGGTTGGTGTCCGCGCCCGTGCTCGATTCGCGGATGCGCATGCTGCGCGCGACACCCTACCGGGCGTATGAGTGACAGTCGGCAAGTAGGATCACCGTCGCGCTGGGGATACCCCCTGCGCGCCCGGGACTTGGGGGCGCCGGTTGCGACGTCCCGTCCGTTTTCGAGGGATTGATGCTCCGGTGAGCCAGATCGTCGTCAAACGCCCGCCGCGGTCCCTGCCGCCCGAGGTTCCTTCGGAGGAGCTGAGGCTGGAGGCTCCTCCCGAACTTCCGCGCGGGCAGCAGGAGGGCATGCTGATGCAGCTCCTGCCGATGCTCGGCATGGGCTCTTCCGTCGTTTTCTTCTTCATGCCGGGCGCGGCGCCCTTCATGCGCATCATGGGCGTATTGATGCTGGCGTCCACACTGGGCATGGTCGTGGCGCAGTTGGTGCGCTACCGGCGGGGTACGCAGGGGCAAATGGCGGATGTGCGCCGGGACTACCTCAAGTACCTCGCGCAGACGCGCCGTCAGGTGCGGCGGACGGCGCGGGCGCAGCGCGACGCGCAGTTGTACCTGCACCCGTCCCCGGAGCAGTTGTGGTCGGTGGTGGCGGACGGTTCGCGGCTGTGGGAGCGCCGGGTGGGCGATCCGGATTTCGGCCAGGCCAGGCTGGGGCTGGGTGCGCAGCGCCTGTCGACGCCGCTGGTGGCCCCGGAGACGGCGCCGGTGGACGAGCTGGAGCCGCTGACGGCGGGTGCGATGCAGCGCTTCCTGAAGGTGCACTCGTCGCTGGACGGGCTGCCGATGGCGGTGTCGATGCGCGCCTTCTACCACGTGGCGGTGTCCGGGGAGGCGGAGTCGGCGCGCGGCGCGGCACGGGCGATGGTCGCGCAGCTGGCGACGCTGCACTCACCCGAGGACCTGATGGTGGCCGTGGTGGCCGCGCCGGGTGCGGTGCTCTCGTGGGACTGGACGAAGTGGCTGCCGCACACGCAGTTGCCGGGGCAGGTCGACGGGGCCGGTACGAAGCGGCTGTTCGGCGACGACCTCGCCGAGCTGGAGGGGATGCTGGCGTCCCGGCTGGAGGGGCGGCCGCGGTTCAGCCGTGACGTGTCGCCGGTCCTGGACCAGCCGCATCTGGTGGTCGTGCTGGACGGCGGCATGGTGCCCCCGGACTCGGTGTTCGCGGCGGCCGAGGGGCTGCAGGGCGTCACCATCATCGAGGTGGTCGCGGGCGAGCTGGACGAGCCGCGCGGTGGTCTGTCGGTCGTGGTGCGGCCGGGCCGGCTGCGCCTGGAATCGGGTGGCGGGGTCGCGTACGAGGGTGTCCCGGACACCTTGTCGCTGCCCGCGGCGGAGGCCCTCGCCCGGCAGCTGGCGCCGCTGCGCACGGGGGGCGGGGACGACGACGAGCCGCTGCTGGCGAACCTGGACTTCACGGACCTGCTGAACCTGGGCGACGCGGCCGCGGTCGACGTGGCCCGGACCTGGCGGCCGCGGTCGGCCGGTGAGCGGCTGCGCGTGCCGATCGGTGTCGGCGAGGACGGCGCCCCGGTGATGCTGGACCTGAAGGAGGCCGCGCAGGAGGGCATGGGCCCGCACGGTTTGTGCGTGGGTGCGACCGGTTCCGGCAAGTCGGAGCTGCTGCGCACGCTGGTGCTGGGTCTGGCGGTCACGCACACCTCGGAGACGCTCAACTTCGTGCTCGCCGACTTCAAGGGCGGTGCGACCTTCACGGGCATGGGCCAGATGCCGCACGTCGCGGCGGTCATCACCAACCTGGCGGACGACCTGACGCTCGTGGACCGCATGGGCGACTCGATCCGCGGTGAGCTGCAGCGCCGTCAGGAGCTGCTGCGGTCAGCGGGCAACTACGCGAACATCCACGACTACGAGAAGGCCCGGGCGGCGGGTGCCCCGCTGGAGCCGCTGGCGTCGCTGGTGCTGGTCATCGACGAGTTCAGCGAGCTGCTGACGGCGAAGCCCGACTTCATCGACATGTTCATCCAGATCGGCCGCATCGGCCGTTCGCTGGGCGTGCACCTGCTGCTGGCCTCGCAGCGGCTGGAGGAGGGGAAGCTGCGCGGCCTGGACACGTACCTGTCGTACCGGATCGGTCTGCGGACCTTCTCGGCGGCGGAGTCGCGGACCGCGATCGGCGTGCCCGACGCCTACCACCTGCCGTCGGTGCCCGGTTCGGGCTATCTGAAGTTCGGTACGGACGAGATGGTGCGCTTCAAGGCGGCGTACGTGTCGGGCACCTACCGCTCGGGCGGGCCGGACCTCTCCGTGGGGCAGTTCCCGGTGGAGCGGCGCCCCGCGCTGTTCACGGCGGCGCCGGTGCCGGTGGTGTACGCGGCCCCGGACCCGGCGTACCTGGCGGCGCGGTCGGAGCGGGAGGACGACGCCCTGGCGGACACCGTGCTCGACGTGATCGTGAGCCGGCTGGAGGGCCAGGGCGTACCGGCGCACCAGGTGTGGCTGCCGCCGCTCGACCAGGCCCCGCCGCTGGACCAGCTGCTCCCGGCGCTGGCGCCGAGTGCCGAGCGCGGGCTGCACGCGGACGGCTACACGCGGCCCGGCGGGCTGATCGTGCCGCTCGGCCTCATCGACAAGCCGTTCGAGCAGCGGCGCGAGGTGCTGTACCGCGACTTCTCGGGTGCGGCGGGCCACCTGATGGTGGTGGGCGGTCCGCAGTCGGGCAAGTCGACGCTGATGCGGACGCTGGTGTCGTCCTTCGCGCTGACGCACACCCCGCGCGAGGTGCAGTTCTACGGGCTGGACTTCGGTGGTGGCAGCCTGTCGGCGATCGCCGACCTGCCGCACGTGGGCGGTGTCGCCTCGCGCCTGGACCCGGAGCGGGTGCGGCGCACGGTCGCGGAGGTCGGGGGCATCCTCAACCGCCGCGAGGAGTTCTTCCGCGCGAACAACATCGACTCGATCGGCACGTACCGGCGCCGGCGGGCGGCGGGAGACCTGCCGCACGAGCCGTGGGGCGACGTGTTCCTGATCGTCGACGGCTGGGGCAACTTCCGCGGCGAGTACGAGGTCCTGGAGCAGGTCGTCACCGACATCGCCGCCCGCGGTCTGGGCTACGGCATCCATGTGGTGATCACCGCGGCGCGGTACATGGAGGTGCGGGCCGCTCTGAAGGACCAGATGCTGGGCCGGCTGGAGCTGCGGCTCGGCGACACCATGGACTCCGAGTTCGACCGCAAGGTCGCAGCGAACGTCCCGCAGGGGATGCCGGGGCGCGGCCAGGTGCCGGAGAAGCTGCACTTCCTGGGTGCGCTGCCGCGGGTCGACGGTTCGCACGAGGCCGCCGACCTGTCGGAGGCCACGGCGGCCTTCGTGGAGGCGGTCCGGCAGAACTGGACGGGGCCGGCGGCTCCGGGCGTACGGCTGCTGCCGCGGCTGCTCCACGCCGACCAGTTGCCCAAGGGCGGGGAGTTCCCCGGGCGCGGGATCGCGATCGGCATCGACGAGACCGATCTGGAGCCGGTGTTCGTCGACTTCGAGACCGACCCCTTCCTGCTGGTCTTCGGTGAGAGCGAGTCGGGCAAGACCAACCTGCTGCGGCTCATCGCCAAGCAGATCGCGGAGCGGTACACCCCGGACCAGGCGCGCCTGGTCGTGGGCGACTACCGGCGGACCCTGCTCGGGTCGCTGCCGGAGGAGCACCTGCTGGAGTACGCGCCGATGGCGAGCTCCCTGCAGACGCACATGGAGGCGCTGGGCGGGGTGTTCTCGCGCCGGCAGCCGCCGGTGGACGTCACGCCGCAGCAGTTGCGCGACCGCAGCTGGTGGACGGGCCCGGACGTGTTCATCATCATCGACGACTTCGACCTGGTGGCCACGAGCCAGGGCAATCCGCTGGCGCCGCTGGTGGAGTACCTGCCCTTCGCCCGCGACACGGGTGTGCGCTTCATCATCGCGCGGAGCTCGGCGGGTGCCTCCCGCTCGATGTACGAGTCGTTCATGCAGCGGATCAAGGAGCTGGGCGCGCAGGGCATCGTCCTGTCCGGTGATCCGGCCGAGGGCGATCTGGTCGGCACGGTCCGGCCGCGTCCGATGCCGCCGGGCCGGGGCTACTTCGCCTCGCGCAAGCGGGGCACGTCGCTGGTCCAGCTCGGCCGGATGCCGGGCGGCATGTGAGCCGCCGCCCGGTGGCCGGCCACGGAACCGGCCGGCCGGCCACCGGGCGGATCGGCGGGCGGATCGGCGGGAAAACGGTCGCGGCCGGCGGCCCAGCCCCGATAATCGGCGGGGAAGACCGCACCACCGAGGGAGAGGCCGCTCATGGGCACCCAGCAGGAGAAGGACGAGCTGTACGCGCTCGACATCAGCGGTGTGGAGTGGGAGGGGCCGCCGGGGACCAGTCCGGAGGAGGAGCGGGTGGAGATCGCGCGGCTGCCCGAGGGGGCGGTGGCGATGCGGTCCTCGCTGGACCGGGAGACGGTGCTGCGCTACACGGCCGCCGAGTGGGAGGCCTTCGTACTGGGCGCCAGGGACGGCGAGTTCGATCTGGACCGCCAGGAGCCCTGAGGGGCGGCAGGACATGCCGAAGGGGCGCGCCCGTGGCGGGCGCGCCCCTTCGGCGTGCCGGGACCCGGTGACCCGGGGCCCGGGTGGGCTCAGTAGGCCTCGGTGAAGAGGGTCGAGGCCCGCTTGTCGGTGGCGCGGTAGTCGTCCTTGCCGCGCTCGATGAGCTTGGCGACCTTCTCCAGCTCGGCGTGCATGACGTCGGCCTTGGCCTTGTACTTCTTCTGGAGGTTCAGGTACTCCTGGTGCGCCTCACCGTCCCAGGTGTCCGTGACCACCTTCACGGCCTGCTCCATCTGGTCCAGGTCCTTGAGGATGTTCCCGGAGACGATCCGGATGCGGTCCGCCATCTGCTGAACGGTCTCGTACCGGACCCGGGTCCCGTCGTTCGCCGTCATGTTCTTCTCCTTCTCGCTGCGGACGAATTGGATAGGGGGCGCTGCTCAGATGCCGTCGAGACCCGAGCGCGGGCCGGAGGCGGACGGCGGCTGGACGGCGTTCTTGAACGCGGCCCGCACCTCGTCGTCCTGCGCGTTGCTGAGGTTCTTGGTCTGCGCCACGGCGTTGTGCAGGACGCCGAGGAGCCGACGGATCTCGTCGTGGCTGTCGTTCAGCGTCGACTGGGCCGTGATGAAGCCCGAGGCGCCCACACCGGTCCAGCCCGCGCTCACGGTGGCGATGATGTCGGCCAGCTCACGGGCCTGCTTGGAGACGGCGTTGCCCGTCTCCTGGATCTTGTTCTTCGCCTGGACGACCGGATCGTCCGCAAGTCCGAAGGTGTTCGTGCTCATCGAAGCTCCTCACTTCTCAATTCGCCGGCAGAACCGGCGGATTGCGCAGCGGGGCGGGCGTGCCTGGCGCGGATGTGTGTCACGCGCTCCGGACCGTCCCCCTCCGCTTCACGCGATCCCCCGATCACACTCGTGAAGCCTGGTGTCACTCTAGCCAGTTCGCGGAACAGTCCCAACACCGGTGGGCCGCTTCCGTAGACGAACTGTGACTGTTCACTGCAAACGACGTCGGCGGCTCCGGGCATCCCGGACGACCGTCGCCGTGCCCGCGATGACCGCGATCAGGACGGCGCCGACACCGAGAGCGTACGTGCCGTAGCGCTCCTGACGTTCCTGGGCCGTCTCGGAGAGCTGGAGGGCCGCCGCCTGCGGTGCGGCCGCCGGGGGTGGACCCGGGTCCGGTACGGGAGCCCTCGGGGCCTCCTGGTCCTGACTGAGGGCGCGCACCGGGTCGACGACCCCCCAACCCACGTAGTCGTCACGGCCGTTGACGGCGCGCTCGGCGGTGTTCTGGATCTGCCACACGATCTGCTGGGCGGACCAGTCGCCGTGCTCGGCGCGCAGCAGGGCGGCGACGCCGGCGACGTACGGCGCGGAGAAGCTGGTGCCGTTGTCGATGCACTGGCCGAAGCCGGGGACGGTGGAGACCATGTCGACGCCGGGCGCCGCCACCCCGATGAAGTCGCCGGGCTGGGAGAAGGCGGCGCGCTCGTTGTTGCGGTCCGAGGCGCCCACGGCGAGGACCCCGGGGAAGGCGGCCGGATAGGTCTTGCGCTTCTGGCCGCTCAGGCCGTCGTTGCCCGCCGAGGCCACGACGACGACGTCGGCGGCGAGGGCCTTCTGGACGGACTTGCCGAGCTCCGAGTCCGCGGACAGCGGGACGTCGGTGTCCTGCGAGATGTTGATGACCTGGGCGCCCTTGGACACCGCGTGGTCGATCGCCTGGCTCAGGGAGAGGGCGTTGCCCTTGCCCTGGCCGTCGTTCTGCCGGATGGGGATGATCGTGGCGTCCGGGGCGAGGCCCACGAAGCCGGTGCCCTGCTGGGGGCGCGCCGCGATCAGCCCGGCGACCTTGGTGCCGTGGCCGACGGTGTCGGTCGTGCCGTCACCGCCCTTGGGGTCGACGAAGTCCTTGCCGGCGCCGACGTCGAGGGCGCCGCTGAGCTGCGGGTTCGCCCGGTCGACACCGGTGTCGATGACGGCGACGCGGACACTCGCGCCGCTCTTGTCCTTGCCCTTGGTCTGCGCCCAGAGCTCGTCGAGGAGCAGCCGCTGGAGGGCCCAGGGCCGGTCCTCGATCTGCTTCTTCATCGGGAAGGTGCACTCCCCCGCGCCGTCGAGGCGCAGGGCGTACGGGGGGTGCGGCGCGGTGGTCGCCACCGGGGCGGCCCCGGCGACGGTCAGGGTGAGGGCGAAGGCGCCGGCGAGGACCGCGCGCCGGGGCAGGCGGCTCTGGGGCATGCGGCTCTGGGGCATCGGCGGCATCCTCACGAACCCTGCGGCTGACGTGCGGAGTTGGTGTCCAGCCGGGGGCCCTTGGAGAGGAACTCCGACCATGCGATGGGCACCATGGCGGGGGTGACACCGCCGTAGCCGAGCCTGACCTGTGCCTGGCTTGCCTCCGGGCGGCCGTCCCCGCCCGCCTTGGACTGGTCGGGGGCGCCGATCTCGGACTGCTCGGAGTCACTGTCGCCGTTGGCCTGGACGGCGTACCGCAGGCCGGTGTCGGTGACCAGGAAGAGGGAGCCGCCGGCCGTGGTCTGCTTGCCCTGGACCTGGGTGTAGAGCAGGCCGGAGCCCGGGGTGACGTACGCACTCGTGCCGCTGGCGGTGATGTCGACGGGGTAGCCGGTACCGGCCCAGGTGCTCAGCGTCTGGCTGCCCTGGCCGTCGACCGAGCGCAGGACGTTGCAGATGGTGTCGCGGTGGTGGGGACCGCTCGCCCCGGTCCCGGCGGGCGGCGCCGTCCGGTTGATCCGTTCGGTCTTCTTCTGCGGCCACCGGACGTCGCCGGCGAAGGGCGCGGCGTCCGGGTCGAGCGACTGGAGGTCGACCTCGCGGGCCTTGCCGTGCATGTTGAGGCCGTCGGTGGCCGGCGCCGAGATCAGCAGCCAGGCGACGAAGTCGGAGACCGGGGCCACCTTCCCGGGGAGGACCACGTAGTGCTGGGTCCCGGAGCCGGTCTGGGCCTTGAGTACCATGCCGACCTTGTTGTCGGCGGTGCTCAGGCCCTTGACGTCGGCGTTCGCCCCGGCCTTGCCGGGGATCGCCGGGAAGGCCAGGTCGTCCCCGGAGTTGAGGGTCCCCAGCCATTGCGGGCTGACCTGCTGCGGGGTGGCTCCGGTGCCGACCACGGCGTTGGTCATCGTTCCGGCGGCCGGGGTGCCCTCGGGGAACTTGTACTTGGCGCCGGCGGCGTCGACGAGGTAGCGCTCCTTGCCCGGGCCGGTGCTCTCCACGTACAGCGACTGGGTGTCGGTGAGCCGGCGGGCGTCGTCCGTCACGGACGCCTCGCGGTCCGCGAGGACGAAGGTGGCGGTCTGCACGCCGCGGCCGTTGCCGCCGGGCTGCTGGCAGACGGCCCAGCGCTTGGCCTTGCCGGCCTCGGCCTTGGAGGGGAGCCGGTCGGGGGCGTACGGGATGCCGATGATGGGGCCGCGGGGCGGCCTGCCCGCGTCGAGGACCTTGTCCTCGACCTGCACCACCTTGAACTTCTGCGGATCCAGCAGGAGTCGGGCGGAGGCGAGGTTCAGTACCGGGTGCAGACGCGTCTGGTCCTTGCCGCCCACCTTCGTCGTCAGGACCACGTAGCGGGTCGTCGAGTCCTTGCCGACGATGACCCTCGTGCCGGGCTCGTCCCAGCCCTTCGGAGCGGTCGGTTTGAACATGCCCCAGGCACCGAACCCGGCGAGCACGAGGGCTCCGACGATCGCCCCGGGCAGGACGGCGCGCAGGGGGCGGGGCGCCCCCTCCTCGGTGCCCGTGGCGGAGGGCTGGAGGAACGCGGCCACCGTCCGCCGCTTCGCAAAGGTGTACGCGTTGAGCTCATCACGTCGTGATGCCATGACCGTCTGCTTCTCCCCGCACGGCCCGGCCGGTGAGTACGGTCCCCGGGCCTCGATAGTCGGACCGGGCACCTACTATGCCTCTTGACGGACGGTATGCAGGGGCCGGGTAGGGTGAGGCGGCCCCTCAGGGCCTTCCACACCGGGGTAATCAGGGCTTGTTGGGGTGGATTGGGGAGATTCCGGGGCCCCGCGACGGGTGTCGCGCAGCGCCGGAACTCGTGAGGTCCTGCCCGTGAGAGGGGAAGTGCGCGAGTGATGGCCACGGCGACGGAGCCGCAGACCGGCGTGCCCGCACCCGCACGCGGCGGGGTGACGCCGCATCCGAAGTCGGGCCCCGGCCGCTTCGGTCCGTTCCGACTGCAACAACTCGTGCTGCTCCAGGTCGCGGTGGCGGGGCTGCTCGTGGCCTGGGTGGTCGAGCCGCTGCTCATGGTCCCCGTCGGCGTGCTCGCGCTCGTGCTGGTGGTGCTCGCGGTCGTACGCCGCCACCAGCGCTCCCTGCCCGAATGGATCGGCGGCGCGCTCGCGCTGCGCGCGCGGCGCCGCCGGGCCGCGTCGTTCGCCGTACCGGCGGGCACCGAGCCGGGGCTGGCGCCGCTGGTCGAGGCCGATCCCGCGCTGCGCACCCTGACGTTCAGCGACCGCGACCGGCGCCCCGTGGGGATGGTCGGCGACGGGACCTTCCTGACCGCGGTCGTCCAGGTGGACACGGACGCCACCGCGCTGCGGCCGGACCGGGCGGCGCGGCCGTTGCCGCTCGCCGTCGTGCGGGACGTCCTCGAAGTGGACGGCATCCGGCTGGAGTCCGCGCAGCTGGTGCAGCACACCCAGCCGGCGCCGGCGCCGCACCTGCCGGCCCGGTCGATGGCCACGCTCAACTACGCACCGCTGCAGGCCCGAACGGGCACTCCTGCGGTTCGGCTGACCTGGATCGCGCTCAAGCTCGACCCGGAGCTGTGCCCGGAGGCGGTCACCGCCCGCGGCGGCGGACTGGCGGGCGCGCAGCGGTGCGTGGTGCGGGCGGCGGACCAGCTGGCGAGCCGGCTGACCGGGGCCGGGTTCAGGGCCACCGTGCTGACCGAGCAGGAACTGACGGCGGCGCTCGCCACGTCCTCGTGCGCGAACCCGATGGCGATCACCCAGGCCGGCCGGTCGGCCGGCACCGGGCGGCGCACCGAGGAGACCCCGCGGACCTGGCGCTGCGACGACCGCCGGCACACGACGTACTGGATAGGCCGCTGGCCGCAGCTGGGCGGCGCCGGGGCGGCGGCGCTGCCGCAGTTCGTGGCGCTGCTGACCTCCCTGCCCGCGCTCGCCACGAACTTCAGCCTGACGATGGCTCCGGCGGAGCGGCAGGGCGTGACCCTGACCGGACACGTACGGGTGACAGGGCGCAGCGACGAGGAACTGGTCGCGGCGCGGCGGGAGTTGGAGAGGACGGCGCGGGGTGTGAAGACCGGGCTCGTCCGGCTCGACCGTGAACAGGTGCCGGGGCTGCTGGCTTCGCTGCCACTGGGAGGCGCGCGATGAGGGGCGGTTTCGGGCTGGTCGGCCCGCGGCGGGAGCGGCACGTGGTGCCCGCGGCGGACCTGGACGCGCTGGCGGTGCCCGTCGGGGACGACGGGGTCGTCATCGGTGTGGACGCCGAGGGGCGGCCGGCGGTGCTCGGTATCAACCGGCCGACGCCGTACGAGGTGACGCTGATCGGCGGGCTGTGGACGGCGCAGGTGCTGGCGCTGCGCGCGGCGGCCACGGGTGCGCGCGTCGCGGTCGAGACCGGGCGTGGGCAGGTGTGGTCCGGGCTGGCCCAGGCCGCCGGTGGCGGGCAGCAGTGCGTGACCCTGCACGAGGTGGGCCGGGTCCCTCCGCAGGGCGCGTCCGCCGGCAGCCCGGTGCTGGTCGTCCGCGACTGCGGGATGCGGCCGCCGCGCGGTCGCGTGGTGGCCGGGCCGTGGCAGTCGGTGCTGACCCTGCTGCCGTATCTGAGCCCGACGGCGCCCCGGTTGCTCCAGCAGGCGTCACTGGTGGGCGTGCAGCGGGTGTCCCCGGACGAGGCGGAGCACATCGGCCGCCTGATGCGGCTGCCGCGTCAGGCGGTCGCCTCCCTGCCGACCCTCGGCGACGGGGTGACCTTGTGGTGCACCCCGCGGGACCGGCAGTTCGTGATGACCCAGGGGACCGAGGCGGAGACCGGTCTGCTCGGTGCGGCGCGCCGCATCGACTGATGCGCGGCGCCCCCGCGGGGGCGGTCCGCCCGCCCTCCCCGTGGAGCGGGACGCGGCGGACAGGGGCGACGCGCCCCGATTAGGCTGGACGCCGGCGCGGCGTGGGTGGGCGCCGGAGCAGTGTTCGACAGACCAGGAGGACCAGTGAGCGGCGATCGGAACGAGAGGCGCGGCGGGACGTGGGACGTCCCGACGGACGATCAGTCCGACGCGGAGCTCGAGATGACGGGCGAGTTCACCATCGACTACACACCGCCGGCCTGGTACACGCAGAGCGCGCCGTCGGCCGCGTCCGCGCAGGTGCCGGGGCTCCCCGAGGGGAGCGGCTTCGAGCCGCACCGCCCGTCGGACGTGGAGTCGCCCTCCACGATACGGATCGCTCCGCCGGTGCCGCGTACCCCGTCCGACGGCGCGGGTACGGCCCAGCCGTACCCGCTCGCCGGCCCGGCCGACGCGCCGCCGTACCCGGCTCCCGAGCCGATCTCGGCTCCCGACCTGCCGTACGCGGCCCCGGCTCCGGCCGCGGCCCCGGCTCCGGCCGCGGCCGACGCACCCCAGCACCCGGCTCCCGAGCCGATCGTGGCTCCCGACCTGCCGTTCTCGGCCCCGGCCCCGGCCCCGGTCGAGACCGCGCCTCCGGTTCCGGCCCCGGTCGAGACCGCCCCTCCGGCACTCCCGGCTCCGGCTCCGGCTCCGGCTCCGGCTCCGGCTCCGGCTCCGGCTCCGGGGCAGGCTGCCGAGCCGCCCTACTCGGCTCCGGCCGCGGCGGCCCCGCTCGCGCCCCCGGCCGACGGGCTGCCGCCGCACTCGGCTCCCGAGCCGGTTGCCACCGCCGACCTGCCATTCTCGGCTCCGGCTCCAACTCCGGTCGAGACCGCGCCTCCGGCGCCCCCGGCACCAGCGCCCGAGCCGGTTGCCGCCCCCGACCTGCCGCTCTCGGCGTCGGCTCCGGCTCCCGAGCTGCCGCACTCGGCCCCTGCACCGGTCGAGCCGACGATCCCGGCCCCGGCCCCGGCCCCGGCGGAGCAGGCCGCCCCGGAGCCGGCCGACGCCGTACCCGCGCCGTTCGCGGACCTGCCGCCGGCGCCCGCGCCCGTGGTCGCGGAGCCGGCCGTCGCCGCCCCGGCCGAGGACGAGGCCGCCCCCGGAGGACGGACCGGTCCGCAGGCCACGCCTGCCGAGGGCGTGTCCGTGGTACCCCCGGCCGAGCAGGCGGCGCCTCCGGCTGCCGGGGACAGCCCCTACGGCGGGCCTCCGGCTGAACTGCCGCCGCTGCCGCCCTCGTTCGCGACCCAGGGGTCCTACGGCTTCCCGCAGCCGGTGCCCGCGCCCGCGCCG
This sequence comes from Streptomyces sp. NPDC090021, assembly GCF_044748225.1. Lineage (NCBI taxonomy): Bacteria > Bacillati > Actinomycetota > Actinomycetes > Kitasatosporales > Streptomycetaceae > Streptomyces > Streptomyces sp. NPDC090021. Next base: position 5,221 of record NZ_JBIVFO010000063.1, on the reverse strand, counting down.
CCGCAGCCGCAGCCCCCTCAGCCGCAGCCGCAGCCCCAGCCCTCGTACGACCCCCGCGCCGCCGGCCAGTGGCCCGTCGGTCCCGGTCAGCAGCCGCCCCAGCCGCATCCGCACGACCCCCGGTACGCGGCCGGCCCCACCGGCGGCGGCGCGCCGCTCGGTTACACCGCCGCCGTCGAGCTGTCCTCGGACCGGCTGCTGCGCAACAAGCAGAAGCCCAAGAACAACAACGGCGGGGGCGGCGGCCTCTTCCGCTTCGGCGGCAAGGCGGCCGAAGCGGAGCGGCGCCGCAAGCTGGAGCTGATCCGCACGCCGGTCATGTCCTGCTACCGCATCGCCGTCATCAGCCTCAAGGGCGGCGTCGGCAAGACCACGACCACCACCGCGCTCGGCGCCACCCTCGCCACCGAGCGGCAGGACAAGATCCTGGCCATCGACGCCAACCCCGACGCCGGCACGCTCGGCCGCCGGGTCCGCCGCGAGACGGGCGCGACGATCCGGGACCTGGTCCAGGCGATCCCGTACCTGAACTCGTACATGGACATCCGCCGCTTCACCTCGCAGGCGCCCTCCGGTCTGGAGATCATCGCCAACGACGTGGACCCGGCGGTCTCCACGACCTTCAACGACGAGGACTACCGCCGCGTCATCGAGACGCTGGGCCGCCAGTACCCGATCATCCTCACCGACTCGGGCACCGGCCTCCTCTACTCCGCCATGCGCGGCGTCCTGGACCTGGCCGATCAGCTGATCATCATCTCGACCCCGTCCGTGGACGGCGCCAGCAGCGCCAGCACCACCCTCGACTGGCTCTCCGCCCACGGGTACGCGGACCTCGTCTCCCGCTCGATCACCGTCATCTCGGGGGTCCGCGAGACGGCCAAGATGATCAAGATCGAGGACATCGTGCAGCACTTCGAGACCCGCTGCCGCGGTGTCGTCGTGGTGCCCTTCGACGAGCACCTCGCGGCCGGTGCCGAGGTCGACCTCGACATGATGCGGCCCAAGACCCGTGAGGCGTACTTCAACCTCTCCGCCCTGGTGGCCGAGGACTTCCTCCGGGCCCAGCAACAGGCCCCGCAGAACCACTGGGGAGCGCCCCAGCCCCACCAGCCCCAGCCCCACCAGCCCCAGCAGCCGCAGCACCCGTCGCAGCACCCGTCGCAGCCGCAGCCGCAGCCGTACGGTCAGCCCCAGGGCCAGCCCCCGTACCAGCAGCCGCCGCAGCAGCCGGGGCCCTACGGCCGGCCCTACCCGCAGCAGCCGCAGCCTCAGCCGGGCCAGCCCTGGCACCAGCCCCCGGCCGCCCCGCCCCAGCAGCCCCAGCAGCCACTGCGCGATCCGCGACTCGGCTGACCGGCCGCACCCGCACAACAGGAAGGGCCCGTACCACCCCGGATCCGTTCGGATCACAGGGCGGTACGGGCCCTCGCCCGTTCCGCGTCAGCGCTTCAGGTCGTACGCGTCGGTCAGTACCCGCGCCCGCTTCACGTCGTCGGCGATCGCCTCCAGCAGCCCGTCCAGCGACTCGAACTTCGCCATGCCCCGCACGTACGCGAGGAAGTCGACCGCCACGTGCTTCCCGTACAGGTCCAGCCCGACCCGGTCGATCGCGTACGCCTCGACCGTCCGCTCGGTCGCGTCGAACTGCACGTTCGTCCCCACCGAGATCGCCGCGGGCATCCGCTCGCCGTCCGCCGTCAGCCAGCCCGCGTAGACCCCGTCCGCCGGGATCGCGGTGTGCGGCGGCGTCTCCACGTTCGCCGTCGGGTAGCCCAGCTCACGCCCGCGCTGCGCTCCGCGCACCACCACGCCCTCGACCCGGTGGGGGCGCCCCAGGACCTCTGCCGCGCCGTCCATGTCGCCCTCGGCGACCAGCCTGCGCGCCAGCGTCGAGGAGAACGGCACGCCGCCACCCGCCTCGCCGCGCTCCACGAGGTCCACGACCTCGACCCGGTAGTCGTAGGTGGAACCCAGTTCGCGCAGGAAGTCGACGTTCCCCGCGGCACGGTGGCCGAAGCGGAAGTTCGGTCCCTCGATGACGGCCAGGGCGTGCAGCTTGTCGACGAGCACCTTCACGATGAAGTCGGCCGGGGACAGCTGCGAGAACTCCGCGGTGAACGGGAGGATCAGCAGCGCGTCCACGCCCAGCCCGGCCATCAGCTCGGCACGCCGGTCGTACGGGGCGAGGATCGGCGGGTGGCTGCCGGGGCGGACGACCTCGCTCGGGTGCGGGTCGAAGGTGACGACGACGGACGGCACGCCGAACTCGCGCGCGGTGGCCACGGCCCGTCCGATGATCAGCTGATGTCCCCGGTGCACGCCGTCGTAGGAGCCGATGGTGACGACGCTGCGTCCCCAGTCCTGGGGGATGTCCTCCAAGCCACGCCAGCGCTGCACTGTGACCGCTCCTCGCCCGAACCCGGTTGGTCCTTGAACTGATTGCCGATTGCAGGTCTAAGACTGCCATGCCGGGGGCCGGTGCCACGCATCGGTGTCCGGGCCGGACGGCCCGCCGCGGATCCTCACGTCACATCCGCGGTGGCCCGGCCGAGCGTCTCCACCGTCCGCCGTGCGCCCGGCCCCAGCAGGGCCGCCGCCTCCGTGTGTGCCTCCGCCAGCCAGCGGGCCACCAGCACACCGAACGCGGGCTGCGCCCGGGCCAGCTCCACCGTGCGCCGCTCGAAGACCGCCGGCCCGCCGGGGGCCCGCAGCAGCTGCCGTCCGGTGCGGCGCAGCAGCTCCCGCGTACGGTCCTCCGGGCGCGCCCCGGCCCCCGCCGCGACCGCCCCGAGGAACGCGTCCAGCACCAGCGGATCGGTCTCCTCCCGCAGCAGTACCCCGGCCAGCTCACCGCGCAGCGCGTACGAGGGCTCCCCGCCCGGCGCGCCCAGTACGGCCGCGAGCTCGGCCCGTACGCCGGCCGGCGCGGACCGCAGCCAGTCCAGCACCAGCGGGCGCAGCGCGGGAGCGGCGCCCGGACCCTGCTCCAGCCGCCGGTCCACGAAGGCCGCGGCGTGCCGCGCGTCCCCGGGGCTGCGGGCGAGGTGCTCCCGTACGAGTGCGGCCGCGCGCCGGGCCAGCGTCGGCGTGGTCAGCGCGGCCAGGGCGCACAGCACCTCCCCGTCGGCCCGGGCCCGCAGGGCGGCGAACACCGCGTCCTGGTCCGGCAGTACGGGCAGGGCCGCGACCAGCGCGGCGGCGGGCAGCCGGGAGCCGGGCTCGGCTTGCGCGAAGGAGGCGAGCGCGTCGGGCAGGTGGCGGGCGCGCTCCTGCGGGTCGCGCAGCAGCACGGCCAGGGCGCTGCCGTGCAGGGTGGTGTCGCCGGGCCGGGCGAGGAGTGACCGGGCGGCACGGCGCAGCAGCTCCCGGTCGGCCGGGGTGCGGACGTGGGGGGCGGTGGCGAGGCCGTACGCGGCGGCCGCGACCCTGCGCCCGGGCCGTTCGTCGTGGGCCCAGCGGTCGACGGCCCGGCACAGGGCGGAGGGCTCCTCCTCGGCGAGTACGGCGAGCAGTTCGTCGGCCCGGGGGTGCGCGGCGGTGACGAGGGCCTCGGTGAGGTCGTCCGGGGCGAGGTGGCGGTGGGTGTGCAGCAGGGCCTGCGCGGCGGTGGCGACGGTGGCCCCGGGGCGGCCGCGCAGCCGGCGGCCGTCGCCGAACCAGGCGCAGAGCAGTGGCTGCGCCCGCCGGGGGTCCCGGGCGAGCCGGCGGGCCACGGCGTCGAGGTAGCGGTCGCCGGGGACTGCCTCGGCGGGGTTCGCAGGGTCGGCGGGCAGCAGGCGGCGCAGCAGGTCGAGGCGGTCGGGCTCGGCCAGCCGGAGCCGGTTCCAGAACCGGCCGCCGAACTCCCCCGGGCCGGCCAGGGCCACGTGCTCGGCGAGGGCGTGCAGGACGGGGAGGTGGGGGTGTGCGTCGGGCAGCCGCAGCAGGGACTCGCGCAGCAGGCGGGCGGCCCACCGGGCGCGGTCGGTACCGGCCTCCGCCGGGGCCTCGGCGAAACCGTTCAGCGCGTGGACCAGTCGGGCCAGTTCCTCGCGCAGCCGGTCCGGGGCGAGTCCGCACAGGGCGTCCAGGACGGGTCCGATCCGGTGCCGGGGCACGGACGGCCCGGGCCGGGCGGGGGCGTCGTACACGAGGACGCCGAGGGCCTTCGGGACGTCGAGGTGGCCGGCCTGGAGCCAGTCGGACAGCTCCTCGTGGGCGAAGCGGTAGCCGGGCCCGGCGGGCACCAGCAGTCCCTCGGTGAGGACCGCGGAGGCCCAGCCGGTGCGCCACGGGAACAGTTCCTCGAAGGCGGCCCGGTCCAGCTGCCCGTGCCCCGCTCCCAGGCAGCGCCGGGCGGCCTCGTGCACCTGGCCGGCAACGCGGGCGGCGAGCCGCCTGACGCCGGGCCCGTGCACCGTGGCGCCTCCGGCGTCGGCGCAGGCGGCCTCCGTACGGGCCGCGGCGATACGGACGGCGCTGCGCAGGCACAGCAGGTCCAGGTGCGCGGCGAAGACCTCGTCGCGGCCGGGACGGCCGGTGGTGACCCCTGCGGCGCGGATCTGGGCGAGGAGGTGCAGGGTGAGCGGGTGCCGGGCGTCGGCCTCGCGGACGGCGTCGGCCGGGATGCCGAGACGGGCCCGGGCGGTCTCCGCCTCGGCGGCGGTCAGGTCCGTGAGGGGGAGCGACGGCGGCAGCCGCGGGGCCGGGCGGGCGGGGGTGTGCAGGGCCCCGGGCCGGTGGAGGGCGCCGGCCCGCTCCCAGTGCTCGGGGCGGGTGGCGACGACCAGCCGGGCCCCGGCGCCGCTCAGCCATGCGTCGGTGGCTTCGGTCCACGGTCCGAGGCGGTGGGCGAGTTCCGGGGGCATCTCCTCGGGGGCGTCCAGCACGACGAGGAGGGGGCGGCCCGCGCGGGCGGCGACGTGCGCGAGGTGCGTTGCCGCTCCCGCCGGGTCGCCGTCCTCCGGCCGGCTGCCGCCGGGTCCGGCCCCCGGCCGGCTGTGCGACCCGACCGGCGGCGTTCCGGCCGGGCCCGGCGTCGGCGCGCTGCCCCGGTCGGCCCGCGGCGTTGCGACAAAGGCCGGGGCCGGGGCCGGGGCCGGGGTCGGGGCGGGGACGGTTCCGGCGGGGCCGGTGCCGGTGCCGGTGGCGGTGGGTTCCGTGCCGGTGGCTTCGGCCGGGGCCGGGGTGGCTTCGGTGGGGCCGGGCGCGCGCCGGGGCGTGGGCGCGGGGGCCGCAC
>NZ_JBIVFO010000062.1:0-31796 GCF_044748225.1 Streptomyces sp. NPDC090021 | reverse complement strand
CGACGAGATCTTCGAACGCCTCGCCGGCTACCTGAACCGCCTGCCGAACCCCAAACCCTAGATATGCACCTCTTCCGAGACTCGGGACACTAGGGGGTGCCCGGCGAGACGGCCCTCGCCCAGCTGTGGTCGACGGTCCTCGCCGCCTTCTCCTGCTGCGCCTCCGTCGGGAACCTGGGGGTGCCCTCGACCGTCGGGAGCTTCTCCGCCGCGGTCTCGTCGAGGGTGCCGTTCTCCTCCATCCACTTCATGAGGACGGGGCGCGCGTAGGCCGCGAGCCGGAGGTTCTGGCCCTCCGGGCTGAACAGGTACTCCTGCCACAGCCGCGCCGCGGCCGGGTGGGGGGCGTTCTTGTTGATCCCCTGCGCGTAGTACTGGGCGAAACTCCCGTCGAAGGGGATCGCGGTCCGCCAGTCCACGTCCGCGCCCTTCCTGCGGAACTCCTCGGCGTACCCGAGGTTGAGGAAGTCCCAGTCGATACTGATCGGGGTCTGCCCCTTCTCGATCGTGGCCGGGGTCGATTCGACGGGGATGAAGTTGCCGCTCTCGCTGAGGTCGGCGAAGAATTCGACACCGGGCCGGATGTCGTCGAAGGAGCCCCCGTTCGCCAGGGCCGCCGCGTACACCCCGGCGAAGGCGGAGCCCGACTGTGTCGGGTCGCCGTTGAGGGAGACCTGGCCCTTGTACTCGGGCTTGCGCAGATCGGCGAAAGTCGACGGACAGGTCGTGACGCGGCGTGCGTCGCAGCCGATCGAGACGTAGCCGCCGTAGTTGTTGTACCAGCGGGCCCGCGGGTCCTTCTGGTCCTTGGGGATGTGGTCGTAGGGGACGACCTCGTACGGAGCGAGCAGGTTCTGCCGGGCGGCGGCCGGCGCGAAGGTGCCGCCCACGTCGATCACGTCGGGGGCGCTGCCGTCGCGCCGGTGTTCCTTGAGGGCGTCGACCTCGTCCTGGCTGGTGCCGTCCGGGTTCTCCACCGTGACCTCGATCCCGTACTTCTTCTCGAAGCCGTCGATCAGCGCGCCGTAACCCGCCCAGTCCCTCGGCAGCGCGATGGTATTGAGCGCCCCCTCCTTCCTGGCCGCGGCGGTCAGCGCCGCCAGACCGCCCGCGTCCGCCGCGGACGTGGCCACCGCGGGCGGTCTGGGTGCGGCGGGGGGCTTGTCTCCGCAGGCGCCGAGGAGCCCCGCGGCGAGGGTGAGGCCGGCGACGGCGGCTGTCCGGAGACGAGGTGCGGGCACGAAGGCTCCATAACGGGCGGCACATACTGATCCGATGCCAGCCTACGTGCGGCAGCCGCGACAACGCCGTCCCGGCGGGGCGCGCCCACCACCTGTCCTCCGGCCGACCCACCGGCGCGGACTCAGAACGCCTCGTCGTCCCAGGCGGCGAGCAGCGCCGCCCCCAGGTCCTCCCCGGCCGCCGAGGGCTCGGCGTGGAGGGCCTGCTCACTCCAGATGATCTTGCCGCGGGCGGTGTAGCGGGTGCCCCACCGCTCGGCGAACTGGGCGACGAGGAACAGGCCCCGTCCTCCCTCGTCGGTGGCCTCGGCCCGGCGCAGGTGCGGGGAGGTGCTGGACCCGTCGGACACCTCGCAGACCAGACTGCGGTCGTACAGCAGCCTCACCCGGATGGGCTGCGTCCCGTAGCGGACGGCGTTGGTGATCAGCTCGCTCAGGATGAGTTCCGTGGTGAAGGCGATGTCCTCCAGTCCCCATTCCGCCAGCCGGCGGGCACAGGCGTTGCGCACCGGGGACACCGCCGCCGGATCGGACGCCACCTCCCACTCGGCGATCCGACCGGGATCCAGCCGACGCGTGCGGGCCACCAGCAGCGCGATGTCGTCGCTCTGCCCGCTGGGCAGCATCGCGTCGATCACCGCGGCGCAGGTCTCCTCCGGCGACCCGGCCGGCCCGGCCAGGGCGGCGCCCAGCGCCGACAGACCCGCGTCGACGTCGCGGTCGCGGCTCTCCAGCAGCCCGTCGGTGAACAGCACCAGCTGGGCGCCCTCGGGAACGGTCAGCGACGCGGTCTCCATGGGCATGCCGGCGCCGAGGCCCAGCGGCGGCGAGACCGGCAGTTCGGGGAACGACACCGTGCCGTCGGGGTGGACGACGGCCAGGCCCGGGTGGCCCGCGGTCGCGGCGGTCACCTGCCCCGAGACGGAGTCGTAGACGGCGCACAGGCAGGTGGCGCCGGTGAGCCCCTGCCACTCCTGCTCACCGGCGCCCTCGTCGGTGTCGATGTGGGCGACCAGCTCGTCCAGATGGCTCAGGAGCTCGTCGGCGGGCAGGTCGAGCGTGGAGAAGTTGTGCATCGCGGTGCGCAGCCGGCCCATGGTGGCGGCGGCGTGCAGACCGTGCCCGACGACATCCCCGACCACCAGCGCGACCCGGGCGCCGGGCAGCGGGATCACGTCGAACCAGTCCCCGCCCACCCCCGCCTGCGCGGGCAGGTAGCGGTGGGCGACCTCGACCGCGGACTGGTCCGGTACGCCCCGGGGCAGCAGGCTGCGCTGCAGCGTGACCGCCATGGTGTGCTCGCGGGTGAAGCGGCGGGCGTTGTCGATGGACAGCGCCGCCCGGGCGGTCAGCTCCTCGGCGAAGGACACGTCCTCCTCCTCGAAGGCCGGCGAGGGCTCCATCCGCCAGAAGCCCGCCATACCCAGCAGCACGCCGCGGGCGCTCAGCGGGACGGCGATCACCGAGTGGACGCCCTGCTCCAGCATGCGCCGGGACCGGGCCGGGTCCTGGGCCATCCACTCCCGGGTGGCCCGCAGGTCCTCCACCCGCACCGCGTGCTCGCCGGCCACTCCGATCGCCATGGGGCTGGTCGGGACGAACCGGATCAGCTCGCCGACCTCGTAGAGGGGATGCGGCTCCTGAGCGGCGACGACGGCGGTGCGGCGCATCTCGGTGCCCGGCTCGGGCGGCTCGTCGCCGTGCAGCACCGGGTCCAGCAGGTCGACCGAGGCGATGTCGGCGAACCTCGGGACCGCCACCTCCGCCAGCTCCCCGGCGGTGCGGCTCACGTCCAGCGTCGTACCGATGCGCACCCCCGCGTCGTAGAGCAGCTTCAGCCGCTCGTGGGCCACCTCGGCCCGCCCGGAGAGCGCCCGCAGCTCGGTGGTGTCGCGCAGGGTGACCACGGTCCCCGCCTGCCCGAAGGGGGCCGTGGGCCGGATGTTGACCGCCAGCAGCCGATCGGCCGCCACGTGCAGCTCGTCGGTCGCGGAACGGCCCGAGGCGATCGACGCGGCGATCTCCTCCTCCAGGCCCAGCTCGGTGACGGGGCGCCCCTCCGCGTCCGCAGGCAGGTCCAGCAGCCGCCGCGCCTCGTCGTTGGCCAGCAGCAGGCGCCCGCCACCACCGACGATCAGCACGCCCTCCCGGACCGCGTGCAGCACGGCGTCGTGGTGCTCGTACATCCTCGTCATCTCCGCCGGCCCCAGGCCGTGGGTCCGGCGCAGCAGCCGGCGGCTCACCAGAGCCGTGCCGCCCGCCGACAGGGCGAGCACCAGGGCCGCCGTACCGATGACGACCGGCAGCTGCCGGTTCACCATGCTCTGCACGTTCTGGACGGTGACCGGGGAGGCCACGACGGCGATCACCTGGCCCTCGGAGTCCTTGACCGGTACCGCCGACACCACGGACTGTCCCAGGGACCCCTCGAACGTCTCGGTGAAGGAGTTGCCGGCCGCGGCCTTGGAGAACGGGCCGACCACGTGCTTGCCGATCTGGCGCGGGTCGCTGTGGGCGATCGTGAGTCCGTCGAGCGTGTAGACGTTGATGCCGTCCACCCCGGCGATCTTCCCGGCCGCCTGGGCGCTCGGCTGGAGCACCGCGCTCGGATGGGGACTGCGCAGGGCGGCGACGATCCCGGGGGATTCGGCGAACGTGCCGGCGGCGGCGAGCGTGCGGTGCCGGGCATCCAGCATGGCGTCACTGCGGGCCTGCACGACGAGCGCCACCACCGCGGCGGCGACGAGCAGCACCACGACGACGAGCTGGAGGAGGAACACCTCGCCGGCCACGCTGCGCGCGCTCAGCAGCGAGGACAGCCGCTGCGGCCGCCGGACCCCGCCCGCCCGGGGCTGGGCGGGCTCCTGGGCCGCTTGACGGTCTTCCGAGTGGGGACCTGCGGAGCCTGCGGAGGAGCGCTTGGCCGAACCGGGCAGCACACGCCGCAGATGTCCCAGGAAGACGCTCATAATCCATCTTCTAACCTCTCCGGCCCGTCGGCAGCGGGGAGCGGCGCGCACCGACCCACCTCCGCCGCTTCCCCCGCAGCCGTCTGCGCAGGTCAGGGCCCTGCCCGCAGGGGTACCGGCCCGGGCTCGGTTTCGGGGGTACCGGTGGACGCGTCCCGTGACGCCGCCGGTCACCCCGGGGTTCCCGCCCGCCACCGCGGCCCTGCGGAAGAAGCGCGCGCACCGAGCGGAGGTGCGGCGCCACGGCCTGGACGCTGCCGTGCCGGCCGAGCGCCTCGCGGAGCCGGGTCCGGCTCCGGCGCGGGGGCTGTCGTCGAGGCCGGCCGGGACCGGGCCGTGCTCGGCGAGCAGGTCTGTCCTCGTGGCCGCGCCGTCGCTGCTCCACGTGGCCTGTCACGGCTCGCCCGAGCTCCGACCGGCGGTCCCGGTCGACATCCCTCAGGGGGTGGTGAGGGCCTCGTCGTAGAGGCGGAAGAGGCGCAGGCTGCCGGTGACCCGGCCGTCTGCGCCCAGGGCTTCCCAGCACCGGGCGGCCAGGGCGCGGGCGCGGCTGCCGGGCCAGGGCCGGGGCAGCAGCTCGGGAGGCAGCAGGGGGTCGGGCTCCATGGCGGTGGTGAAGGCCGCCGCGAGCTCGATGGCGTACGTCAGCCTTTCGACGTCGGTGGGACGGCCGGCGGGGGACAGGCGGGCCGCGCGGTCCTCGGCGAGGGCGGCGAGTGCCTCGTACCGTTCGGCGATCGAGTCGAGCGGCCACAGCAGGGCGGCCAGCCGCGCCGGGTCCCGCTCCTCGCCGACCCTGAGGTCACGGCTGGTGAGGCGGGTGAGGGAGGGCAGGACGCCGAGGTGGCGGGCGTGCGTCTCCACGATGTCCCCGATCGCGTTCGCGGCGACGTACAGGCCGCCCTGGAGCGGGGCGGCGCCGAGATGGAGGAGGGTGTCGCGCAGCGCGTCGCGGGACTGCCGGGCGGTCTCGGGAACGGCGAAGGCGAACAGGTGCCAGGTGCCGTCCCAGGGGGCGAGTCCCCGGTCCTGCCGGTAGGCGTGCCGGACGTACTCGGCGTCCGGCGCGACGGCGCCCGTCGCGTCGGCGGTGGCGAGCAGGCGGGCCCTGCGGCCGCGGCCCTCCTGGGTGAACCGCCCTTCGGTGACGAGCCGTTTGAGGCAGAGCCGGACCTGCTGATCGGTCATGCCGAGGGCTTCGGCGACGGAGTACAGCTCGCCGGCGTCGACGGTGCCGTCCTCGCGGACGAGGGCGAACACCAGAGTCCGGGTCCCGATGCCGGGGGAGGCGGGTTCTGCCGCGGGTCGGCTGGTCATCGCTGCTGCTCCGAGGTGGTTCCGGGGTGTGCCGTGACGGCTCGGTGCATCGTAGTCACCGCGCCGAAGCCCATGAGGCCCCTGAGGTACGGGGTCTGCTCGGTCCGTACGGCGCGGAAGCCGTGCCGCTCGTACAGGGCGCGGGCCCTGGGGTTGACGTCGATGACGTCCAGGCGGACCCGGGAGCAGCCGTGTCCGGCCGCGACGGCCGCGATCTCCGTCAGCAGGAGGCTCCCGATGCCCGCGCCGCGGTGTGCGGGGTCGACGGCGATGCCGTCCATGACCAGCTCGCCCGGCGTCGGCGTGCGTTCGAGCAGCGCCAGTGCGGCGAGCCGGGGCAGGCCCCGCAGGAGCCCGTAGGCGCGGAGCACGTCGCGCACGCCGCCGCCGGTCAGGGCGCGTCCGTCGAGTCGGTAGCCGGCCACGCCCACGACGCGGTCGCCGCCGGGGACGCGGGCGACGGCGGCGCGGTCGTGGTGGAGGTGGCCGGCGATGAAGGCGCGGCCCTGCTCGGGCGGCCCCAGCGCGACGCCGAGCTTGCGGCCGAAGGCCTCCCAGTACAGCTCCGCGACCCGCTCCTCGGCGCCCCGCGGCACGCCGCGCCCGATGGCCACGTTTGCTCCCATGACACTCCTCCTCGCGTTCTCCGAATGAACATAGTACGGTCGAATGCGGAACGAGCGTTTATGAAACGATAGTTTTATGGGGGTCGGATGAAGGACACGCGTACGGCACGCACGCTCGGTCGCCGTGGCCGTCGCCGTCGAAGGGTGCGCGCCGCGCTCGCGGTGCTGGCCGCGGTGGTGGTCGTGGCGGCCGGGCTGGGCGGGCTGGTGGTGTGGCAGAACACCTACGAGCTGCGCGAGGAACCGGTGGTGATACGTCAGGCAGGGCGCACCCTGCACGGCGTGCTGGCCCTGCCCGTGCGGGGGAAGGGGCCGTTCCCGCTGGTGGTGTTCGTGCACGGGGACGGCCCGGTGGACGCCACCCACGACACCTTCTACCGTCCGATGTGGGAGGCCTTCGCCCGCTCCGGGTACGCCTCGCTGTCCTGGAACAAGCCGGGCGTCGGCGGTGCGCCGGGCGACTGGCTCGACCAGAGCATGGACGACCGGGCCGCCGAGGCCGCCGACGCGATCGCCTGGGCCCGCGGGCGCCCGGACGTCGACGGCGCCAGGATCGGCCTGTGGGGCGCCAGCCAGGCCGGCTGGGTCCTGCCCGGGATCGCCGCCCAGGACCGCCGCATCCGGTTCGTCATCGCCGTCTCGCCCGCCGTCAACTGGCACCGGCAGGGCCGCTACAACCTCCTCGCCGAGCTCCGCCGGGACGGCGCCTCCGACGAGGAGGTCGCGACCGCCCTGCGCCGCCGCGAGACCGGCCTGGAACTCCTCGGACGCGGCGCCTCCTACGAGGAGTACGTCCACGCCCTCGGCGACCCGGACGGCATGACCGCCGCCCGCTGGCGGTTCGTCACCAAGAACCACACCGCCGACGCGAGCGCGGACCTGCCCGCCCTGCGCGGCATCCCCGTCCTCCTGGTGCTCGCCGGACACGACGTCAACGTGGACACCGCCGAGACCGAGGCCGCGTACCGCCGCCTGCTGCCGGGGCCGGCGCTGCGCGTCGCCCACTACCCCGACGCCACCCACGCACTGGTCAGACGCGCCCTGGAGGACTCCTCGCCGCGCCTGACGCTGACCGCGCTGTGCGCGCCCAGAGCCCTGTTCGCCGAAGGATTCCTGGCCGACCAGGCACGGTTCCTGACCACCGTGGAGACCGAAGGGGCCCGGCCATGACCACCGGACCCGCAACAGCGCCCCCGACACAACCGGCCGACGGCCGACCACCCTGGGCCGGCTGGCGCCCCCGTACGTCGCACTGACGGCCCTCCTCCTGTTCGCCGTCCAACTGGCCTTCGGCCACTGGTGGCTGGCCCGTCACCGCTACGGCCCGGTGGAATGGGTCCTGCGAGCGGTCACCCTGGCCGGGCGTCCCGACCGGCGGGGCGGGGACGCCACGGGCGCCGGGCCTGACGCACCTCAGGGCGTCAGGGCGTCAGGCGGTGGTACGCGGACCGGGCGCGGGCGAGCCGGGAGAGAACGGTGCCCGTGCCCGCGGCCGCGAGGAGGCAGACGATCCGGCCCAGGTCGTACGGGGCCTCCCAGGTGAGCGCACCCATGGGGGCGGTGGCGAAGGCGTTGAGCACGAGCCAGCACAGCAACGCGGTACCGGGCGCCGCGGTGAGGCGAGCTCCCGTGCTGACCAGTGCCACGGTGACGGAGATCGCGACCAGGTCGAGCGTGGGGTCCCCCTGTCCGTCGAGGAAGTTGAACACGGCGACCAGGGCGAAGGCGGTGGTGGCCGCGACGGCCCAGATCCTCGACGTCGCGGCCGGAGCGGGCACGGGACGGATGCCGGAGTGGATCTGCTTCCATTCGAGCATGCAAAGCCTCCTTCGTGCGGTTCCCGCCCCCTTGCGGTCGAACCGACTGGCGCCGTCGCTACTGTAACGGCGTCCACGGGCCGAGGAGTTCACCCGGGTCTGATGCCATTCGTCCTGGGGTGACGTCCGGCGTCGGGGGCCCAAGCCTCCAGCGCCGCTGCCTCGCCGCTGCCTCGCCGCTGCCTCGCCGCGGCGGTCGCCGAGTCCCCGGGAGGAGGGGCAGGAGGGGCAAGTGGTTCCCGTCACACCCCCACACCTGCCTGGATCGGGCGGAGCCGGGAACGCGGACGGCGTGGTGGGCGTTGGTGTCACCACGGGAAGACGACGGGCGGAGCTGCCTTCCGCCGACCACGCTGGGGAGGCCTCATGAGTACGGCCAAGGACCTGTTCATCATCGCCATGGACCAGGAGCCCGACCGCCCCGTCGGACAGGGAGACCTGTCGCTGGCCCTCGCGGGTGCCGAGCTGATCGACCTCCTCGGAGCGGAGGCCGCGGCCCTGGACGGCGACCGTGTCGTGCCGGGCACCGGGACCGGGCCGCACGACCCCCTCCTGGCCGAGGCGGCGGCCCTCGCCCGGCAGGTGCCGTACGAGGGGATCGAGGACTGGCTGTGGCGCCGCGGGCGGGACCTGTCGGCGACGTACCAGGCCGCGCTGGAGGAGGCCGGTCAGCTGACACGGGGGCGCCGCGGCCTGCTGCCCTTCGGAAGCCACCGGCTGGAGCCGGCCGACACGCCCGTCCGGCGCCGGGCCCGCGGGCGGTGGGAGGAGGGCGAGCCCGTCCTGGCCGCCCTCGGCGCCGCCGTCGGTATCGGGGGCGCCGTGGCCAGTGGCGGTGGCGGTGCCGGAGCCGACGGCGGGGATCGGCCCGGGCCCGGTCTCCCGGACGAGGCGGTGACGGCCGTCCTGGCCGTCGTCAACGACGCGGTGACGGAGCTCGCGGCCGTACAGCAACGGCGGTCCATCGAGAACGCCGCCTTCGCCAACGTCTGGCGCGTCCCGTGAGGCGGGATCCTTGAGGTCGAGGGAAGCGTGCGCCACGGGCCGGCCGGGTCCGTGATGAGGGCACGGTGGGTCGTGAGGACCGTCTCGTACCACTCGCCGAACTCCTCCTCGCCGAAGTGGAGGCAGCGGCCCAGGACGCAGGCGGCGGCCTCGGCGCGTCGGCGCACCGCGTTCCCCGCGGCCTGGCGCCAGTGGTCGACGTCCACGGGGCCCGCGAAGTCCAGGGCCATGGAGCGGCGAAGCCGCAGCACGAACTCCCAGCAGCCCGAGGAGTGCGCCGAGACGCTGCGGCAGGTACCGACGGGCGAGGGTGCGGACGGGCAGGGGTGCGGACGGGCCGATCGCTCGCCGGGTCCTGTCGTCGAAGTGGCGCCGCGGGCCAGGCGGGACTTCGACGACAGGACCCGGCACGGCGCGCGTTCCGTGTGCGGCCGGCCCGGGAACGGGCGCGGCCACCGTCGATCGTCGTGACTCGTGGGGACGAGCGACGAGACGGCGGCCACGGGACCGCGGGACCGCGGGAGGGTGTGCTCCGCGACGGGCCGGTTACTTCTTCGGCATCCATGCCTTCCAGGTGGCCTCGTTCTCCTTGACCCACTTCTCGGCCGCCTGCTCCGGGGTCATCTTGTCGGCGGCGACGTACTTGGCGACGAGGTTCTGCTGCTCGGTCGTCCAGCGGAAGTTCTTCAGGAACCGTGCCGCCTCGCTGTCCTCCTTCGCGAAGTCGGCGTTCATCCACTTCTTCAGCGGAACGTCCGGGTAGGCGCAGGCGACGGCCTTCTTGTCGGTGTCGCAGCCCTCCTTGTACGGCGGCAGCTTCACCTCGACCAGGTCCATGGTCGCGTTCATCCACTGGGGGGTCCACCAGTAGGTGAGGAAGGGCTTCTTGTTCTTGTACAGCTGCTCCAGCTGTGCCAGATGGGTGGCCTCGGCGCCGGCCTCGATCGGCTTGTAGTTCAGACCGAGGTTCTCGATCAGGGCGTTGTCGTGGGAGACGTAGGACGGGTCGCCCTTGATGAACTGGCCCTGCGCACCGCTCTCGGGCGTCTTGAGGAGGTCGGCGTACTTGTTGAGGTTCTTGGCGTCCGTGATGTCCGGGTGCTCGTCCGCGACGTACTTCGGGACGAACCAGCCGATGTGGCCCGTCACACCGAGCTCGCCGGCGGAGACGACGCTCTTGTTGCCCTCGACGTAGCGCTTCTCCTCCTGGGGGTGGCCCCAGTCCTCCAGGATCGCGTCGATCTTGCCCTGGCTCATCGCGTCCCAGGCCGGGGTCTCGTCCATCTGCCGGGTGCTGACCTTGTAGTCGAGCTCGTGCTCCAGCAGGTAGGCCGCGACCGCCGTGTTGACCTCGGCGCCCACCCAGGACGGCGTGTGCAGGTTGACGGTCTTGGACGTCCCGCCGGTCTCGGCGGCGCTGCAGGCGTTGACGGTCAGGAGGGCGAGCACGGCGGCCGCCGCGCCGCCGACCTTGGCGGCATGGGTCATGGTCCGGGTATGGCGGATGCTCTGCGTGGTCATGATGGGTTGCCTTTCATGGGGGAGAACGGTGGGGAAGCCCGGGCCGGGCGGCCCGTTTCAGCGGCGGGCGGCGGCGGTGGAGGTCTGCGGGGGCTGGGTCAGCCGGTCCAGGGCGAGGCCGAGGCAGACGATGCCGGTGCCGGCGATCAGGCCGGTGCCGAGCTCACCCGCGGTCAGGCCCTTGACGACGTCGAAGCCGAGGCCGCCACCGCCCACCAGGCCGCCGATGACGACGACGGCGAGGACGAGGACGACGCCCTGGTTCGCGGCGACCAGCAGCGCCGGGCGGGCCAGCGGCCACTGCACGTCGCGGATCTGCTGCCAGGTGGTGGCGCCCAGGGAGCGGGAGGCCTCCATCGCCCCCGGACTGACCTGACGCAGGCCCTGTGCGGTGACCCGGACGACCGCGGGCAGGGCGTAGACGGCCGCCGCCGTGATCGCGGCGACCCGGCCCGCGTTGAACAGCTGCACCACCGGGATGAGGTAGATGAACTGCGGCAGGGTCTGCATGGCGTCGAACACCGGGCGCAGCATCCGTTCGACGGTCCTGACGCGGGCCGTGAGGATGCCCAGGGCGAAGCCCGTCAGCAGGGTGAGGGCGATGGCCACCAGCACCTGCGACAAGGTGTAGAGGGACTTGCTCCAGATGCCGAGCACCCCGGTGCAGGACAGCGCGAGCACCGTGGTCAGCGCGGCCCGCCGGCCGCCGACCAGCCAGGCGATCGCTCCGGCCGCCAGTAGCACCGACCACCAGGGCAGGGTCTGCAGCCCGTCGTTCAGCGGGTTCAGCACCCAGGTGGTGAAGTTGCCGGCCCAGACGGAGCTGCCGCCCAGGACCGGGACGTCCTGGTAGACCGAGGCCACCAGCCAGTCCACACCGGCGTTGAGCGGCGCGGCGATGTCCACGGTGAGCGGCGCGGGCCAGCCGTCGGCCAGCCGGGGGCCCACGGCCAGTCCGGCCGCCGCCACCGCGAGGGCCAGGCCGGCCGCGCGGCGGCCGACGGGCGTTCCCGCGCGGGCACCCGCCGCGGCGGTGGTGCGGTCCAGCCACACCGCGACCAGCACGATCGCGAGACCGGCGGTCAGGCCCTGCCCGAAGTCCCGGGTCTTCAGCGCCTGGTAGACGCTCTCGCCCAGGCCACCGGCTCCCACCACGGAGGCGATGACCACCATCGACAGCGCCATCATGATCGTCTGGTTCAGTCCCAGGAAGAGCTGCGCCCGTGCCATGGGCAGCCGCGCCGTCCACAGCCGCTGCCGGCGGGTCGAACCCAGGGACCGGGACGCCTCAAGGACGCCGGCGTCCGTGCCGCGCAGCCCCAGGGAGGTCATCCGGACCATCGGAGGCGCCGCGTAGATCACCGTGGTGATCAGCGCCGACGGGGTACCGATGCCGAAGACCAGGACGAGGGGGAGCAGGTAGGCGAAGGCCGGCAGCACCTGCATGGTGTCCAGCACCGGCCGCAGCAGCCGCTGGGCGGTGTCCGAGAGGCCGCAGGCCAGACCGAGGAGCAGGCCGAGCACGGTCGCCGCGGCGACGGAGACGAGCATCAGGGCCAGCGTCCCGGTCGTCTGCTCCCACAGGCCGAGCAGACCGCAGCCGGCCAGGGAACCGGCGGCGATGAGGGCCGGGCCGACGCCCTTGCGGCCCGCCCCGGCCGCGTACCAGGCCAGGGCCGCCGCGAGCGGGAGCACGCCCGCCCATCCGGCCCCGGTGAGGAGCCCGTGGACCGCGTCCACCGAGTCGGTCGCGGTGTTCGACAGGTGCAGCAGGAAGTACAGGAACACCGGGTGGCTGTCCCGGTTGTCGACCACCCAGTCGGCGAAGGAGTCGAGGGAGGGGGCCAGGTCGAGACGCAGCGCCTGCGGCCAGCCGCCGTCCGCGAGCAGCGCGGCCGTGGGCAGCAGCAGGGCGAGAGCCAGCAGCACGGCCGGGGTGACGGGCCGCAGCGGGCTCCGTTCGGGCCGGGGCGCGGGCGTCGGAGCACCGTCCTCGGCCCGGTCGACGGCTACGGGCGGCAGGGACTTCGTGGCGCTCATGCCGTCACCGCGTCCTGGTCCGGGGCCGGCCGGGAGGGCCCGGGAGAGGTGCCGTCCCCCGTCGCCGCGGGCTGAGCGATTCCGGCGACCACGGCGAGCAGCGCCGCCTGGTCCACGACCCCCAGCAGCTTTCCGTCCGCGACCACCCGGGCGGGCACGCCGTCCCGGGCCACCTCGGCGATGGCCTCGGCCACGGTGGCGTCCGGCGCGAGAACGGCGCCGTGCGCGGCCTCGTCACCGGTGGCAGGACGCATCGCCCGCGCCACGGGGACGATCTGCTCGCGCGGGACGTCACGCACGAAGTCCCGTACGTAGTCGTCGGCGGGCCGGGTGACGATCTCCTCCGGCGTGCCGAGCTGGACGATGGCGCCCTCCCGCATGAGCGCGATCCGGTCGCCGAGCTTGAGCGCCTCGGGGAGGTCGTGGGTGATGAACACCATCGTCCGCCCTTCCTCCCGGTGGAGGCGGACCACCTCGTCCTGCATGTCACGGCGGATCAGCGGGTCGAGGGCGCTGAACGGCTCGTCGAAGAGGAGGACTTCGGGGTCGGTGGCGAGGGCGCGGGCCAGGCCGACCCGCTGCTGCTGACCGCCGGACAGCTGGTCAGGGCGCCGGTCCTCCAGACCGGACAGACCCACCTTGGCGACGAACTCACCGGCCCGGGAACGACGTTCGGCCCTCGCCACCCCCTGGATCTCCAGGCCGTAGGCCACGTTGTCCAGGACGGTCCGGTGCGGCAGCAGGCCGAAGTGCTGGAACACCATGGCGGCACGGTGCCTGCGCAGTTCGCGCAGCCTGCCGGCGTCCATCGCGAGGACGTCCTCGCCGTCCATGGACAGTTCCCCGCCCGTGGGCTCGATCAGCCGGGTCAGACAGCGCACCAGCGTGGACTTGCCGGAGCCGGAAAGCCCCATGACCACGAACACCTCGCCGCGGCGCACGTCGAAGGAGACGTTCCGCACGGCCGCGGTGCAGCCGGTCCGCTCTCGGATCTCCGCCGCCGACATCGCGGCGTACCGGGGGTCGGCCGCCACCCGCGAGGCCTTCGGGCCGAAGACCTTCCACAGGCCGCGTACGGAGAACACGGGATCGTGACTGTCCATCAGGCGGCCTCCTCTCCGGCGGTGGACGGCACAAGCAGCTCGGCGCACCGCTCTCCGACCATCAGGACCGCGATCATCGGGTTCACCGCCGGGATGGTCGGGAAGACGGAGGCGTCGGCGATCCGGACCCCCTCCAGTCCGCGGACGGTCAGGTCCGGGGCGACCACGGCCAGGCCGTCGTCCTCGGCACCGATCCGGCAGGTGCCGGCCGGGTGGTAGACGGTGTGCGCGACCTTCCGCGCGTACTCGCTCAGTTCCTCGTCCCCGGTGATCTCGGGGCCCGGGCAGACCTCGCGGCCCAGCCAGGACGCCAGCGGCTCGGTGGCGGCGATCTTCCGGGCGATGCGGATGCCGTCGACGAGAGTGCGGGCGTCGTAGTCGTGGTCGTCGGTGAAGTAGCGGAAGTCCAGCGCGGGCTTGACCGACGGATCGGCGCTGGTCAGGTAGAGCCGGCCGCGGCTGCGGGGCTTGGGGATGTTCGGGGTCAACGACACACCGTGGGCAGGCCGTTCGTAGCCGAGCCGCTCGGGATTGTCGGTGAAGGGGATCTGGTAGAAGTGGAACATCAGGTCCGGTCCGGGGGACCGGGGATCCCGGCGCACGAACAGCCCGGCGTCGCTGTCCATCGCGGAGTTGTCGGGTATCGGCCCGTGGGTCTCCCAGACGATCACGGATTCGGGATGGTCGAGCAGGTTCTCGCCGACACCGGGCAGATCGTGCCGGACCTCGATGCCGAGGGCGGCCAGGTCCTCGCGCGGGCCGACACCGGAGTGCAGCAGCAGCCGAGGGGTGTCCACCGCACCCGCGCAGACGATGACCTCCCGGGCGGCCCGGACGACGATCTCCTCGCCGTCCTTCGCACGCGCGGCGACGCCGGTGACCCGGCGGCCCTCGAACTCCAGCCGGTGCGCCCAGGTCTCCAGCAGCAGATGGAGGTTGGGCCGGTCCAGGAAGGGGTGGAGGTAGGCGACCGAGGCCGAGGAGCGCTTGTTGTCCTCCGGGTGGTAGGCCAGGTCGAAGAAGCCGGTGCCCTCGTGGAACGGCTGTCGGTTGAAGCCTTCGATCCGAGGGACCCCGAGCGCCTGCTGTGCGGCGTCCACGAAGTCGCGGGCGATCGCGTTGCGGTCCTTCTCGTCGACCGGGACGATGTTGTTCAGGAGCCGGTCGAAGTACGGTTCCATCGACGCCGCGTCCCAGCCGTCGGCTCCGAGCGCGGCCCACTCGTTCCAGTCCGAGGGCAGCGGCTTGAACGCGATGAGGGTGTTGTGCGAGGAGCAGCCGCCGAGGACGCGGGCGCGGCTGTGGCGGATGTGCGAATTGCCGCGGGGCTGCTCGGTGGTGGGGTAGTCGTAGTCGAGTTCGCCGCCGAGCAGCCCCATCCAGCGGCGCAGGGTGAGCACGTCGGGGCGGTCGACGTCAGTGGGGCCGCCCTCGATGACGGCGACGGTGACGTCCGGGTTCTCGGTGAGGCGGGAGGCGATCACCGAACCGGCGGTGCCGCCGCCGACGATGACGTAGTCGTACGTTCTCTCGGACATGGTGCGTTTTCTCCAAGGGGCGTGGGTGTCTTCGGATCCTCGGGTGGCGGCCCGGTCCACGGCGCGTGGGCGCCGTGGCGGTCGGCCGCCGGTTCATCCGGAGAACCACCGCACGGGGCGGGGAGCCAGGTTCTGGTAGATGTGCTTGCTCTCGCGGTACTCGGCGAGCCCCGAGGGGCCGAGTTCGCGGCCGACGCCCGACTTCCCGAAGCCACCCCACTCGGCCTGGGGGAGGTAGGGGTGGAAGTCGTTGATCCAGACGGTGCCGTGGCGCATCCGCGCGGCCATCCGCCGGGCCCGGCCGGGGTCCGTGGTCCAGACCGCGCCCGCGAGTCCGTACTCGGTGTCGTTGGCGAGGGCGAGGGCCTCGGCCTCGGTCCGGAAGGTCTCCACCGTCAGGACCGGTCCGAAGACCTCCTCGCGGACCACCCGCATGCGCCGGTGGCAGCGGTCCAGGACGGTGGGCTCGTAGAAGAACCCGCCGGCCGGACGGGTGGCGGACGGCTCGGGGCGGGCGCCGCCGCTGCGCAGTACGGCGCCCTCGGCGAGCGCCGAGGCCACGTACTCCTCGGTGCGTTCCAACTGCTTCAGCGAGACCAGCGGCCCGCACTCGACGTCCTTCTCGGTGCCGCGGCCGAGCCGGATCCGGGCGGCCCGGCGGCTCAGTTCGGCCACGAACCGTTCGCGCACCGACTCCTCGATGATCAGGCGGGAGCCCGCCGAGCAGACCTGGCCGCTGTGGATGAAGGCGGCGTTGAGCGCCTGGTCCACCGCCGTGTCGAAACCAGCCGCGGTGTCGCAGGCGTCGGCGAAGACCACGTTCGGGTTCTTGCCGCCGAGTTCCAGAGCCACCTTCTTCACGCCGGGCGCGGCCGCCTGCGCCACCCGTACGCCGCTGGTCAGGCCGCCGGTGAAGGAGACGAGGTCGACATCGGGGTGCTCGGCGAGGCGGGCGCCGACGGTGTCGCCGGGACCGGTGACGAGGTTGGCCACGCCCGTGGGCAGTCCGGCCTCCGTGAGCAGCCGGATGAGCTCCACGGTGGTGAGCGGGGTGATCTCGCTGGGCTTGACGACGAAGGTGTTTCCTGCGGCGAGGGCCGGGGCGATCTTCCAACTGGCCTGGAGCAAGGGGTAGTTCCAGGGGGTGATCAGCGCGCACACCCCTACCGGCTCGTGGACGACGATGCTGTGCACGTCCTCCCGGCCCGCGTCCACCACCCGCCCGGCGCCCTCGCCCAGGACGAGGTCCGCGAAGTACCGGAAGGCGTCCGCCACGCAGTCGACGTCCACGCGTCCCTCCGCCACCGTCTTGCCCGCGTCGCGGCTCTCCAGCAGGGCCAGCTCCTCGCGGTCACGGACCAGCAGGTCCGCGACGCGGCGCAGCAGCGCGGCCCGCTCGGCCACCGGGGTGCCCGGCCAGACCCCCGAGTCGAAGGCGGCGCGCGCGGAGGCGACGGCGGCGTCGGCGTCCTCCCGGTCACCTTCGGCCACGACGGCGAACGGCTGCCCGTCCGCCGGATCGATGATCTCGCGTCGCCCTCCGCCCAGCGCGTCTCGCCAGATGCCGGCCGTGTGGATGGTCGTGTGTGTCAACAAGGGCCATGACTTTCTGCTTCTGGTAGGGCGGGTTCCGGTCTCCCGGCTCGCCCGTGGCCGCAGGCGAACGGACGCCCATCGCGGCCACCGGTCACCCTTCCGGTGCTCGGCCGGGCGGGTGGTGGTCATGCGGGCCGAAGTTACCCAGCAGATTTTGAATTCGCATGGGGCAAATGCCTTGTGGTGAGCAGGCCGGGATGGTATTGGGAGAAACCCTCAGAAAGCCCGAATAAGTGGGGAGTGTCACAGGAAGAGCGTCGCAAAAGGGACAAAAATTCACGCCGCCGTCAAAGATAACGAACGTGCAACATCTTTGCATGATGCCAAGTTTGCGATGTAAACGTTATGCCATTGTCGGCCGCAGGGTGGTTTGACCCACCCCGAAGCGGGTCAAGGGACGGTGGCACCGCCACCGCACGGGAGGCCGGCCCTGACCCCGGTCCGTCGGACCGGAGCGCGTCCCGGGCACGCCGACCCTCCGCGCCGCGGCGCGCACGGAAGCGGTGGCATTCGCGCTGCGGGCGCGGTCGTCGGCGAGTCTTCCGGTATCAGGGCGAGTGGCGCTGTGACGGTGCGGGACATGAGTCAGGGCGTCCGCAAGCGGTCCGCGTGAGATGCCCGCCGACCGCTGTCGCGCAGTGGTGCTTCAGAGGCTGCGGCGAATTGCTGGGCGACCAGCCAGGTCATTGAGGCAGTGTCGCCGGCCGCTTCGCGGATCTGGTCCTCCAGCAGCGGTGCGTAGACGCAGTCCAGCAGGAGGCCGGACACCTCCGCAAGGCCCACGTCCAGCACGTCCTGACGGCCATCGCCGTCAACAGGTCAGTACCGCGATCGAGCGATCACGAACCGAGGGAGACCGGACCCAACGCCCTCTCAGGCCGAACCGCCTGCGTGGGCGTGGGCGAGGGCGCTGGGCGTGTGGCGGCCGACGATCGCCGGGGCCTCGTGGACGAGGGTGTCGTCGGTGAGTGCCTCCACCATGAACAGCGCGAAGTCCACCCGGCGCGTCAGGTTGCTGGCCAGTACCGGGTCGCCCACGTGCCGACTCCATACGGGCAGCCCCTGACTCTCGCCCTCCTCCAGGTCGCTGCCGCGCACCACGGTCCACCGGGTGTCGCTGGCGAACACCCTGCGGCACGCCTCCACCTGGTCGTCGATCTCCACGGCGCGGACGAGCCGGGCCAGCCGGGTGACGATCCGGACGGCCGCTTTGAACCTCCACGAGTACCGGTCCTTGCCGTCGCGCGTGATGTGCCAGCCGCAGGAGAAGACCAGGCGCGCGCCCGGCCGTGCGTGGTCGAGCACCGCCTGAGCCGTTCCCGAGGAGTACTGCTGCACCCCCCACGGCACCAGCACCGTCAGCACCCCGTCGCAGCCGGCCACCGCCCGCCGGATCACCTCGGGGTCGTTCGTGGGACCGGGCACGATGGTCATCCGGCCCTCGAAGGCGGCGAGCTTCGGCACGCTGCGCTCCCGGCACACGCCGACCACCTCGTAGCCGCGTTCGAGGGCGTGCCGGACCATGTACTGCCCGAGCTTCCCCGAGGCTCCGATGATGCAGACCTTCTTCACGCGATCCGTGCCCATGGCCCAGCCCTTTCGCCACATTGTCAACCTTATGCTGTAAGGCACGGTAGCCTTATGCTGTAAGGCAAGCAAGAGGTGCGGAGAAGGAGGAGCGGATGCCCGAGGGAGGCAAGCGCCGGCGCGGGACCTCGACGCGTACGCCGCTCAGCCGCGAGCGCGTGATCCGCGCGGCGGTGGCGGTCGCGGACGAGAAGGGCGCGACCGCGCTCACGATGCGGGCCATCGCCGAACCGCTGGGCGTCGAGGCCATGTCGCTCTACCACCACGTGGCCGGCCGGGACGACGTTCTCGACGGCATGGTGGACGCGGTGTTCGGCGAGATCGAACTGCCGAAGGGCGGCACGGAGTGGAAGAGCGCGATGCGCCGCCGCGCGGAGTCCGTCCGTGCCGCGCTGCGACGCCATCCGTGGGCCGTCGGCCTGATGGACTCCCGCTCCCGGCCCGGCCCCGCGACCCTGCGCCACCATGACGCAGTCCTCGGCGTCCTGCGCGCCGGGGGGTTCTCCGTCCCCATGGCCGTGCACGCCTTCTCGCTGATCGACAGCTACCTGTACGGCTTCGTGCTCCAGGAGCTGAGCCTGCCGTTCGGCGATTCGGCGGAACAGGACGAGGTCACGGGCGCCATCCTCCGGGACATGCCCGCCGACGCCTACCCCCACCTCGCGGAGGTGGCCGCCGAGCACGTCCTCAACCCCGGCTACGACTACGCGGACGAGTTCGACTTCGGGCTCACCGTCATTCTCGACGCCCTCCGGCCGGACGAGGACGGGACCCAGGTCTGAACACCGGGACGCGAGCCGCGCTCTTGCCAGGACGGTCCTGGAACGGCCGGCCCCGCGGCCCGACTGGAGCCCGAGGAACGGCGGCTGGAAGCCCGGCAAGGACTGGGAAATGATCGTCGGAGCTCGGAACCTGCTGACGGGTGAAGGTGGCGATTCCACCCCGCCCAGGCCCCCGGCACCCGCCGGCCCGGCACCTCCGCCTCACGCGTCTACGGGGCCTCGATTGCGAACATGGCCCGTCGCCTCACCACACCCTCTCCGGCCTGGCACGACACCCTCGGGCTGGCCGCGTGAACGTCACCAGGCTCCTGACCGGCCTCCAGGCCCGGCACGACGAGACCACCACCCGGGCCGGTGAACTACGCGACCCGATCCGGCACTTGACCGCCGCCCTGACCGCCGCCCTGACCGAGACCGAAGCGCGACTCGCGGACCCGGCCACCACTGCCCAGGTCATCGCCGAACCCGCACCCGCCGGAGCCGCCCCCGATCCGCCCGAGACGAACAGCGCCTACCAGGCCGCGCCGGTCATGGCGCCACGCCGGACCTCGACCGAGGCCGAGCGCGGGCCACACCTGGAGCTCGGAGTCCCGGTCGGGTGCGTGTGCGCAGCGCACCCGGCGAGAGCGGTGAGGGCAGTCGGCGCATCACACGGGTCGCTGCGATGCCGTAGGCGATACCGAAGATCAGGGAGGCGAGGAAGGCCAAGTGCCTGGAGAACCCGTCGATCAACGGGAAGATCTGCCAGTGGGTCAGGTAGATGTACAGGGAACTGGTGGCCAGGAGGCCGGCGACCTGGTTGACGCGTTCGCGGCTGGGGAGGGACGGTACCCAGACGAGCAGGGCGAACGTGGTGATGATGATCGCTTCTCGCCCGGGGTCGCCGGGGAAGAAGCCGGGCACCGTGGCCAGGGCGGCGGCCGTGACCACGATCCTCTGTGTTCTGGACCCGGCTTTCGCCGCAGCCCAGCCGAGCGCGAACAGCCAGAAGACGGTGACCGCGTCGGGCATGTGGGCGCGGTCGGGGAGCCTGAGCAGGTCGTAGCGGGTCAGCAGCCCGAGAGCGGCGAGCGTCAGGGGCAGGCCGTAGGGGAACCGGCGTTCTGCCCGGTCCGCGAGGGGGAGTGCCAGGAGGGCCACGGCGACGACGAGGATGTAGACCAGTGCCTCGATGAACCAGAAGTGCATGCCCGTTTTGCTGTCCTCGGGCCCCAGCACGCTGTCGAGGAGGGCGAGGTTGGCCAGGGTGTAGTCGTTGTTGAGGAGGAGTACGAAGCCGATCCAGATCATGGACGGCACCGCGACCCGCGCGATGCTGAGGCAGGCGCGCCGGACGCGTTCGCCGCGTTCGGCGGTGGTGAGGTGGAAACGGGCGAAGTTGTAGCCCGCGATGGCGAGCAGCAGGTGTGCTCCGCCCTTGATGCCGAAGACGTGGATGTGCGATCCGACGATGCAGAAGATCGCCACGGCGCGCAGGGCGACGCTGGTGTCGAGTGTCCGCCTGTGTGCGGGGCTCTCTCCCTCCGGCGGCCTGAGCTCCCCGATCGGAGTGGTGTGCCAGTCGGTCGGCAGGTGGCCGAGCCGCTCTTCGAGGTGGAGAGTCATCTCGACGTACGAGAGGGAGTCGCCGCCCAGGCTGACGAAGGTGCTGTCCCGCGTCACATCGGTCCGGTCGAGTACCTGTGCGTAGAGCCGGCACAGGTCTTCGGGGCCGCTGCCCGGGCCTTGTGCGGACGAGCCGGCGTCGGCCGGGTGGGCCAGTTCTCGTACGGCGCGGTAGTCGGGCTTGCCCGTCGGCAGGCGGGGAAGGTCCGCCAGGACGTGGACCCGGACCGCCCGGGCCGGGAGGCCGCACTCGCTCGTCACCAGGTTCCGTATCCGCCGCGCGTCGGAGGCGTGGGCACCGGCAGCACCGGCACCCGCAGCACCAGCACCGGCAGCACCAGCACCCGCACCGGCAGCACCAGCACCTGCAGAACCGGCACCGCCGGAACCGGCACCGGCAGCACTGGCACCAGCACCCGCAGAACCGGCACCGGCACCGACGGCGGCCACGGACAGCCCGGTGTCGTCGCCGGTGCACAGCGCGGTGACCCCGTGCCGTGCGAGCATCGCCTCGACCTGGGCGGGGTCGATACGCAGGCCGAGGATCTTCACGAACCGGCTGCGTCGGCCGACGATCTCGTACATGCCCTCGGGGGTGCGCCGCGCGATGTCGCCGGTGTGCAGCTCCTGCGTGGTCCGGCCCAGAGCGAGGTCATCGGGGGTACGGGCGTAGCCGAGCATGACGTTCGGCCCTGTGTAGACGAGCTCCCCGGTGTCCTCCTCGGGCCAGTCGGGCAGCGGTTCGAGGCGGAAGGAGCCACCGGGAATCGGGACTCCGGCCACCCCGGGGTGGGTGTGCGCGAGGTCGGGCGGCAGGTAGGCCATACGGGCCGTCGCCTCGGTCTGCCCGTACATCGCGAACAGCTCCCAGCCGGCGGCGCGGCCGAGAGCCGCGTAGTGCTGGACCCGGTCGGGTGCGAGCCTGCCGCCTGCCTGGGTGACGTAGCGCAGGTGGGGCAGGTCCATCGAGGCGAAGCCGACCCGGTCGAGCAGGTCGAAGGTGTACGGGACGCCTGCGAAGGTCGTCCCGCGGGCACTGCGGAACAGTTCCCAGAAACAACGGTCGGCGACCGAGAGGTCGGTGAGGATCAGTGCGGCGCCGCGCAGCAGATGGCTGTGGATGACGGACAAGCCGTAGCAGTAGTGCATCGGCAGAGTTGTCGCCGCGCGGTCGGTGTCGCGGATTCCCAGGTAGTCGGCTATGGATTCCGCGTTGGCCTGAAGATTTCCGTGCGACAGCCGTACGAGTTTCGGTGAACCCGTCGATCCGGAAGTGCTCAGCAGCAGAGCCAGATCCGGGTGCAGGTCATGCGCCGAGACGGGGCGCCGCTCGTCGAGTACCCACTGTCCGCCGTCCGGGTGTGCCACGACGTCCGGGTCGTAGGCGTCGATGAGTGACTGCACGGCTTCCGGGTGGTCGCCCGGCACCAGCAGGACCGGATGCCCCGCCGAGAGTGCCGCCAGGTGGACGACGAGCGCCTCGACGGTGTTGGCGCCGACCACCAGGACCAGGCGGCGTGCCGGACCCAGGCGATCGGCTGTCGCTTCCACCCGGGCGGCGAGCTCGCGGTAGGTCACCGGGCCGTCGGTGGTGATCACCGCGGTGCGGTCGTCATGGGCCGCGAGAGCGCGGGCGAACGGAACGGTCTTGGTGCCGGGGAGCAGGGCTGGAGGGGCTGTCACGAGCGCATCTTAGGAAAGCCTTACCTCAGGGGGTAGTCACAGGAAAGTCACGGCTGGGGACATGGAAGATCGATAAGGAATTCGCAGGTAGAGTCGGCTTCGCCGAACCCCCGCCGAGGCCGAAACGTTGCGTGCGTCACTCTTGACCTTTAGGTTAGCTTTACCTTACTTATAGGGCGTTCATAGTTTCTCGCTGCACGTGCAGGAAGGCTTCCCATGCGACGCCCCTCGGTTCGACGTCTGACCGCGCTCCTCGCGGCAGCGCTCCTCCTCCCCGCCGTCGCCGGCTGCGGCGTCGACGAGGACGACGCCGGGCTCGTGATCTACTCCGGCCGCAACGAGAAGCTGGTCAAACCGCTCCTCGACGACCTCGAGAAGGCCGTCGGCACCACGGTCGCCGTCCGCTACGGCGAGAGCGCCGAACTCGCCGCCCAGATCCAGGAGGAGGGCGACAAGACCAAGGCGGGCCTGTTCTTCTCCCAGGACGCCGGTGCCCTCGGCGCCCTCTCCGCCAAGGGCCTGCTGGAGAAGCTGCCGCAGGCATCGCTCGACAAGGTCGACCCGGCCTTCCGTGGCAGCGCGGGCGACTGGGTGGGCACCTCCGGGCGCGTCCGCGTCCTCGCGTACCACCCCGGCCAGGTGTCCAAGGTCCCTGACACCGTGCACGACCTGGTCAAGCCGGAGTGGAAGGGCAAGATCGGCTACGCCCCGACCAACGCGTCCTTCCAGGCCTTCGTCACCGGCATGCGCGTCCTGGAGGGAGACGACGCGACCCGCGCCTGGCTCAAGGGGCTGAAGGCCAACGAGCCGAAGGTCTACGAGAACAACCTCAAGGTCCTCGACAGTGTCGGCAAGGGCGAGGTCTCACTCGGCCTCGTCAACCACTACTACTGGTACGAGCAGGTCGCCGAAAAGGGCGAGAGCAAGGTCAAGGCGAAGATCCACTTCCTGCCGGGCGGTGACCCGGGCGCCCTCGTCAACGCGGCCGGAGTCGGCACCCTCAAGGGCAGCGACCAGACCCCCGTGGCGCAGAAGGCCGTCGACTTCCTGCTCTCGGAGAAGGCGCAGAAGTACTTCGCCGAGGACACCAAGGAATACCCGCTGGCCGCCGGCGTCACCAGCACCGTCAAGGACCTGCCTCCGCTGGCCTCCCTCGACGCCCCCAAGATCGACCTGGGCAAGCTGGAATCGCTGCAGGAGACCCTGAAGATGCTTCAGGAAGCCGGGATGGTCTGACCCGCATGCACTCCACGGATCCCGTCGCAGCGGCGGATCCCGCAGTCCGCCCGGCAGGCGCCACCGCGCCGGCCGGGCGGCTGCGTGCCGGACGCCGCCTGCCCGCCGCCCTGCTCGTTCCCGCGGCCCTCGCCGCGGTGTTCGCGCTGCTGCCGCTCGGCTACCTCGCCGTCCGCTCCCTGGAGCGAGGTCCCGCCTTCGCCTGGGACGTCGTCGCCGACGAGCGCACCGCCCAACTGCTCGGCCGCAGTCTCGGACTGGCCGCCGTCGTCGTATCGGCCTCCCTGGTGCTGGGCGTGTCCCTGGCCTGGCTCACCGCCCGGACCGACCTGCCCGGGGCCCGAGCCTGGTCGGTCCTGGTGACGCTGCCCCTGGCCGTGCCGAGCTACGTCGCCGCCTTCACCTGGCTGTCCGCCTTCCCCGGCCTCGCGGGCTTCGGCGGCTCCGCCCTCGCGTTGACACTGGTGAGCTTCCCGTACGTCTACCTGCCCGTCACCGCCGCACTGCGCGGGGCCGATCCGGCACTGGAGGAGGTCTCCCGCTCGCTCGGCAACGGGCCGCTGCGGACCTTCCTGCGCGTCACGCTGCCGCAGGTGCGTCCCGCCGCGGCCGGGGGATCCGTACTGGTCGCGCTCTACGTGTTCTCCGACTTCGGCGCCGTCTCCCTGATGCGCTACGACACCTTCACCCGCGGCATCTACACCTCCTACCGGGCCAGCTTCGACCGCACCCCGGCCGCCGCCCTCAGCGTCGTCCTCGTGGTGATGACGATCCTGCTCGTGGCCGCCGAGGCCCGTACGCGAGGCCGCGCGGGACAGGCCAGGACCGGGACCGGCACGGCACGCCCCGCCGTCCCCGCGCCGCTCGGCCGGTGGCGGATGCCGGCCCTGACCTGGTGCACGACGGTCGCAGCCGTCGCCGTCCTCATGCCGCTGGCCACCCTCGGGTACTGGCTCGCCGTCGGCAATTCCGCCACGTGGGACCCTGCCGCGCTCTTCGACACCGCCGGCACGACCCTCGGCGTCGCCGCCGCGGGAGCCGCGCTCACGACCCTCCTCGCCCTGCCCGTCGGGGTGATCGCCGCGCGGCACCGGGGCCGGACGGCGTACCTGCTGGAACAGTCCGCCTACGCCGGACACGCCCTCCCCGGCATCACCGTCGCGCTGTCCCTGGTCTTCTTCGCGGTCCGCTACGCCGAACCGCTCTACCAGGAACTCCCGCTGCTGGTCTGCGCGTACGCCGTACTCTTCCTGCCCGTCTCGGTGGCAGCGACCCGGGCCGCCGTACTGCAGTCCCCGCCGGTGCTGGAGGACGTCGCACGCTCGCTCGGCCGCAGCCCCCTGCGCGTGCTGCGCGAGATCACCGTGCCGCTCGCCGCGCCCGGGGTCGCCGCCGGCGCCGCCCTGACCTTCGTCGTGTGCATGAAGGAACTCCCCGCGACCCTCCTGCTGCGGCCGACCGGAATGGACACCCTGGCCACCCGGCTCTGGACCGAGACCGGCACCGGATCCTTCGCCGCCGCGGCCCCCTATGCCGCGGCGCTGATCCTGCTGGCGGCCATCCCCTCCTACCTCCTCGGACGGCACCGCACATGACCGACGTACAGATCACAGGAGTATCGAAGTCCTACGGCCCGGACGCCCCTGTCCTGCGCGGACTCGATCTCACCGTCCCCGCCGGCACCCTGGCCGCCCTCCTCGGCCCCTCCGGCTGCGGCAAGACCACCCTGCTCCGCATCGTCGCCGGCTTCCTGCGCGCCGACGCGGGTACCGTCACCGTCGGCGGACGCACCCTGTCCGGCCCCGGTGTCCACCTTCCCCCCGAGCGCCGCCGCATCGGCATCGTCCCCCAGGAGGGCGCGCTCTTCCCGCACCTGAGCGTCGCCCGCAACGTCGCCTTCGGGCTGACCGGCCACGACCGCGCCGCACGCCGAGGCCGCACCGAGGAGATGCTCGAACTCGTCGGCCTCGGCGGCCACGGCGACCGCATGCCGCACGAACTGTCCGGCGGCCAGCAACAGCGCATCGCGCTCGCCCGGGCCCTGGCGCCGGAACCCGCACTGGTCCTGCTGGACGAACCGTTCAACGCCCTCGACAGCGCTCTGCGCGCCGGTGTCCGGGCAGATGTCCGAGCCGCCCTGAGTGCCACCGGAGCCACCGCCCTGCTGGTCACCCACGACCAGCAGGAAGCCCTCTCCACCGCTGACCTGGTCGCGGTCGTCCGCGAAGGCCGCGTGGCCCAGTGCGACACACCGCAGGAGGTCTACCGCCGGCCCGCCGACCCCTGGGTGGCCCGATTCGTCGGCGACGCCGTGCTCATCCCCGGCACCACCGACCACGGCACCGCGACGACGGTGCTCGGCCGCCTTCCCCTCGCATCGCCCCCCGCAGGCCGGAGCGAGGGCACCGTCCTGCTGCGGCCCGAGCAACTCCAGCTCACCGGAACCGCGACAGCTGCCCAGGGAACCGTGACCGACGTGACCTTCTACGGCCACGACGCCATGGTCACCGTCTTCGTCGACGGCCTGGAGAGCCCGGTCGACATCCGAGTCGCCGGTCCCGTCGCCGTACGGCCGGGTCAGCGCACCGGCATCCTCGTCAAGGGCGAGGCCACGCTGCATCCGTGAACCGCCTGCTCGTGCCGCGAAGGAATCTGCGGCACGTGCAGGCCCAGCCCAAGGAGGGTGACTCCTACGACTGCCCCTTCACCGAGTCGCGGCCGCGCCGTCAGTTCTTGTCACAGGAGGAACCGGGTTCATCGGCTCGCAGGTCGCTCGCAGTCGCCTACCTCACCGGCCGCGGGGTTCCCGGAGCCACGTCGGAACAACCGTTTCGCCGCATCAACCGTGACGCCTTCGGCATCGGCCAAGGCCGCGGGCCTTTCTACGAGGACGAGTCTGACTCCGCACGGCCTCTGTGTCCCGTACTCCTGGTGGTGGCCGGAGATGAACCTCCAAAGGCCGACGGGCGGCCCGTCTCCTTCGCAGACGCCCCGGTGCGCGGGGTACGCAGTGCCAGCAGGGTTGCGGTCAGCCAAGCCAAGGTCAGTCCGCCAGCTGCTCCCAGGGTTAGCCCGTCCGGATCGGCCAGGGGCTGGCCACGCAGCGCTTGCCAGGTCACCAGGGCCACCAGGCCGGCGTACCCCGCCGCCGCCACGATCAACACGCGCAGCCGGACCGTGCCGTCGGCCAGCCGGCCCGCCCCGGACGCCCGGCGGGACAGGGCGAGGGCCAGCAGCGGCAGCACCTGGAGGGCGTGCATGCCGGTGAAGTGGGCGATGCGCAGATCGCCGCCCTCGGCCGACCAGCCGGTCACCGGCAGCTGCCTACCTCCGTCCGGGACCCCCACGCTGTGGGCGCCCACGATGCCGGAGGCCCCGTCGGCGAGCTGCTCGGGTGTCGGCTGGCTCATCAGGAAGCCGAGCGCGAGCCCGACGACCGAGATGACCGTTCCCGACCGGATGGCCCAGGCCGTGGCCCGGTCCGGCAGCGGCTGCCGGTGCAGCAGTACGGCGATCACCACGGTGGCCAGCCAGAGGATGGCCACCGTCGCGCCCATGACGGCGTACAGGCCCGCGTCCAGCGGGGTCTGCTGGTTGAAGTGACTGCGGGTGCCCCGCACCACCTGCGTGACGATGAGCGCCAACTCGACCGAGGAACCGACCACGATGATCGTCCCCGCCCACCAGCTGACCCGCCGGCCGCGAACGAGCAAGGAGTGCAGCCATGCCAGCGTGGCACCGTAAACCCCCAGCGACACCGCGAACTTCAGCGGCTTGAGCCAGATCGGCTCGCCGACCAGAACACGATCGTCGACGACGAGGCCGACGGCGCTGACCAAGGCCATGACGGCCATGGCTGCGGCGAAGTACGACAGGGGTCTGTGCAAACCTCGCATGGTCATGGTGGTTCTCCAGGAATGAAAGAGTGGACGGCGGAAACGGCCGGACCGGCTACTCGCCGTTCGCGCCGTCCAGCCGGGCAGCAAGGGCCGAGGCCACCGCCTCACGGCGTTCATTGAGGAAGAAGTGGCCGCCGGGGAAGGACGCCACGTCGCAGGACCCGGTCGTGAACGCCGCCCAGCCCTCGGCTCCCTCGCGGGTGACGTGGGTGTCCTCGGTCCCCGTGAACACGGACACCGGGCAGGACAGCACGCCTTCTCCGGGCGCGGGCGCCACGTAGCACTCAACCGCCTTGTAGTCGCTGCGCAGGGTCGGCAGGAGCATCCGGACCAGGTCGTCGTCGGCGAGCACCGCCGCGTCCGTACCGTTCGACCGACGCAACTCCGTGAGGATCGTCGCGTCGTCCTGGTCGTGCAGGTTGGGCCGCGTGCCGGCGTGGCCCGGGGCCCGGCGGCCGGAAACGATCAGCCGGACCGGCCGGAGCCGCCCGGCGGTCTCCAGCCGGCGCGCCACCTCGTACGCCAGCAGACCGCCCATGCTGTGTCCGAACAGGGCCAGCGGCCGGTTCGGGGCGACTTCGGTGAACGCCTCGGTGATCCGGTCGGCGAGCTCGGTCAGGTCGTCCAGTGGCGGCTCGCTGCGGCGGTCCTGCCGCCCCGGGTACTGCACGGCGCACACCCCGATCCGGGGGGCGAGCAGCTTGGACATGGGGAAGTGGGTGCTGGCCGCTCCCCCCGCGTGGGGGAAGCACAGCAGCGTCATCCCGTCCTCGGTCTCGGTGGAGAACCGCCGGAACCACCTGCTCGCAGCATGGGAGACAGCCATGTCCGGTCAGGAACCGTTCTTGCCGCGGGGCATGATCACCTGATCCACGATCCCGTACTCCAGGGCGCCCTGGGCGGTGAGGATCTTGTCGCGGTCCAGGTCCTGGCGGATCTCCTCCTTGTCGCGGCCGGTGTGATGGGCCATGATCTCCTCGATCCGGTCGCGGATGCGCTCGATCTCCAGCGCCTGGATCTCCAGATCCGACACCTGGCCCTGCTGGCCGGGGCTGGCCGGGGCATGCATCAGGACCCGGGAGTTGGGCAGGGCGACGCGCTTGCCCTTGGTGCCCGCGGCCAGGACGACCGAGGCGGCCGAGGTGGCCTGCCCGATGCAGACGGTCTGGATGTCCGGCTTGACGAACTGCATCGTGTCGTAGATGGCGAGCAGCGAAGTAATCGAACCGCCGGGCGAGTTGATGTAGATGGAGATGTCGCGGTCCGGGTCGGCCGACTCCAGGCAGAGCAGCTGGGTCATGACGTCGCTGGCGGAGGTGTCGTCGATCTCGGAGCCGAGGAAGATGATCCGCTCCTCGAACAGCTTGGCGTAGGGGTCGAACTCCCGCACACCCTGGGAGGTGCGCTCGACGAAGCGGGGGACGACGTAACGGGCCTGGGGCGCGTACTTGCGCATGGACAAAACAGCCTCCGTACTCACAGGGACTCGGTGGGGATCGGGCAGGCGGGCATGGGAAACGCCGACGGCGCGGCGAGTGACGCACCGTCACCCGTCGCGCCGGTGCTGAACAGGCGCTGGATCAGCGCGCGGCGAGTCCGCCGCCCCCCGGCATCGACGGGGTGGAGCGGATCACGTCGTCGATGAGGCCGTAGTCCTTGGCCTCCTGAGCGGAGAACCAGTAGTCGCGGTCGGAGTCCTTCGTGATGCGCTCGACGTCGTTCCCGGAGTGCAGCGCGATGAGTTCCGCCATCTCCTTCTTGGTCTTGAGGAGGTGCTGCACGTAGATGCGGATGTCACTGGCCGAGCCGGAGAAGCCGGCCGACGGCTGGTGCATGAGGATCTTCGCGTGCGGCAGGGCGAAGCGCTTGCCGGGGGCACCGGAGGTCAGCAGGAACTGCCCCATCGAGGCGCAGAAGCCCATGGCGATGGTGACGACGTCGTTCTTGATGAGCTGCATCGTGTCGTACACGGCCATGCCGGCGGTCACCGAACCGCCGGGCGAGTTGATGTAAAGGTAGATGTCCTCTTCGGTCTGGGCCGCGAGCATGAGAAGCTGCGCCGTGATGCGGTTGGCGATGTCGTCGTCGACGGGCTGGCCGAGGAAGACGATGCGGTGCTGGAGAAGGCTGCTGAATACCTGATCGCCCATTCCCCAGGGCGGCGCGCTTCCATTGTCCATTCGAGGCGCAATGTGGCCGAAATCCGCCGCCTGGTAATCATCCTGACGAGTCACTGAACCCCCATGTGGATCCACCGGCAGCAACCGCCACCGTTCGATACTTCCGTGCGTTCCGTTCCCTTGCTCCGAGCGGCGTCGCCTACAACTGCCAGGAGACGTACCGATCTTCACACTTCGTGACCGTAGCACGATCATTCGGGCGGCACCCCTGACCGGCAGATCGTTCGCTGAGAGCGCACGACGTGGGAGCCGGCGCAGGGCCCTTCTCGCCCGGTGATCGCGCCGGGTGATTGTGCTTAGATTAAAGCGATCATTGGCCACAGTTCACACGGGGGTAGAACGTGTCAATCGGCGAGTATCGAAGGCTGGAACGCGCGCATTTTCTGAGGAAAAGGCGTGAAAGCATCTTGCCTTGTGAAGTCGGTTTGCCAAAGGGCGTCCGACGAAGGACCCCGGGGCTGCGTCGCGAGGAAGTCGCCGTCCTCGCCGGGGTGAGCCCCACCTGGTACACGTACCTGGAGCAGGGCCGGGACGTCTCGCCGTCACCGGACGTGCTGGACGGCCTTGCCAGTGTGCTGGGGCTGTCGGTCTTCGAACGCGACTACCTGGTCGCCCTGTCCCGTGAACCGGATGCTTGCGCGCCCACGGTGGGACCCTCCGACTCCTGGAAGTACCTGGAGGTAGTGGCCGAGAACATGTACCCGTTTCCCGCCTACATCTGCTCTCCCTCCGGCGACGTGATTGGCTGGAATTGTGCGGTGCCCACGTGGCTCACCGACTTCGGGCAACTGCCCGAGCAGGAGCGCAACCTGCTCGTGTGGATGCTCACCTCCGAAGTGGCCCACCGGCGGTTCGTCGATTGGGAAGACGCCTCCCGCCACCTCGTCGCCCGGTTCCGGGCCGAGGTGACCGACTGGCGGGCGTTCCCGCACACCGACCGGATGATCAACGAACTCTCCCGCCGCAGCGCCCGTTTCCGGGAGTGGT
This sequence comes from Streptomyces sp. NPDC090021, assembly GCF_044748225.1. Lineage (NCBI taxonomy): Bacteria > Bacillati > Actinomycetota > Actinomycetes > Kitasatosporales > Streptomycetaceae > Streptomyces > Streptomyces sp. NPDC090021. The sequence continues at coordinate 1,064 of NZ_JBIVFO010000062.1, read as the reverse complement.
GGGACGAGCACCGGGTGTCCGGACCGCTGACCAGGGTCCATCACATGCGGCACCCCGAGCACGGCATCGTCGCGGTGCGGATGGTCGAACTGCTCCACGAGGACCCCAACGGCGCCGTGCGTCTCATCGTTCACACGCCGGTGGCCGCCGAACAGCGGGGCCTGGCCGCAGCCTAGGACGGTGACGGGGCGTGCTTCTCGCGGTCCGGCCGTGGGGTCGGCCGCGAGAAGCACACGCCCCGTCTACTCGCCCGCGGTACGCGGAGCCAGCTGCTCCGCCAGCTTGCCGACCGTCGGGAAGTCGAACACCAGCGAACTGGGGAGCACCAGACCGGTCTCATCAGCAAGCCGGTTGCGCAGTTCGACCGCCATCAGCGAGTCGAAGCCCAGGTCGAGCAGTTCCTCCTCGACCTCCACCTCCTCCGGGTCGTCGTACCCCAGGACCTCAGCGACATTGCGCAGCACCAGCGCGTACGCCTGCTCCGCGTCCAGCAGCAGCGGTCCGGCCGCGGAACCCGGCTCGCCGCCGGGCTCGTCGCCGCCGGTCCCGTCACCGGCCGTGTCGTCGGCCGGGACCGCGGACGGCAGTGCGGACAGCACCCTCGGCAGGGCTCCGGCCGTCGCCCGCTCCGACAGTGTCTTCCCGTCCAGTTCCGCCGCGACCAGCGCCGCCTCGCCGCGCGCGAGGGCCGCGTCAAGCAGGCCCAGCGCCGCCGTCGCCGTCATCGGACGTACGCCCGCCCGGTCCAGTCGGCCCCGCTCGGTGTCGCCGAGCGTGCCGCCCATGCCCGCGCCCTCCCACAGGCCCCACGCCAGCGATGCGGCGCGCAGCCCCAGACCTGTCCGGTGCTCCGCGAGTGCGTCCAGGTAGGCGTTGGCGGCGGCGTAGTTGGCCTGCCCGGCCGTGCCGAGCGTTCCCGCGAGCGAGGAGAAGAGGACGAACGCGTCCAGGTCCAGCTCCCGGGTCAGTTCGTGCAGATGCCAAGCGGCGTCGGCCTTGGGAGCCAGTACGCCGGCCAACCGCTCCGGAGTCAGGGACTCCAGCGTGCCGTCGTCCAGCACACC
>NZ_JBIVFO010000061.1:0-32589 GCF_044748225.1 Streptomyces sp. NPDC090021 | reverse complement strand
AGTCGACAGGCGCACTCGCGGCGTCAAGCCTGTCACCGCAAGGTAGACGGGAATCTCCTTCCTGAGCTTGCGAAGGGAGGAGAGCACTTCAATGGATGTTCAACAGCGGCTGGACCTCGCTCCACTGGCAGCTCGTGGACCGCTACCTCGACCAGGGCGGCTCCTACTTCGGCGCGAAGAAGGCGAACGAACCCCTGCACGTCCAGTACGGGTACGACGACCACTCCGTCACGGTCGTCAACAACCGCACCGCACCCGCCTCCGGGCTGACCGCCCGGGTGACGCTCTTCGCCCCCGACGGCACACAGAAGTACGACCGCACGGCGACCGGCCTGAGCACGGCCGGCGGCGGCGCGAGCCGCACCGTGCTCACGGTCCCCGAGTCGGTGCCGGGCCTGCCCACCACCTACCTGGCGAGGCTGCTGCTCACCGACGCCACCGGACGGGAGGTGAGCCGCAACGTCTACTGGCTCTCCACCCAGGAGGACGTCCTCGACCACGAGCGCAGCGACTGGTACCACACGCCCACCACCTCCTACGCCGACCTGCGCGGGCTGGAGTCGATGCCGCGCACGGCGGTCGCCGCCACGGCCTCCACGAGCGCCGACGCCTCCGGGACGTCCACGACGACCGTCACCCTGCGCCACGCGGGCACCGGCGGCACCCCGGCCCTGCTCACGGACGTGCACCTGGTGGCCGAGCGGGGAACACCGGTGCTGCCCGTGCGGTGGACCGACAAGCAGGTCAGCCTCTGGCCGGGGGAGTCGGTCACGCTGACGGCGACCTACCGGACCGCGGACCTGCACGGAAGCGCGCCCCGGCTGCGGATCTCCGGCTGGAACACACCGACGTCGACGATCCCGGCGGGCTGACGGCGGGCCGGCCCCCGCAGGGGTCAGGCCACCAGCCCGGCCGCCTCCGGCCAGGACGCCCGGGGGCGATGCCCGCCACGAGCGCCAGTGACCGTGCCACCGGCCGATTGCCGCCTCGGCGGCCCGACGAAGAGGACGTCCAGCGTCTTCCGGCGCTCAGTTCTGCTGGGCAGAGGTGACTGCGGCGCCCTCGTAGACGCTCGCGTATGCGGATGAGCGTTTCGGCCATGTCGCGTCTCGGGCCGTACGGCTTGACTGAGGTCATGACGCAGACGAAGCAGACGACGCAGAACGGCACGCAGGCCACCGACCGGTCCCTCACCCTCGTCATCGGGGGGAACGGCAAGACCGGCCGCAAGGTCGCCGAGAAGCTGACGGCCCAGGGCCGGCCCGTCCGGGTCGGTTCCCGCAGCGGGACGCCGGCCTTCGACTGGACCGAGCCCACCACCTGGCTCCCCGCCCTGGAAGGCGTCGACCGGGTGTACGTCACCTACTACCCCGACCTCTCCTTCCCGGGCGCCCCCGAGCAGGTGGGGGCCTTCGCCGAGGCGGCGGTCGCCGCAGGGGCACGCCGCCTCGTGCTGCTGTCCGGGCGGGGAGAGGAGGCCGCGCAGCTCAGCGAGGAGAAGCTGAAGGCGTCCGGAGCCGACTGGACCGTCGTACGGGCCAGTTGGTTCAACCAGAACTTCGACGAGAGCTTCTTCCTGGAGTCGGTGCTGGCCGGTGTGATCGCCCTGCCGACCGCGGACGGGGTGGAGGCGTTCGTCGACACCGACGACATCGCCGATGTCGTGGTGGCGGCGCTGACCGACGACCGGCACATCGGCAGGACGTACGAGCTGTCGGGTCCCCGGCTCATGAGCCTGGCCGACGTCGCGGCCGAACTGTCGCAGGCCACCGGCCGGGAGATCGCCTACGTACCGGTCTCGGACCAGGCCTACCGAGCGGAACTGCGGGAGCACGGTCTTCCGGAGGACCTCGCCGAGTTGTTCACCCTGATCCAGGACGGGCGCAACGCGCACCTCGTCCACGGGGTCGAGGAGGTCCTGGGCCGCAGGCCCAGGGACTTCGCGGACTTCGCCCGCGAGGCGGCGGCCACCGGCGTATGGGACGTCCCCTCCGCCTGAGCGGCCCGGGCGCCGCGGCGGAGAGGATGTGCGCATGGACATGTTGACCGGCCTGCTCGAAGGCCCCCAGGCCCGGGGGGCCTTCCTCCTCAAGTCCGTCCTCAACCCGCCGTGGGCGATGCGGATCGAGGACCGCGCTCCGCTGTCGGTCGCGACGATGGTGAGCGGTTCCGCGTGGTTGCTGCCCGACGGAGGGGAGCCGGTACTGATCGCCCCGGGCGACGTGGCACTGGTGCGCGGGCCCGACCCGTACACGGTGGCCGACTCCCCGGACACACCGGTGACGGTGACGGTGGGACCGGACCAGCGGTGCAGCACACCGCAGGGCGAGGACGTCACCGACTCCATGGCGCTGGGCGTGCGGACGTGGGGAGCCGCCCACCAGCACGCCGGTTCGGCGGTGATGCTCAGCGGCACCTATCAGGCGCCCGGCGAGATCGGCCGCCGGCTCCTGGGCGCACTGCCGAAGATCCTGGTCAGACCGGCGAAAGCCGCGGACGCGACACTGATCGACCTGCTCGCCTCCGAGATTTCCGGTGAGGAGCCCGGCCAGGAAGTGGTGCTGGACCGGCTGTTGGACCTGCTGCTGATCGGGGTGCTGCGGGCGTGGCCGTCGGCGGCGGACTCGAGCGCGCCCGCCTGGTTCCGAGCCCAGAGCGATCCGGTGGTCGGCCCGGCGCTGCGGCTGCTGCACGAGAGCCCGGCGCACGCATGGACCGTCGCGGAACTCGCCGTACGGGTCGGGGTCTCGCGGGCATCGCTGGCACGCCGGTTCAGGGAGGTCATGGGGGAGCCGCCCTTCGGCTATCTGACGGGCTGGCGCCTGGCGTTGGCGGCGGACATGCTGCGCGAGCCCGACGCCACGGTCGAGAGGGTGGCCCGTCGGGTCGGTTACGGCAGCGCCTTCGCCCTGTCGGCGGCCTTCAAACGGGTCCGGGGGATGAGCCCCCAGGCCTTCCGCGCGGGCGGGCCCGGGCCCGAGGCAGGGCTGGCGCCGGGGCCCGGGGGAACCGTCGTGCTCAGCCCGCCGGAGGGGCGGCCGGGTCGAGGGCGAGCACGCCCACGCGCTCGTCACCGCTGACCTCGCCGGTGGGGGTGAACCCGAGGCCCAGGTAGAAGGGTTCGGGACTGCCGGGGCCGAGGTGCCAGCTGACGTGGACCGCTGGGCGGGTGCCGCGGCGGTGGATCTCGTCGATGACGGAGCGGACGGCGAAGCGGCCGTAGCCCTTGCCCTGGCGGCCGGCGTCGATGTTGAGGCGCCATATGCCGCTGCGCCGGTCGGTCGGGTCGGCCGCCGGGTCCCAGACGATGTCGTGGAAGGCCATCACGAAGCCGACGACGTCGTCCCCGTCGACGACGGCACGCGGCCAGGCGCAGGTGGGGTGGACGTACGCCCATGAGGTCGTGGACGAGGAGCACACGTCCGCGCGGTACGCCCGACGGGACGATGACACGCCCGGGCCGAGCGGGTGTCGTTGTGCTCTAATGCCCGCCGTGACTGACTTGACCGACAGGACACACCGGACCACGACGGGGAGGCGGACGCGATGGGTCTGAAGAAGGCGGTCTACGAGCTTGAGCTGCTGCGGCTGCAGACGGAGCTGGTCAGGCTCCAGGAATGGGTCCGTACGCAGGGCGCCCGACTCGTCGTCGTCTTCGAGGGCCGTGACGCGGCGGGCAAGGGCGGAACGATCAAGCGGGTCGCCGAGCACCTCAACCCCCGTATCGCCCGCATCGCGGCCCTGCCGAAGCCGACGGAGCGCGAACGCGGTCAGTGGTACTTCCAGCGCTACGTGGAGCACCTTCCGGCCGCCGGCGAGATCGTGCTCTTCGACCGCAGCTGGTACAACCGCGCCGGCGTGGAGCACGTGATGGGCTTCTGCACCCCCGCGGAGCACCAGCGCTTCCTGCGCCAGTGCCCGGTCTTCGAGCGCATGCTGGTGGAGGACGGGATCCTGCTCCGCAAGTACTGGTTCTCCGTCAGCGACGCCGTCCAGGAGGAACGCTTCCGCCGCCGGACCGAGGACCCGCTCCGGCGCTGGAAGCTCTCCCCGATGGACCTGGAGTCCCTGACCCGCTGGGAGGCGTACTCCCGGGCCAAGGACGAGATGCTCGTCCACACGGACACGGAGGACTGCCCCTGGTACGTGGTCGAGAGCGACGACAAGCGCAGCGCGCGACTCAACATGATGGCCCACCTGCTGTCCTCGGTCCCGTACGAGGACGTGGCCCTGCCGTCGCTCACCCTCCCGCCGCGCCCCGCGTCGACGGGCTACGTGCGCCCGCCCAAGGACCTCCAGCGCGCCGTCCCCGACCACGCCGCCACCCTCTCCGGCTGACGCCAGGCCGCGGACAGCCGCCCCCGCGCCCCCGGGGCGTGGCCGATCTTGGGGGTGAGTCCTTGACGCGGGGGCGGTGGGGCGACAGCCTTGCCCGGAGTTACCGCGAGGTAGGGGGCGAAGGGGTGGGCATGGACAGGGACGACGCGGAGCTGATGTTCCAAGGGGTCGAGCGGCAGGCCAAGCTGGTGCGCACCGGCAAGGTCACCTCCCGGGCCCTCGTCGAGGCCGCGCTGCGCCGCATCGCCCGGTTCGGTCCCGCGCTCGGAGCCTTCCGCGTCGTCCTCGCCGAGCAGGCGCTCGCGGAGGCCGACGCCCGGGACGCGGAGGCGGAGGGGAATCCCGAACAGGGGCTCGGCCCGCTCCACGGCGTGCCCGTGGCCGTCAAGGACGAGTTCGACGTCGCGGGGCAGGTCACCACCTTCGGCGGCGCCGCCAACCACACCCCCGTCGCCGCCGATTCCGAAGCCGTACGCCGCCTGCGCGCCGCCGGAGCCGTGGTCATCGGCAAGACGACGATGCCCGAGTTCGGCCAGTGGCCCTTCACCGAGTCCGACACCCACGGCACCGCCCACAACCCCTGGGACCTCACCCGCACCCCCGGCGGCTCCAGCGGCGGCAGCGCCGCCGCGGTCGCGGCCGGGCTCGTCGGCGCCGCGCTCGGCGGCGACGGCGGCGGATCCATCCGCATTCCGGCCGCGTGCTGCGGCCTGTTCGGCCTCAAGCCCCAGCGCGGCCGGGTCTCCACCGCCCCGAACGCGCACCTCTGGTACGCCCTCGGCACCGTGGGACCGCTGACCCGCACCGTCCGCGACGCCGCCCTGCTCTACGACGTCCTCGCCGGTACCACCCCCGCCGACCGCTGGAGCGCCCGCCCCGTCACCACCGGGTGGCTGCGGGCCCTGGAGGCCCCGCCCGGCCGACTGCGCATCGGCTATAGCGCCAAGCCCGCCGTCCCCGGTGTGCGCCCGCACCCCGAGCACGTCGAGGCCATGCTGGAGACCGCACGGGCCCTGCGCGAACTGGGGCACGACGTACGGGAGGTCAACCCCCGCTACCCGGACGCGACGGCTCCGTTCGCGGCGCAGTTCTGCGGCGGGGTGCGCGCGGAGGCCGCCGCCGTCGAACGCCCCGACCTGCTGGAGGCCCGTACCCGGAGCACGCTCGCGCTCGCCCGCCTGGTCCCCGAATCCGCCGTGGAACACGGGATCAGGGCGGGGGAGCGGCTGGCGGAGCGCGCGGACCGGATGTTCACGACCATGGACCTGCTGCTGACCCCGGTCGTCGCCGCCCGCCCGCGCCCGGTGGGCGCCCTGGACGGAGCCGGTCTGCTGACGGCGCTGGTGCGTTCGCGCCCGATGGTCGCCTACACCGCGCTGTGGAACGTCACCGGGCACCCGGCGGCCTCCGTGCCCGCGGGCCGCGGCACGGACGGTCTTCCGCTCGCCGTGCAGCTGGTGGGCCGCCGCGACGACGAGGTGTCCGTGCTGCGCGTTGCGGCGCAGCTGGAGGAGGCCCGGCCATGGGCCGGGCGCCGCCCGCAGCTCACGGCCCCCTGACGGACTCCCGGCACGCGGACGCCTCCGCACGGGTACGGGTACCCGTGCGGAGGCGGGGGACGGAGGCCGAGGCGGGGGCGGAGGCCGGGCCGGGGGACGGAGGCAGCCCGGCCGGGGGCTACTTCACCGAGCCGGCCATCACGCCCTGGACGAAGTGCCGTTGGAAGGCGAAGAAGACGACCAGCGGAACCACCAGCGACAGGAACGCCCCGGGTGCCAGGACGCCGATGTTGCTGCCGAACTGCCGCATCTGGGACTGCAGGGCGACCGTGAGCGGCTGCGCTCCGGTGTCCGCGAACAGCAGCGCCACGAGCATGTCGTTCCAGACCCAGAGGAACTGGAAGATGGCCAGGCTCGCGATGGCCGGCCGGCCGAGCGGCAGCACGAGCCGGGAGAAGATCCGCCACTCGCTGCCGCCGTCCATCCGGGCGGCCTCCAGCATCTCGCGCGGGATCTCCGCGAAGTAGTTGCGCAGGAGGAAGATCGCGAACGGCAGTCCGTAGGCGACGTGGAAGAGGACCACTCCCGCGATCGTCCCGAACAGGCCGACCGCGCCGAACAGTTTGGCCACCGGCAGCAGCCCGATCTGCACGGGTACCACGAGGAGCCCGACGACCACGAGGAAGACGGCGTCCCGCCCGGGGAACTCCAGCCACGCGAAGGCGTATCCGGCGAGCGCCGCGATGACGACCACCAGGACGGTGGTCGGTACGGAGATCAGGACGGTGTTCCAGAAGGCCGCCCCGATACCGGAATCCCTCAGCAGGGCGCTGTAGTTGTCCAGGGACAGCTGGGAGGGATCGGTGAGGGCGGTCCACCAGCCCTCGGTGGCGTTGTCCTGCTCGGAACGCAGGGAGGACAGCAGCAGGCCCGCCAGCGGCGTGATCCATACGAGGGCCACCAGGATCAGGACGCCCTGGACGACGGAGCTGCCCAGCAGCCGCGAGATCCGGCCCCCGCGGCGGCGCCCGGGTGCGGATCCGGGCGGCGTCGCGGACGACCGCCCGGGCGCGTGTGCGGACGGCTGCGCGGACGGCGGTGCGGGCCGGCCGACGGGCCGGAGCGCCGTCGTCCGCCCGGACGGGCCGCGCCGCTCGACGGTGCTGTGGCCGCTCATGCTCCACTCCTTCGGAAACGCCGGACATTGAAGATCATCGCGGGGACGACGAGGAGCAGGAGCACCATGCTGAGCGCGCTGCCGAGGCCCTGGTCGTTGCCGCCGCCGAAGGAGACCAGCCACATGCGGGTGGCCAGTACGTTCGCCTCCTCCTGGACCGGTCCGGGTGCGATGATCCAGACGAGGTCGAAGACCTTCATCACGTTGATGACCAGGGTCACGAAGACCACGGTGAGCACCGGCGCGAGCAACGGCACGGTGATCTTGCGGAAGATCTGGCCCTCGGTGGCGCCGTCCATGCGCGCGGCCTCCAGCGCGTCACGCGGGATGGCCGCCAGGCCGGCACCGATCAGGACCATCGAGAAGCCGGTCCAGACCCAGAGGTAGGCGCCGATGATGGCGGGTGTGACCAGCGCGGGACCGAGCCAGTTCACGCCCTGGTACGGGGCCTCGAAGTTGGCCGCGGGCAGCCGGACGGTGTAGTCGCCGTCGGCCAGGCCGGCGAAACGGAAGGATCCGTCGTCGGCCGTGGTGGCCGTCGCGGCCACCCGGCCCTCCCGCACGGCCTCGACCGTGACACCGGGCAGCCCCTTCTCGCCGGGGTCGATCCTGCCCGGTGTGCCGGTGCCGCCGGGGGCGAAGTCCAGGTGGACGACACCCCCGATCGCGTCCGGGGCGCCCGTGGCGGGTGTGGCCCCGGCCGGGTCGGCCGCGGGTTTCGCACCGGCCGGCAGGGCGTCGGGAGCGACCCCGATCAGCCCGAGGGCGATCGAGTCCCCGGGCCGTACCGTCGCCGTGGTGCTGTACGGGCCGCCCGCCCCGCCCGTCAGGCCGTGGCCCTCCCGGGCCCGGGCCGTCGGATACGCGGCGGCGTCGTCGAAGCCGTCGTGGACGGCGACGGCGGCGGCGTTGAGCACGCCCCGGTCGGGGTCCTGTTCGTAGGCGAGCCGGAAGATGATGCCCGCGGCGAGGAACGACACGGCCATCGGCAGGAAGAGGACCAGCTTGAACGCGGTGGCCCAGCGCACCTTCTCGGTGAGTACGGCCAGCAGCAGCCCCAGGCCGGTGAGCAGGGTGGGGGCGACGACGACCCAGAGGGCGCTGTTGCGGATGGCCTTGAGGGTGGCCGGGTCCTGCACGAGCGCCGCGTAGTTGGCGGCGCCGACGAACCGGTCGCCGTCGGCGTCGAAGAGGCTGCGGCCGAAGGAGAAGAGGACGGGGTAGACGACCAGCGCGCCGAGCAGCAGCAGGGCCGGCAGGACGAAGACGACCGCGAGGCGTCGCTTCCTGCGCTGGGCCCGGCGCCGGCCGTCGGCCGCGGGGCGGACAGTCGGTGGGCGGACGGTCGGTGGGCGGACGGTCACGGTGTCAGCCATGGCGGTCGCCTCAGTTCCCGTAGGCCTTGGCGGCCTCGGCCTCGAGCTTCGCGGCGGTGCCCTGCGGGTCGGAGGGGTCGCGCAGGAAGTCCTGGAGGAACTTCCACTCGCCGGCGCCCTTGGTGCCGCCGAACGCGGCCGGGGCCTGGTCCGACATGTCGAAGCGGATCGAGTTGCCCGCCGCGATCAGGGAGTTGGCGGTGCTGCGGGTGGTGTCGTCGCTGTACGAGGCGAAGTCGACCTCGTTGTTCGGGGACAGGAAGCCGCCCGCGCCGGCCCAGACCTCGGCGGCCTCGGCGCTCGCCAGGAACTCGACCAGCTTCATGCCGGCCTTGCCGTTCTTGCCGTCCTTCAGGACGACCGCCGCGTCACCGCCGCTGACCACCGGCGCCCGGCCGCCGTCGACCGAGGGGAAGGGGAAGAACTTGGCGTCCTTTCCGAGCTCCTTGCCGAACTGCCCCTTGGCCACGCCGCCCACGAAGTCGCCCTCGTAGACCATGCCGGCCTTGGGCTCCGGGCCGAAGACCTGCGCCACCGATGAGGGGAAGTCGGTGCCCAGCGCCGCCTGGGCGCCGCCGGCGACGAGCTGCTTGTCCTTGAACAGTTCCCCGAGGGTGGTCAGGGCCCGCACGACGCTCTCGTCGGTCCACTTCAGCTTGTGCTGGGCGAGCTGGTCGTACTTCTCCGGTCCGGCCTGGGAGAGGTAGATGTTCTCGAACCAGTCGGTGAGGGTCCAGCCGTCCTCGCCGGCTATGGCGAAGGCCGGGCGGCCGGAGTCCGCGAGGGTGCGGCCGACCTTGAGCATGTCGCTGTAGCTCTTGGGCTCGCCGACGCCGGCCTGGGTGAAGGCCTCGGGGGCGTACCAGACGGTCGACTTGTGGGCGGCCTTGAAGTAGAGGCCGTAGTACGTGCCGTCGACGGTGCCGTAGTTCTTCCACACCGGAGCGAGGGTGGATCCGGCCGTCTGGGCGGTCTGCTCGGACAGCGGCCGGAGCCAGCCCTCCTTCGCGAACTGCTGGAGCACGCCGACCTGCGGGACCATCACCACGTCGGGCGCGTTGCCGCCTTCGATCTTGCTTCCGACGAAGGTGGAGACGTTGTCTCCGGAGGGCACGAAGACCGTCTTGGCGCCGGTCTTCTGGGTGAAGGCGTCGAGGACCTTCTTGAAGCTCTGCTGCTCGGCGCCGGTCCAGACGCCGGCCACGGTGACGGTCTGGCCGCCGAGTTCGCCACTGCTCGCGGGTCCGGTGGCCCCGCCGCAGGCGGTGGCGCCGAGGGCGATCGCGAGGGCTGCCGTCGCGGTGGCGGCACTGCGGCGGGTCGTCTTGCCGGGTCGTCGCATGAGGAGTCCTTTCGGGGAGGTCCGGGGCCGGGGAGGGGCTGCCCGGAACCAGGGGCTGAGGGGAGGAACGGGCTACGGGGCTGCGCGTACGGAGGCGGAGGGCTGGGGGCTGGGGGCTACGGCAGCGGGGCCGCCGGAGCGGGAGCCGGGTACTCGCTCGCCCACCAGGCCGCGGTCGCCGCGGGGAGCACCCCGTCGGGGCAGGGGCCGCTGGCGAGCAGCGGAGTACCGGGGACCGGTGCGGGCACCGGCTCCGTGCCGAAGTTCACCGCGCAGATCAGGCCGTCACCGCGGGCGATGGCCAGGACCTGCGCGGGCGCGTCCAGCCAGCGCAGGGTGCCGTCGCCGAGCTGCGGCAGGGTGCGCCGCAGCTGGAGGCCGTCGCGGTAGAGGTGCCAGAAGGAACGGGTGTCGGCCAGGGCGCGGTCGGTGGCGTGTTCGGCGAACCAGTCGGGCTGCGGGAGCCACGGCCTGACGCCGGCGGTCTCCTGGCTGAAACCGAAGGGGGAGGCGTGCCCGGACCAGGGCAGGGGCACGCGGCAGCCGTCCCGTACGTGCTTGCGGCTGCCGGTGCGGCGGAAGATCGGGTCGGTGAGGACTTCGTCGGGCAGGTCGAGGACCTCGGGCAGGCCGAGCTCCTCGCCCTGGTACACGTACGCGGCGCCGGGCAGCGCGAGCATCAGCAGGGCCGCGGCGCGGGCGCGGGCCGCTCCCAGTCCGCTCCCCTCCACTCCCGGCTCGCCCGCGTAGCGGGTGACCGTGCGGACCTGGTCGTGGTTGTTGAGGACCCAGGTGACGGTGGACCCGGTGCCGGCGATGTCACGCATCGCCTCGGTGATCGTGGTGCGGAAGGCCTCGGCGTCCCAGGGCGCGCTCAGCAGGTCGAAGAAGAACGCCTGGTGCAGTTCGTCGGGGCGGACGTACGCGGCGTGCTCGCTCGCGGTGGGCACGGACACCTCGCCGACCAGCAGCCGCTCGTGGCCGTCCCGGGCGGTGTACTCCTCGCAGACCGAGCGCCAGCGGCGCCACACTCCGTGCACCTCGGGCTGGTTCCAGGCCAGCTGGTTGACGGCGTCGCGGGCCCGCTCGTCGGCGGCCGGGTCGTCGGAGTCGGGCAGCTCGGGGTGCTTGAACAGTCCGGCGGCGACGTCGATGCGGAAACCGTCGACGCCCCGGTCCAGCCAGAAGCGCAGCACCCGCTCGAATTCGTCGCCCACGGCGGGGTCGCGCCAGTTCAGGTCGGGCTGCTCGGGCGTGAAGAGGTGCAGGTACCAGTCGCCGGGGGTGCCGTCGGGCCCGGTGGTCCGGCTCCAGGCCGGGCCGCCGAACATGGCGTGCCAGTTGTTGGGCGGCTCCGCACCGTCCGGGCCGCGGCCCGGCGCGAAGTGGAAGCGGGAGCGCGGTGCGCTGCCCGGCGCCGCGGCGAGCGCCTCGCGGAACCACGGGTGCTCGCTGGAGCAGTGGTTCGGAACGATGTCGAGCAGCAGCTTGAGGCCGAGCCGGTGGGCGTCGGACACGAGGCGGTCGAACTCCGCGAGGTCGCCGTAGACCGGGTCGACGCCGCAGTAGTCGGCGACGTCGTAGCCGTGGTCGTGCTGCGGCGACGGGTAGAAGGGGCTGAGCCAGATGCCGTCCACGCCGAGCTTGCGCAGGTAGGGCAGCCCGGCGCGGACGCCGGCGAGGTCGCCGACCCCGTCCCCGGTGCTGTCGAGGAAGCTGCGGACGTAGACCTGGTAGATCACCGCGTCGCGCCACCAGGGGGCGGAAGGGGCTGCGCTGCGGGAGGGGCGACCGGTACCGGTCGGAAGGGTGCTGAGCATCTCGCGTCGACCTGTCTGCTGAATGCGAGAGCGCCCTGGATCAGGTGCGCTGTTATGCATGCATGTTAAGTAGCAGCGACTGGAAGGTGTCAACGATGTGTCCAGAAACAAGCAAAAGCTGGGGTGCTTTGTCCCTTAATACCCACATGCATGACTGAGGGCTCCTGCTTAACATGTAAGTAGGAGCCCTCAGGGGAGGGGGGAAAGTGCGATCAGTCCGTGCGGGAAATGGCCCCGAGCTCTCGCGCCAGCCGCGCCACCGCCTCGTCGGGCGTCTGCCGCAACGCCATCAGGTCCTGCCCCACGGCCTGCACGGCGAGGCTCACCTGGTCGTAGCGCGGGCTCTTGGGACGCGGCACCGCCGACAGCACGCTCTCGCGCAGGGTCGGCAGGTACGGATACGCGCGGACCAGCTCGGGATCCTCGTACAGCGCGGCGCGCACCGGCGGCAGCGAGCCCTCGGTCAGCACCCGCCGCTGCACCCGCTCGCTGGTGAGGTAGGAGATCAGGTCGGCCGCCGACGCCGGATGGCGTGCGTGACTGCTGACGGCGAGGTTGGAGCCGCCCAGCACGCTGGTCCCGGGCCCGTCGGCCCCGGGCAGCGGCACCGCGTCGAACCGGCCCGCGACCTTCGAGCCCGCCGCGCCGGCGTCCGCGTACACGTACGGCCAGTTCCGCAGGAAGAGCAGCCGGCCGTCCTGGAACGCCTTCCTGGACTCCTCCTCCTTGTAACCGAGCGCCTCGCGGGGGATCCAGCCGTCCCGCACCCCGTCCGCGAGGAACCGCAGCCCGGTGCGCGCCGCGGCGGAGTCCACGGTGACGCGGGTACCGTCGTCGCGCAGGATCGAACCGCCCGCCGAATGCACGGCCTCGGTGACGTTGACCGTCAGCCCCTCGTACGGGAGGAACTGGCCGGCATAGCCGTCCAGACCATGCCTCGGGGCGATCGTGCTCGCCTGGCGGACCAGTTCGGGCCAGGTCCGGGGCGGCTGCTCGCCCTCCAGGTCCAGGATGTCCTTGCGGTAGTACAGCAGACCGGCGTTGGTCACGTACGGCACCGCGTACAGCCGTCCGTCGAACGTCGCGGTGTCCACGACCGGCCGCAGGAAGGCGTCCAGGGGGAAGCGGCCGCGTTCGAGCGGGGAGATCCATCCGGCGGCGGCGAATTCGGACGTCCAGGCGACGTCGATGTTCAGCACGTCGAACCGGTCACGGCCCGATCGCAGTTCGCTGATCATCTGGGCCCGGGTCTCGTCGGCCGAGTCGGGCAGCTCGACCAGCGTGACGCGCTCGCCGGGACGGCTCTCGTTCCAGTCGTCGAGGAGCGGACCGAGGTAGTCGGTCAGATCGCCCGCCGTCACGAGCGTCAGGGGACCGCGGGCGTCGGAAGCGGCGCCCGTGTCGGGGCGGACGCCGAGACCGGCGTACCCCGCCAGCACCACCGCCACCACCAGGAGAGCTCTACCCGCGGCACGCATCCACCGCATAGATTCCTCCCAGTGCACGATCCGGCTGCATCGCCGACCACCGTGGCCTATATATACCCGTTAGGCATGGGCGATACTAGACGTCCAGGCAGACCGGACGGTCGGCGGCGACATCCGTCCCGGTGCCAGTGAACGGTTCACTACGGAGCGGGAGGGAGGGGGAGCGAGTGCGGCTGGCGCTCCTTGCGCTCCTCACCCGTAGCCCTGCGCACGGTTACGAGCTCAAGCAGGACCTTGAGAAGCTCCTGGGCGCCGCGTACCCTCAGCCCAACGTGGGTCAGATCTACGTCACCCTCGGCCGGCTGGAGAAGAGCGGTCTGATCGAGGGCGAGGACGTCGAACAGTCGGGCCGGCCCAACAAACGCACGTACAAACTGACGGACGCCGGCCGCGAAGCCGTACTGGCGTGGTTCGAGGACACCGCCGAGGAACCCCGGGTACGGGACGAGTTCTTCATGAAACTGGCGCTCGCACCGCAGTCGGGTCTGGCCGATCCCATCGCCCTGATCAACAAGCAGCGCCGCCAGTACCTCAACACCATGCGGGACCTGTCGAAGCTGGCCGCGGCCGAGGACCGCGACAACAAGATCTCCCAACTGCTGATCGAGGGCGCCATGCTGCACCTGCAGGCCGACCTCGACTGGCTGGAACGCTGTCAGGAGGAGCTGGAATGAGCGACGACGCCACCGCCGCTCCAGCCGTGCCCGCCGTCCGCCCCGCCCCGCCCATCGTCCGGGCCGAGGGGCTGACCAAGACCCACCACGGCGAGGGCGCACCGGTGCCCGCCGTCCGCGGGGTGGACCTCTCCGTCCAGCCCGGCGAGTTCGTCGCGGTCACCGGCCCGTCCGGCGCCGGCAAGTCCACGCTGCTGCACCTCATCGGCGGCCTCCAGCGGCCCGACGGCGGCAAGCTGTGGATCGACGGCGAGCGGGTCGACACCTACCGGGAGGCCCGCTGGGCCGTCCTGCGCCGCCGCAGCATCGGCGTCGTCTTCCAGTTCTTCAACCTCGTCTCCAACCTCACCGTCGCCGACAACGTCGAACTGCCCGCCCTGCTCGCCGGCGCCTCCCCGAAGGCCGCCCGCGCGTCCCGCGCCGAGCTGCTCGCCGAACTCGGCCTGGAGGGCCGCGAACGGGCCATGCCCGGAGAGCTGTCCGGCGGCGAACAGCAGCGCGTCGCGCTCGCCCGCGCCCTGGTCAACCACCCCGCACTGCTGCTCGCCGACGAACCGGCCGGCAGTCTCGACAGCAAGGGCACCCGTGAGGTGCTGCGGCTGCTCACCCGCTTCCACCAGCGCGGCCAGACGATCATGATGGTCACCCACGACGCCCGGATGGCCAGCGCCGCCGACCGCGTCATCAGCTTCTTCGACGGCCGGATAGCCGACGACGCGCAGCTCGGCGGCGGACGCCGCCCCGGGCTGTCCGGCGGCGTCTGCGACGTGCTCGAACTCAAGGAGTGACCGTGCGGGCCACCCTGCGCTGGGCTCAGGCAGACTTCCGCGCACACCGCGGCGAAGCCCTCTTCGTCGTCCTGGCCAGCGCCGGGGTCATCGCCTCGCTGCTGCTGGCCGGCGCACTCTTCGGCTACGCCGCGAACCCCTGGCAGCGGGTCTTCAACCAGTCCCACGGCGCACACATCTGGCTGCACACCCGAGCCGGTGCGGACACGGGAGCCCTGTCCGGCGTGGACGGGGTCGCGGAACTGTCGGGGCCCTACCGTACGGCGGCCACCACGGCCGAGTCCCGCGGGGCCCGGGCCGCGGTGACCCTCCGCGCGGCCTCGGAGCAGCCCCCGCGCACCGGCCGGCCGGTCGTCGGCAGCGGCAGCTGGCTCGGCGCGCCCGGCGCCACCGCCGGTCCCGTCTCCGGCGCGGGCTCCGTCGTACTGGAGACCTCCGTCGCCCGGGCCCTGTGGGCGGAGCCGGGCGACACCGTACGCGTCACCGGGCCGGACGGCGCCCCGCACCTGCTGCGGGTGAGCGGGACGGCCGACGTGGCCGAGCCCCGCTACCAGCCGGGCGGCGCGGCGGGCATCGGCTGGGTGCTCCCCGCCACGCTCGACGAGATCGCCCGGGGCGACACCGGCCAGAGCGTGGGCCTGCGCCTTCAGGACCCCGGTGACACGGACTTCATCGTCCAGCGCGCGGTCACCGTACTCGGTGCCGACCGCGTCGCCGAGGTCACCAAATGGCAGCAGGCACGCGCCGACGCGGGCGGCGACGACCGGCTGCTCGGCGCGATGTTCGGCGTCTTCGGCCTCGGCGCGCTGCTCGCGGCCGCGCTGGCCGCGTCGGGAGCGATCGGCGCCCGCGTACGGGGTCAGCTGCGGGACATCGCCGTCCTCAAGGCGATCGGCTTCACCCCCGGCCAGGTCACCCGCGGTTTCCTCCTGCAGCACCTGGCCTTCGCGCTGCTCGGCGTCGCCCTCGGCACCACGGCGATCGCCCTGCTCGGCGCCCGGATACCCGGGCGGATCGGGGAGGCCGCCGCCGTGTGGCAGGACCTGCCCGGCCACACGGCGATGATGATCGGCATACCCGTCGGCGCGGTCCTGCTGATCGCGGCCTCCACCGGGCTCGCGGCCTGGCGGGCCGGACGGGTGCCGCCGGTGCCGGTGGCCCGCGCGGCGCTGCCCTCCGCCGCACCGATGACCGCACTCGGCAAGCGGGCGCTGGGCGTCCGGGTGCCACCCGCTCTCGTCCTCGGGTGGCGCGCGGCGTTCCCCCGACGCGGCCGGACGCTCGTACCGGTGGCCCGGCTCGCGCTGCCGCTGGTGCTCATCACCGTCGCCCTCGTCACCTGGTCGACGCTCGACCAGTTCCGCAGCCGCCCCGCGCAGATGGGGCTGGCAGCGGCACTGACCGTACGGGCCGGGCAGCCCGCCGGACCGGCGGACGCGGAGCTGGAGCAGACCCTCGCGGCGGTTCCGGACGTCGCCGCCGTCCATCCGGGGGCCGAGATGGCCGCGCTGGTCCCCGGGCAGACGGGGACCATCACGCTGCGCGGGCTGGGTACGGCCCGGCAGCCCTACCCCTCGGCGGTGGTGGAAGGACGTGCGGTCGCCGGCCCCGACGAGGCGGTGGCCGGCCAGGGACTGCTGGACCTCCTCGGCGTACGGGTCGGCGACTGGGTGCGGATGACGGTCGGGGGCCGGCCGCAGATCCTGCACCTGGTCGGCCGCACCATCGAGCCCGATTCCGGCGGCCGGGTGATCACCACCACCCTCGACGCCCTGCGCGAACGCGACCCCCGGCTGCGGCCCGCCTACCACGCCCTGGAACTGCGCGAGGGGGCCGACCCGCGGGCCGTCGGCGGAGCCCTGGCCGCGGCGGCCGGCGGGACCCTGGAGATCCGCGAGACGCCCAACCCGGCCGACCGGCTGGAACCGGCCCGCGGGGTGATCGGCGCCCTGATCGCCGTACTGGCCCTCATCGGACTGATCGAACTGCTGACCCTGATCGGCACGGGCGTACGCGACCGGGGCCGCGACCTGCTCGCGCTGAAGGCGATCGGGCTCACGCCCCGGCAGATCGGGGCGATGATCGTGACCGCCGCGGGGCTGACCGCGCTCGCGGCCGCGCTGGTGGGGACGGCGGTGGGCGTCCTGACCGGCACCTGGCTGGTGGACACCCAGGGTGCGTCGAGCGGGATCGGCGCGGGGATCGCCCAGCTGCCGCCGCCGCCCGTACTGCTGGCCGTGACCGTCGGCGCGGTGCTGGGCGCGGTCGCGGCGGCGGCGCTCCCGGCGACCCGCGCGGCCCGACGCCGCCTGGCGGACTCACTCGGCGAAACCCTCTGACTCCCCGCCTCCCACCTGCGGGTGGGCCGGTGAGGGATACCGGTGGTAGGCCGCACGGCTGACGGGCGTCGGGCTGGCACGCCTGCGCGCCCAGGCGGACGGGGACCGCAAGGCCGACGAGACCAAGCGGATGATCGACCGGGTCCGCACCTTCATCGGGTACCGGGAGTACCCGAAGTACGACATCGTCAGCCGCTACTCCCTCTACAAGCAGGCCCTGATGGGCGAGGCGGAGCGCCTGGTGCGCGCGGGCGTGCTCACCGAGCGGGAGGACGTCTTCCACCTCACCTTCCAGGAGTTCCACGAAGTGGTGCGCTCGAACCGGACGTTCGATCCGCACCTCGTCCAGCAGCGTGAAGAGGCGTTCCGGGCGCACCACGCGCTCACCCCGCCCCGGGTGCTCACCTCGGACGGCGAGGCCCTCACCGGGACGTACCGCCGGGACGACGTGCCGCCGGGTGCGCTGGTCGGCGTACCGGTCTCGGCCGGGACCGTCGAGGGGCGGGCCCGTGTCGTCCTCGACATCGCGAAGGCCGACCTCGAAGCGGGAGACATCCTGGTCACGGCCTTCACCGACCCCAGCTGGTCGCCGCTCTTCGTCGGAATCGCGGGCCTGGTCACCGAGGTGGGGGGCCTGATGACCCATGGCGCGGTGATCGCCCGGGAGTACGGCCTGCCGACGGTCGTCGGCGTGGAGGGGGCCACCCGGCTGATCGGGGACGGTCAGCGGATCCGCGTGCACGGGACCGACGGGTTCGTGGAGACCGACGGGTTCGTGGAGATCCTGGACTGACGGCCGCAGACCGGACGCTCTCCGGCATTCTCGGCAGCGAACAGCCGTCAGGGTCCCTGTCCGTCGCGGGTCAGGGGGCAAGAGGGTTTCCCCGAAGCCGATTTGACCTCACCATGTCATTCGTTTGATCATTTGCTGTTCCCTGTACGCGAAGACGAAGGAGCACCATGCGCGTCAGCGCCGCACGCCGTCTGTCCGCCCTGGCCCTCACGGGCGGACTGACTCTCTCCGCAGCACTCTGCGCCGCCTCCCCGGCCTCGGCCGCCGCCATCACCTGCCGGGCGGCGGGCGGCGAGCTGTACGTCACCAAGGCCTCGGCACCCGTGCGGACGATCTACTACGAGACCGGCCGGGTCGTCGACACCGTCCACCGGACGAACCGGCTCAACTTCACGAAGCAGTGCACCAACTCGAAGGGCAACCTCTGGTACTGGGTCGACAGGACCCACGGCGTGAAGGACGGCTGGATCTACTCCGGCAACGTCGCCCGTATCTGAACCCCTGCGCCGCACCCCGGGGGACCGGCGGGGAGGGTCAGGTCAGGCTCCAGGACCAGGTGACCAGGTGCCGTCCGCGGCGACGAGTCAGACGAGGCAGACGAGTCAGAGTACGTCGGTCGGACCGGGAGGCCGATCCTGCCTGATCGTCAGGACGTCCCGGGACGATGGTCAACGGCCCCAGCGCAGTGACGGGGTCTGTACCGGGGCGTCCCACAGACGCAGGAGTTCCTCGTCGGCCCGGCACAGCGTCACCGAGCACCCCGCCATGTCCAGCGACGTGACGTAGTTCCCCACGAGGGTCCGGGCCACCGGCACACCCCGGTCCGCGAGCACCTGCGCCACCGCCGCGTGGAACCCGTAGAGCTCCAACAGCGGTGTCGCGCCCATGCCGTTGACCAAGGCCAGGACCGGTCCGTCGGCCGGGGCCACGTTCGCCAGGTCGTCCAGTACGGCGCCCACGGCGAACTCGGCGATCTCACGGGCCGACATCATCGGGCGGCGCTCCCGGCCGGGCTCGCCGTGGATGCCGATGCCGAGTTCGAGTTCGCCGTCCGGCAGGTCGAAGGTGGGGCTTCCCTTGGCGGGCGTGGTGCAGGCGCTCAGGGCCACGCCGAAACTGCGGGAGGCCTTGTTGACGCGCTCGGCCACCGCCGCGACCTGCTCCAGCGCAGCGCCCTCCTCGGCGGCGGCCCCGGCGATCTTCTCCACGAAGAGGGTGGCGCCCGTGCCGCGACGCCCCGCCGTGTAGAGGCTGTCGGTGACGGCCACGTCGTCGTCGACCAGCACGCGCCGGACGCGGATGCCGTCCTCCTCGGCGAGTTCGGCGGCCATGTCGAAGTTCAGCACGTCCCCGGTGTAGTTCTTGACGACGAACAGCACCCCCTGCCCGGAGTCCACGGCCTTCGCGGCCCGCAGGACCTGATCGGGTACGGGCGAGGTGAACACCTCGCCCGGACAGGCTGCCGACAGCATTCCCGGGCCGACGAAGCCCGCGTGCAGGGGTTCGTGCCCGGAGCCGCCGCCGGACACCAGGCCGACCCGTCCGCCCTCGTGCGCACCCCTGCGCACGACGACCCGGGCCTGCGCATCCACCTCCAGCTCCGGATGTGCGGCGGCCAGCCCGCGCAGAGCATCGGCGACCACGGTCTCAGGACTGTTGATCAGCATCTTCATGGCGCATCTCCCGGTGGGGCTGGCAGGTGACTCTCCGAGCACACCGCTCATCACTTCGACGGTAAAGGAGCCCGCCCCGCTACGACAGGCCGACGCCACCGGCCGGAGTCCAGCGGCGACCATGAACGGTCGCGCACTGCCGCGCCTGCTGACAGGATGGGTGGCGGACCTGGCGGGAGTGAGCGGGCACCGCGTCGTCCGCCGCCTCAGAGGCGGACGGTGCCGGTCATGCCTCCGGTGCACGAGCCCGTCGGCAGTGCGTCCTCGACGGCGCCGCCCGCACACGGCGAGCAGGACAAGCGCCCGCTTACTCGGTTCTCGGCCGGGCAGAAGCCGGATATGTCTACCGCCCGTTCGGGCCGGCGCGTACGTGCAGGCCGAACGGCACAGGAGTGCACACCGATGCTGTATGCGACCTGGTCCTCTCTGAAGAGCGGGGTTTCCCGGGCGTCCGCAGGCGCCGAGGCGCGGGGAGGTGCCCCGTGTGCGGCTTGAGCGGTGAGGTCCGCTTCGACGGCAGGCGGCCCGATCTGGCCGCCGTCGAACGCATGACCGACGCATTGGAGTCGCGTGGGCCGGACGGCAGAGGAGCCTGGTCCCAGGCGGCAGTGGCCCTGGGACACCGGCGGCTGCGGATCATCGACCTGTCGGAACGCGGCGCCCAGCCCATGGTCGACGCACAGCTGGGCCTCACCTCGGTCTTCAACGGTTGCATCTACAACTACCGGGAGCTGCGCACCCGCCTCGAACGGCTCGGGCACCGCTTCTTCTCGGACTCCGACACCGAGGTCGTCGTCAAGGCGTACGCGGAGTGGGGGCGCGAGTGCGTCGAGTCCTTCGTCGGGATGTTCGCCTTCGCCGTCGTCGAGCACCGCACGGGCCGTGTCGTACTCGGCCGCGACCGGCTGGGCATCAAGCCCCTGTACGTCACCGAGGACGCCGACCGGCTCCGGTTCGCCTCCTCCCTGCCGGCCCTGCTGGCGGGCGGCGGGGTCGACACCTCCATCGACCCGGTGGCCCTCCACCAGTACCTGAGCTGGCACGGCACGGTGGCCGCGCCCCGCACGGTGCTGGCCGGCGTACGGAAGGTCCCGCCGGCCACCGTCCGGGTCGTCGAGCCCGACGGCACCCGCCACGACCACCGCTACTGGCAGCCCTCGTACACCAGGCACTCCGAGCTCGGGGACGACCCCGCCGCCTGGCGGGAGGCCGTGCACGACGCGCTGCGGACGGCCGTGCGGCGCCGTACGGTCGCGGACGTCCCCGTGGGGGTCCTGCTGTCCGGCGGCCTGGACTCCAGCCTGATGGTGGCGATGCTCGCCGAGGACGGACACCATGACGTCCCGACCTTCGCGATGGGCTTCGAGGAGGAGAACGGTGAGGCCGGTGACGAGTTCCTCTACTCGGACCTGGTCGCCCGCCGCTTCTCCACCGACCACCACCAGTTCATGATCCCCTCCGACCGCCTCCCGACCGCCCTGGAGGCCGCCATCGCAGCCATGAGCGAGCCGATGGTCAGCCACGACGCCGTGGCCTTCCACATGCTGTCCGAACAGGTCTCCAAGGAGCTGAAGGTCGTGCTGTGCGGCCAGGGCGCCGACGAGGTGTTCGCCGGCTACCACTGGTATCCGCAGATCGCCTCCGCCACCCGGGCGGGCGCGGCCGACGCCTATGCCCGGGCGTACTTCGACCGGTCGCACACCGACCTGAACGCCATGCTCCACCCGGACTTCGCCGTCGGCCCCGACGCCTCGGCGGACTTCGTCCGGAGCCACATGGACGACCCCGGGGCCGACACCGCCCTCGATGCCGCGCTGCGGATGGACGTGCACGCGCTCATGCCCGACGACCCGGTCAAGCGGGTCGACAACATGACGATGGCCTGGGGACTGGAGGCGCGGGTGCCGTTCCTGGACCAGGACCTCGTCGAGCTGGCGGCGGCCTGTCCGCCGCGGCTGAAGCTCGCGCAGGGCGGCAAGGCCGTGCTCAAGGACGTCGGCCGTGCCGTGCTGCCCCGCGAGGTCGTCGACCGTCCGAAGGGCTACTTCCCCGTCCCGGCCGTGCGGCACATGGCTCAGCCCGTCCTGGCCCGGGTACGGGACGCCCTCACCGCCCCGGAAGCACGCCGACGCGGAATCTTCGAGCAGCGTGTCGTGGCCGAGCTGCTCGCGGCACCCGACCGGCACCGCGCCAGGCGCGGGGCGAACACCCTCTGGCAGGTCGCGTCGCTGGAGATCTGGCTCCAGGCCCACGGCATCCACTGAAGGCGTGGGGGCCGAGTGGTGGGAACACCCCGGAAACGGAAGCCTGGGAGAGGTGGCCATGCCCCTGGAGCGGACGAACCCCATGGATCACGCAGTCGGTACGGCCGGCGGGACCCCGGCACCCCCCGGTGCCGGGGACCGTGACCCGGCCCCGCCCGCGGCCGCAGCGGCCCCCGTCCCGGTGCGGCTGCCCGACCACGCCGGCGCCGCCGACCCGCCCACCGTGCTCGCCGCCCACGGCTGCTGGTACCCGTCGGCCGACCCCACCGGCGAGCACGTCGCCTTCATCTGCGACCGGGCCGGCGTGCCCCAGCTGTGGAGCGGGCCCGCCCGCGGGGCCGAGGCCCACGTCCTGGACGGCGACCCCGATCCGGTGACCGAGGTCTCCTGGTCCCCCGACGGACGCTGGATCGCCTACACCTCGGCGCCGGGCGGCGGCGAACACACCCGGGTCCTGGCGGTGCGCCCGGACGGGACCGGACGCCAGGTCCTGGCCGGGGCCGAGCCCGGAAGCTCCGCCCATCTCGGGTGCTGGACCCGCGACGGTACCGCCCTCGCCGTCACGGTCGCCCAGCCCTCCGTGTCGGGTGCGGAGCACGCCGGACCGGGACACCTCCCCCCGGACACCGACGGCCCACCGGCGACCGGTGCGAGGACCCCCGGCGCGGCCTGGTCCGAACGCGGCGGCACCGCGACCCTGCTCGGAGCGCCGCCCCCGCAGGCGGCGGCCCGCCCCGACCAGGACGTCGGCCGGGTCCGCGACGGCGGGCTCGCCGCATACCTGGTCGACCCGGACGGAGCGCAGGCGCCCGTCCTGCTGTACGGCGAGCAGGGGGCGGCCTCGCTCCGCGTGTGCGACACCAGCCCGGACGGCCGCTTCGCGCTCGTGCGCCGCGGGCCGCGCGGCCGGCGCGAGGCCCGCGTGCTCGACACCGGCTCCGGCCGTACCACCTTCGCCCTGCACGTCGCCGACGGGGACCCGTGGATCGGCCGCTTCGCCGCCGACGCACGGACCCTGTGGCTGCGCAGCGACACCGACCGCGAGTTCGCGGCCCTCCTGCGGGTCCGGCTGGACGAGCGGGGCGCGGGCAGGAGCGTGTCCGTGACGGTGGAACGGGAGGAGTCCGCCCTCGACCTGCTGAGCATGCCCGACCACGGCCGCTGGGCCGTCCTGGCCTGGAACGTCCACGGCGCGACCGAGCTGGAGAGCACGGTCCTCCCCCTCACCGACGCGGACGGCGACATCGGACCGCGACACCGTCCCGTGCTGCCGCACGAAGTCGTGACCCGTATCGCACCCGTGGAACGCGGCGGCCTGTTCGCCGCGCTGGCCGGATCCCGGCGCAGGCCCGGCATCTGGGAACTGGACCAGGGCCTCGTACCCGCACGCACGGGATGGTCGGCCCCCGACGAGGAAGCGGTACCGCCCGGTCGGCCCCCCGTACGCCCCGTGCCCCTGCGCTGCCGCGCCCGGGACGGGCTGGTCCTGGGCGGCTGGTACTACCGGGCGCCGGGCCAGGACCCGGGCCGGCCCGCCCCGTGCGTCATCCACCTCCACGGCGGTCCCGAGGAACAGGAGCGCCCGGTGTTCAGCCCGCTCTACCACGAGCTCCTTGGCAGGGGACTGGACGTGTTCGCCCCCGACGTCCGCGGATCCTCCGGCTGGGGGCGCTCGTTCGTGGACGCCGACCTCGGCGCCGGCCGCTTCGCGGCGATCGACGACGTCGCCGACTGCGCCGCCCACGTGGTCTCACTCGGCTATGCCGACCCCGTACGGCTCGGGGTGATGGGCCGCTCGTACGGCGGCTACCTCACCATGGCCTCCCTGGTGTGGCACCCGGACCTCTTCCGCGCCGGGGTGGCCGTCTGCGGGATGTCGGACTTCGCCACGTTCTTCGCCGGTACGGAACCGTGGATCGCCCAGTCCGCCACGGCCAAGTACGGCCATCCCGAACGTGACCGGGACCTGTTGCGCGCCCTGTCCCCGATGAGCCGCATCGACCAACTGCGGGCGCCCGTGCTGGCCGTCCACGGGGAACACGACACCAATGTGCCGCCGACGGAGTCGGAACAGTTCGTCCGCGCGGCACGCGGACGGGGAGTGCCCGCGCGGCAGCTGACGCTGCGCGACGAGGGCCACGAGTTCCTGCGCGCGGACAACAGGCGCCTCTACCGGCGCGCCGCCGCGGACTGGCTGGAGCGCCATCTCGGCAGCCCGCCGCCTCCCGGCCGCCGGGGCGGCTGACGGCAGGGCAGCGGCGCCCCGATCATCCTGGGCGCCGGTCATCCTGGGCGTCGGTCCTCGTTCGCATCCGGTCCTTCGGGACGCGCGGTGTGATCGCGGTGGCCGAGGGCCCTGCGGGCCTCTTTCATCTCCGCCTCGTACAGGTGCTGCCTCCCGGCCGCCAGCGCAGCGACCGCCTCGTGTTCGAGATCCCTGAACGGCTCGTAGTAGGTACGGTCGTACGCCTCGACGATCTGGAAGGTCCAGCGGCCGGGGATCACGTCGCGTCCCAGGATGTCCCTCTCGACGCGGTCGGCCCAGCCGTCGTGTCCGGCCGCCCTCAGCAGTGCGACCGTGCGGTCCAGTTCCAGATCCGCAGTCCCCGTCAGCTGGTGGAATCCGTAGAGGTGGCCCCGGGCACGCTCCACCGTCTCCAGCGCCTTCGACAGGGACCCGAGGGCTTCCACCGTCAGATCGCCGACCCCGTCCGGGCGCTGATGTGAGGGATCCGGTCCGTCATCGCGTCGCGTCATACTTCGCCAGTGCCCGGCCGTGCCGCCCGCCCAAGCCCTTCCGCCACCGGCGTCCCCCGAAGGCACCATGCGATCGCAGGGCCACGTGCGCCCCCGGGTCGTGTCCCCGCGGACGGCGGCTTGCAGCGCGCGCCGGTCTCGTAGATGTGGCGTCATTCCTTCGGGTGACGGGCCAATCCGCCGGGCGGGTGCGGCCGAATACCGGGCGTGAGCAGCTTCCGCACCACCGCCGCCCGGGTCGGCCCCGGGGCCCTGTCCGGCCTGCTGGCCGGCCTCACCGCGCTGGCGGTGGCCGAGCTGACGGCCGCCCTGGTGCGGCCCGCGGCCGGACCGGTGACGGTGGTCGGGGGCGCCGTCATCGACCGGACCCCCGCGCCGGTGAAGGACTTCGCGATCCGCACGTTCGGGGAGAACGACAAGCTCGTCCTCCAGCTCGGCATCCTGGTCCTGCTGAGCCTGTCCGCGATCGGCCTGGGCATCCTCGCCGTCCGGTACCGGTGGGCGGGGGCTGCCGGGGTGCTGGTGTTCGGGGTCGTCGGCGGGGCCGCCGCCCTGAGCCGGCCCGACAGCGCCGGAGCCACGGACGTCCTGCCCTCCGTGGCGGGCGCGGTGGCAGGCGCTGCGGTGCTCCACCTCCTGGCGGGCCGGGCCGACGACGCCGGCTCGCCGAACCGCCCCGACCGTCACGGGACCGGTCGGAGCCGGCGGGAATTCCTCAACGCCGCTGCCGCCACCGCGGCCGCGGCGGCCACCGCCGGAGCGCTGGGGCAGGTGCTGTCCGGGCAGCGGGGGCAGGGAGCCGTCACCTCCCGCAACGCACTCCGCCTGCCCGCCCCCGCCTCACCCGCTCCCGCGGTTCCGGCCGGCATCCGGCTGAAGGTGGACGGCATCAGCCCCTTCACCACGCCCGTCCGGGACTTCTACCGCGTCGACACCGCGCTCACCGTCCCCATGGTCGACGCCGGCACCTGGCGGCTGCGGATCCACGGCAAGGGCGTCACCCGCCCCCGTACCTACACCCTCGAAGAGCTCCTGGCCCGCCCGCTCATCGAACGGGACATCACCCTGACCTGCGTCTCGAACGAGGTCGGCGGCCCCTACCTCGGCAACGCCCGCTGGCTCGGGGTGCACCTGGCCGACCTGCTGGCCGAGTGCGGGGTGAGACCGCCGTCGAAGGGCGGCACCGCCGATCAGCTGGTGGCGCGTTCCGTGGACGGCATGACCCTCGGCTCGCCGGTCGAGGACGTCATGGACGGCCGCGACGCGATGCTCGCGGTCGGGATGAACGGCCAACCGCTGCCGTTCGACCACGGCTTCCCCGTCCGCATGCTCGTTCCGGGCCTGTACGGGTACGTGTCGGCCTGCAAGTGGATCACTGACATCGAGCTGACGACCTTCGACGCCTACGACCCGTACTGGGTGAAGCGGAGGTGGGCCCGCCGCGCGCCGGTCAAGACCCAGTCCCGCATCGACACCCCCGAACCCTTCGCGCGCCCCGCCGCCGGCCCGGTCGTGGTCGCGGGTGTCGCCTGGGCCCAGCGCCGCGGCATCACCCGCGTCGAGGTCCGTATCGACGACGGACCGTGGCAGGACGCCGACCTGGCCGCCCAGGCCACCGTCGACACCTGGCGCCAGTGGTCCTACCGCTGGAACGCCACGCCCGGCGGGCACACGGTCACCGTCCGCGCCACCGACGGCACCGGTCAGGTCCAGACCGAGCAGCGCGCGCGAACCATCCCCGACGGGGCGAGCGGACGGCACAGCGTCTTCGTCACCGTCCCCCAGACCCCCGGCCCGGCCCACCTTCGGACCGGTCCGGCAGCACCACCCCCAGAAGACCGACAGAAGCTCAAGGGGAGCAACTGATCATGAACACTCTGCAGATCCGTCGTACCGCGATCGCCGTCGCCGCAGCCGCCCTGCTGCCCTTCACCCTCGCCGCCTGCTCCGACTCCGGCAGCGACACCGAGGCCGCCCCGCCCGCAGCCGCCGGGGACCAGGCCAAGACCGGTGAGAGCACCCCGAGGGACGGTGCGATGACCGGTGACGAGCCGTTCGGCGCGGCTTGTGCCGGTGTCCCGAAGGAGGGCGCGGGCTCGTTCGACGGCATGGCCAAGGACCCGGTCGCCACCGCCGCCTCCAACAACCCGGCCCTCTCCACACTCGTTGCCGCGGTCAAGCAGGCCGGCCTCGTCGACACCCTGAACAACGCCAAGGACATCACGGTCTTCGCGCCGACCAACGACGCCTTCGCGAAGATCCCGCAGGCCGACCTCGACAAGGTCCTCGCCGACAAGGAGCAGCTGACCAAGATCCTCACCTACCACGTGGTCGGCCGGAAGCTCACCCCGCAGCAGCTGGAGAACGGCTCCTTCGAGACCCTGCAGAAGGGCATGGTCACCACCTCGGGCTCCGGCGAGGCCTACAAGGTTAACGACACCTCGAACGTGGTCTGCGGCAACGTCAGGACCGCCAACGCCAACGTCTACATCGTCGACACCGTCCTGATGCCGAAGTAGCCGGCGCGAGCGGCGGCGGGAAGCGGCCGGCGGCCCCGCCCTCCCAGGGGGCGCGGCCGCCGGCCCCGGTCCTCCCGGTGAGCGGCCACGGCCGGGGCGGTCAGGAAGTGGTGGGGACCGCCGCGTCGAGGCCGCGGGTGGCCACGAGCTGGGCGCTGCCGTCGGACAGCCGGTAGGACAGCCCCACCACGGCGGACCGGCCGGCCGCCACCGCCTCGGACAGGAAGCGGGAGCGCTCCAGCAGCAGGTCCACGCTGTGCTCGATGTGCTCGGCCAGGATCTCATCGGCCGTCTCGCGTCCGGCGGCACGGGCCGCCAGCACGCTCGGGGTCACCCGTTCGACGACGTCCCGGACGAAGCCGCCCGGCGTCTGCCCGTTCTCCAGGGCGGCGCAGGCCGCGGCGACCGCGCCGCATGAGTCGTGGCCGAGGACGACGACGAGCGGCGCATGGAGGACGCTCACGCCGAACTCGATGGACCCGAGCACTTCGGTACCGATCACGTGCCCGGCGGTGCGGACCACGAACAGGTCACCCAGGCCACGGTCGAAGATGATCTCGGCGGCCAGCCGGGAGTCGGAGCATCCGAACATCACCGCGAAGGGCTGCTGGGAGGGCGCGACCTCGGTGCGGCGGATGGCGTCCTGGTTCGGGTGTTCGGGGGTGCCGGCGACGAAGCGCCGGTTACCGGCCATGAGCAGGTCGAAGGCGTCGCGGGGCGTCGGGGTCTGGGTCTCGGTCATGGTCGCAGCCTACGAGGCGGCACCCGCCGTCGCAGCAGGTGACCCCGCCGGACGCGCCGAGCCGACTGACGCGACCGGCCCGGCAGCCCTGCGGTCGCCGGCCGTCCGGCCACCTCCACCGGTCCGGTCGTCTGACCACCCCGAAACGCGGGCAGACGGTCAACCGGGGCGGAGGGAGGCCCGAGGATGTCCAGGATCCGTGACCTGCTCGGCCGCGCGAAGGGCGCCGCGGCCGCGTTCGAGGAGCAGCGTGTACGGGCGCTGGCCCGCCACGACGCCGAGGAGGCCGCCGAGCGGGAACGGGCGGCGCGCCTCCACCGCGCCCAGGCCCGGGACCGCGCCCAGGCCCGGGACCGCGCCCCGGAACCGGCCCGCGCCGTGCCCTGGGGCATGCGGGTCGCGGCCGAGGTCGCCTGGCGGTTCCTGGTTCTCGCCGCCGCCGTGTGGGTGCTGATGCGGGTGATCGGGTCCGTTCGGCTGGTCGCGCTGGCCTTCGTCGCCGGGCTGCTGATCACCGCGTTGCTCCAGCCGACGGTCGCCCGGCTGCGCCGCCGGGGACTCTCGCAGGGGCTCGCCACCCTGGTGACGGCGCTCTGCGGGTTCTTCGCGCTCGGACTGATCGGCTGGTTCGTCGTGTGGCAGGTGCTCGACAACCTGGGCAGCCTGTCCGAACGGCTCCAGGAAGGCGTCGCGGAACTGAAGCGCTGGCTCCTCAACAGCCCGTTCCACGTCACCGAGCAGCAGATCAACGAGGTCACGGAGCGAGTGAGCGAGGCCATCGGCAGCAGCGCCAGCGAGATCACCTCGACCGGGCTCCAGGGAGTGACCGTCCTGATCGAGGTCATCACCGGCATGCTCCTGGCGATGTTCGTCACGCTCTTCCTGCTGTACGACGGAAGACGCGTCTGGGAATGGACGCTGAGGCTGCTGCCGGTCGCCGTGCGGCCCCGCGTCGCCGGGGCCGGGCCGCCGGCGTGGCGGACGCTCACCGCCTACATCCGCGGGACGCTGGTCGTCGCCCTGATCGACGCGGTGTTCATCGGGGCGGGGATCTACTTCCTCGGAGTGCCCCTCGCCGTACCCATCGCCGTAGTGATCTTCCTGGCCTCGTTCGTACCGCTGATCGGCGCCATCGCCTCCGGTGCGCTCGCCGTGATCGTCGCCCTGGTCACCCAGGGAGTCTTCACCGCCCTGATGACCTTGCTGGTGGTGCTCCTCGTCCAACAGATCGAGGGGCACATCCTGCAACCGTTCATCCTGGGACGGGCCGTGCGGATCCATCCGCTGGCCGTGGCCCTGTCCGTGGCCACCGGAGGGCTCGTCGCCGGGATCGGCGGAGCGGTCGTCGCCGTCCCGCTGGTCGCCGTCACGAACACGGTGATCACGCACCTGCGGGCCCACGGCGGCGAGGACGACGGGCCGACGCCCGGACCGGCAGCCGAACCCGGCGCGCCACCGGCCCCGGAACCAGGCCCCACTCCCCGGGCGACACCGGCCGGGGCCGCGGCTCCCGCCGGCCTCACGCAGCCCGGCCACCCGGCTGCCGGCGGGGAGCCCGCCGAGCCGGCCGAGGCCCCGGAGCGGCGGCCCGACGTCATGGAGTGAACCCCGGCGGGGAGCGGGGCCCCGCACACCGGTGCGGGAGCAGGGGGGCTCATCCCCTGCTCCTGTCCGGACGCAGGCCTGCGTCACCCGGAGCCGGGGGCGGTACCGCCATGCTCCCGGTCCGCCGCAGCGTGTCCCCGCCGGGTGCGCTTCAGTGCGGGGAACGAGCGACACCGTGCGAGGGCAGCGGTGCGGATCCGCCGGCTTCGGGCGAGGAAGACCGTCGCCGGACGCGGCTCATCACGAGAACGAGGACGGCTGCGGCGCCGTAGGCGATGTTGCTCAGCGACGGAGGGAAGTGGAGCGTCGGGGCGAGTACGTAGACGGCGGCGCCCGCGACGGGGACACCGAGCCATTCCCAGCGTCCGTCCAGGGCGACGAGGGCGATCAGGAGGAGGGCGTACCAGGAGTATCCCGGGGTGAGGAGGAGGAAGGACCAGCCGGTGACCAGCAGGGCGCCGCTCCAGGGGCGCTGCGGATCGCCGCGCCGCATGACGTACAGGCACACCGCCGCGACGATGAGGACCAGGGCGGGCAGCGCCCAGGCGTCGGGCAGTACCAGGCGCAGGAGTGAGTAGCGGGACCCGGCCGAGGGGTCGTCGTAGCCCTCCTCGTCGACGTAGCCGCCGAGGTAGCCGAAGACCGAGCCGTGGGAGAGGAGGACGTACGGGAGGTAGGCGAGTGCGACGAAGCCCGCGGCGGGCAGCAGGACGGCGGCCGCGTCGCGGACGCGCCGGACCCCGGACAGCGCGCCGGGGAGGACGACGGCCGGCATGAGCTTGGTGGCGACGGCGGCGCCGATCAGTACGCCGCCCGCTGCCCGCCGGGTCAGGGTCCGGGAGGCGACGAGGCCGAGTCCGGCGACCGTGAGCAGCACGCCCAGCACGTCGACGTGCGCGTTGTTGACCGCTTCCAGGGGGACGGCCGGACACCAGGCCCAGTACGCGGCCTTGCGCAGGTCGCCGCCGCGCCGGCGCAGGATCAGCAGGAGCACGCCTGTGACGCCGAGGGAGATCAGGGCGGCGCCGGTCTGGAGCGCCTTGTGCCGGGCTCCGGCCGGGGACAGCTGGTCGACGGCCAGGAAGTACGCCTCGGCGACGGGCGGGTAGATGGTGTGGACGGCGGGCCTGTTGATGCGGGTGCAGTGGCGCGTGCCGTCGGCGGACGGGACGGAAGCGAGGTCCGGGCCACCGCACGCGGCGCCGGTGGGGAAGAGCCAGGGATCGCGCAGCGAGGCGAGGGCCGGATCCTGCGGGGGGTGGTCGTACGGGGAGGTCCCGGCGGACTGGACGCGGCCGTCCCAGGCGTAGCGGTAGGAGTCGGTGCTGGTCCGCGGGGGTCCCAGCAGTCCGGTCACGGTGACGGCGACGGCACCCGCGACGATCAGCCACGCGAGGCGGCGGGGCGGGACCCGGCGCACCGCGAGCAGCGCGGCGGCGAAGAGCACCCAGCCGACCGCGTACCACCCGAAGAGCCCGAAGGGGTCGCCGAAGTAGTCCCCGTGCACGACGGTGAGGGCGAGCACCGTCGTGAGCGCGGCGAGAAGGAGGGCGGTGGCTGCGAATGCGGCGCGCGGAGCGAGGGCGGGAGGCGGTTTCACCTGCGCAAGCGTTCCAGGAATCGGACCTGTCGCATGCCTCGCCACCTCGGATGTCCGTGTTTCGTAAGGTGTTCGGGCCACCTGTGCGGCTCTCGTCGGGGGTGTGATGGGGGCATGCGTTTCACCCTTCCTCCGGGGCCGCCCGTCACGTTCAAGGCGCGCCTGCACGATGCCCGTACGGCGACCGCGATCGGTCGCTGGCTCGGCGCGGCCGTGGTCGTCTGCTTCGCGACCGGTGTGCTCAGCCATTACCTGCAGCACCCGCCGGGGTGGCTGGCCGACCGGCTGCCCAGCCGCCCGTACTGGGGCTACCGGCTCACCCAGGGACTCCACGTGGCGTCCGGGACCGCGGCGGTTCCGTTGCTGCTGGCGAAGCTGTGGGCGGTCTACCCGCGCCTGTTCGCGTGGCCGCCGGTGCGGTCGCTGCGGCACGCGCTGGAGCGGATCTCCGTGGCCGTCCTCGTGGCGGCCGCCCTCTTCGAGCTGTTCACCGGACTGCTGAACACCTTCCAGTGGTACCCGTGGCCGTTCAACTTCGTTCCCGTGCACTATGCGGTCGCCTGGCTCCTGCTCGGCTCCCTGCTCCTGCACGTGGCCGTGCGATGGCCGCAGATCCGGGACCACTTCACCCGCCGTTCCCCCGGAACCCTGGCCCTGCCCGCGGCCGACGGCCCCGACCGCAGGCAGCTCCTCCTCGGCGTCACCGCAGCGGTCGGAGCCGTGACGCTGACCACGGCCGGACAGTCCGTCACCGCCCTCGGTGCGCTGGAGCTGTTCGGTCCGCGCAGCCCCGCCCACGGGGAACAGGGGCTCCCCGTGAACCGGACGGCCGCAGCCGCACGCGTCACCCGGGCCTCGCTGGCCGACTGGCGGCTGACCGTGCACGGGCCGCGTCCGTACGCCCTCACCCTGGCGGAGCTGCGCGCGATGCCCCAGTACGAGGTGACCCTGCCCATCGCCTGCGTCGAGGGCTGGAGCAAGTCCGCGAACTGGACCGGAGTACGGGTGAGGGACCTCCTGGAGCGGGCGGGCGCCGGCCCGGACGCGCGGGCCCGGGTGGTCTCTGTGGAGGCGGCGGGAGCCTACCGCGTGATGGAGATGGGGCGCTCGTACGCGCAGGACCCGCTCACGCTGCTGGCGCTGCGCCTGAACGGTGAGGTGCTGTCACTGGACCACGGCTATCCGGCACGGATCATCGCCCCGAACCGGCCCGGTGTCCTGCAGACCAAGTGGGTCGGCCGGCTGGAGGTCGCGTGATGGGCTGGCGACACATGACGGGCGGACTCGGGCTGCTGAGCGCGGCCTGGGGCGGATGGCTGCTGCTCCAGCAGCCCGAGCCATGGCGGATCGCCGTCTGGCTCGGCGGAGCGGTCGTGGTGCACGACGGGTTCGTCGCGCCGCTCGTGCTCGCGGTCGGGGCCCTCGCCGCCGCCACGGGCCTGCGCCTGCGAGGCGTCCCGCGTGCGGCGCTGATCGTCGCGGGCTCCCTGACCGTGATCGCGCTCCCCCCGCTCCTGCGCCCCGGCGGCGTGGCCAACCCGACGGTGCTGCCGCTCGACTACCTGCGCAACTGGCTGCTGGCCATGGCGGCCGTCGCGGTGTTCACCGGCCTGCTCGCCGCCCTGGGGGCCCTGAAGCGCCGGTCCGGCCGCCGGGCCTGAGAGGCCTCGCACGACAACCGCCGGGGTGGGGGGGGGCCCCCCCGGGGCCCCCCCCCCCCCCCGGGGGGGGGGGGCGCCGCCCCCCCCCCCCGGGCCCCGCCCCCCCCCGCCCCCCCCCCGCGGCCCAGGCAAACA
>NZ_JBIVFO010000060.1:0-34284 GCF_044748225.1 Streptomyces sp. NPDC090021 | reverse complement strand
CCTCTGTCCTGACGTCAACGAACAACGGTGCTCCGCACCGTTCCGCTTTCCCGCCCCGGCTGAAGCCGGGGATACCCAGCGGAGGAACTGATGGACGTACGCGCTGGCACGCATGCCCGTCGGCCGGCTCGGCGCGACGACGTACGCCGTCCCGGCCATCGTCGTCCTGCTGAGCTGGGCCCTGCTGGCCGAGGTACCGGCCTGGCTGACGCTGCTGGGCGGGGCGCTGTGCCTGGCCGGTGTGGCGGTCTCCCGGTACGCGCCGCGCACCCCTCGCACCCCTCGCACCCCTCGCACCCCTCGCGACCCTCGCGACCCGCGGACTCCCGCGGACGGAACTCCGCTCGTGC
The DNA here is from genome assembly GCF_044748225.1 of Streptomyces sp. NPDC090021. Lineage (NCBI taxonomy): Bacteria > Bacillati > Actinomycetota > Actinomycetes > Kitasatosporales > Streptomycetaceae > Streptomyces > Streptomyces sp. NPDC090021. Next base: position 33,934 of record NZ_JBIVFO010000060.1, on the reverse strand, counting down.
ACACGAAGGGCACCCGCACATGAGGATCCTCACCCGGTGCCCGAGGCTGAGCCGGTCTTCACCCGGGCGACGGTCACGACCCCCGGCCCGCCGCCGACGCCGTCCCTCTACCGCGGCCTGATCCCCGGGGTGCCGACGCCAGGCCGACCATGTACTGACCGACCTCACCCGTCCGGCCCGCACGCCGGAGGTGGCCACTCCCCTGCCGGACCTCGCCGCCCTCCACCTGCGCGTCCACGAGCAGCGCCCGGCGCCGCGGGCCGCCCCTGACGGCGCGCGCGCCCGGTGGCGCCGGCGGCCGCGCCTCACCCGGATGCCCCGTGCAGTGGGCATCCGGGCCGCCGGGCCGTTGACTTGAGGGGTCCGGAACATCCGTGGAGTCGTGGAGGCGTGGTGGCGAAGGTCGCGTGGATGCGTGGTGCGGCAGGTGTGGTGCTGTCGGCGGTGGCACTCGGCGCCGCGGCCTGTTCGGGCGGCGAGGGCAACCCGTCCGGGGCCGTCTCCAGCGCCGCGTCGGCGGTGAGGTCGGCCGGGGAGGCCGTCTCGTCGGCCGCCTCGGAGGCAGCGAAGGCCGCCGAGTCCGCGGCCGCCGTGGCGAAGGACAAGCTCGCCGACGTCAAGGACGGCGTCAACGCCAAGGACCAGGTGTCCCTGGGGACCGTGGTCACCGCCACCGACGGGTACACGACGGTCCCCGTGACCGTACGGAACACCGACGACGCCACCAAGTCCTTCGCGGTGCAGGTCGAGTTCAAGGACGAGAGCGGCAACCTCGTGGACACCGTGGTGGTGACGGTCTCCGACGTCCCCGGGAAGGGCACCGGGCAGGGTACGGCCCGCAGCACGCACAAACTGTCCGGAACGGTGACGGCGCAGACCGGCACGGCCCTGCGCTACTGAGCCCCCACGGGCCCGCCGGCCGGCAGTGGCGGTCGGCGGCGCCGGACACGGCCGACGCGGTCGCGGGCGCCCCTCGGCACGATCGTCCGCCGGTCGTCCGCGCCCGGAGGGGGGCGGGGTGGCGGGCGACGCGCTACCCTCCCGGCATGATTGACATGGACATGAGGCAAGCAGGGCCGTTCCGTGGCCGTCCGCGCCGCGCTCCACGGAGCCGCCGCACCCTCCGCACCCTGGTATGCCTCCTGCTGCTGGCGATGCTGGGCACCGTGACCACCGCCTCCGCCACGGCCACGGCCACCCACCCACCCGCAGCCGCGCCGCCCGGCTCACCGTCCGCCGCCGCGGCGGACGCCCGCTGGGGCGACCGGCGCCTTGACGAGGTCTCCTTCCTGACCACCCACAACGCCTTCACCAACTACCAGGACTCCCGCTGGAGTTCGGTGAACCAGTCCGAATCGGTGCGCGCCCAGCTCGAGGGCGGCGTGCGCGGCCTGAGCCTGGACACCCACTGGTACGAGCGCAGCACCTGGCTGTGCGTCATCAGCTTCGGCAGCGACTGCTACCCCAGCGACGTGTACCTGTGCCACGGCGACTGCAAGGCCTTCGCCGGTGCCACGTACGCCCTGCCGCGCCAGTCCTTCCACGGCACGATGCAGACCGTGGTGGACTTTCTCGCCGCCCACCCCCAGGAGGTCGTGACGGTCTTCCTCGAGGACTACGTGAGCGCCGAGCAGCTGCGGCAGTCCCTCGGCCGGGTCCGGGGGCTGTCCGACCTGCTCTTCCGGCCCGACGAGTGGGGCGTACGGCAGAACGGATGGCCGAAGGTCGCCGACCTCGTGACCTCCGGCCGACGGCTGCTGGTCTTCTCCGACCGGTCCGACCGGGAGAACCTGGGCATCATGTACGACAGGTCCTGGACCGTGAGCAACTTCTGGAGCCTCGGGGACCTGGGCGACGACCTGACGTGTGTCAGCCGCTGGTCCGACGTGCCCCTGGACCGGCAGGAGCCGGGCTTCCGGCGCCTGTTCACGATGAGCCACCACCGCAACGTGCCCACCGTGATGACGGCGGCCCTGGACAACGGCGCGAAGCTGCGCAACCGCATCGCCGAGCAGTGCCGGCCCGCGGCCGGGGGCCGCGACCCGAACTTCGTCTCGGTCGACTTCCACCGCCTGTCCGACGGCGGCGGTCACACCCCCGCGTCGATCGTCGCCGAGCTCGACGCGCGTCGCTAGAAGGGGTTTCGCGCTCTACCGGGCCGGGCCGGGCCGGGTTCGGGCAGGATGACCCGGGGCACCGCAGGTCACCGACGGCGTCCCGGCCGCCCCTGGTGTCCGCCGGGATCGGGGGTCGTAGCGGGCCGGCTGCCGTTCAACCGGCCCGGCGGGCGGATCCCGGCCCGAAGGCAACCTCGCGGGGGCGCGTCGCGTCCTCTCCGGCAGGACCCGCCGGCCCGGACGGCGCGTGCACCGTGGAGAGGACATGTGATGAGTGAGAAGGCACGGCGGTTGTTCGACGCCCTCGACCTCGACCAGGACGGCACCCTGACGCGCGCCGAGGTCATCGGCGCCCTGCGCTCCAAGGGACCGACCCTCGCCGCGCAGGGGGCGATCCCCCTCTGGGGTGTGGGGGACACCGAGGACTCCTCGGCGCTCTTCGACGCGGCGGACCAGAACGGCGACCGGGTGCTGAGCTTCGAGGAGTTCGCGGCCGTGGTCGACCGCCGCTTCGGCTGGTAGCGGCCGCGCCGTCCGGGCGGGCGGGCGGCCGCCCGGCGTGCGGCGCCCGTCGGGCGGCGGGAGAATGACAGGGGCGACGGGGCGCCTGCGCGGGCGGTTACGGCCCCGGCCAGCCCGCGCCGCGGTCGACCCGGACGGGGCGGACGAGTCAGGTGATCGCTCATGTGCCGGTGGCTGGCGTATTCGGGAACTCCCGTGCTGCTCGACACCATCCTGTACAAACCCGCCCACTCGCTGATCGACCAGAGCCTCCACTCGAAGCTGGGCGTGGAGACGACCAACGGCGACGGCTTCGGCATCGGCTGGTATCCCGACGGCGGCAGCGGCGACGGCACGCCCGCCCTGATGAAGGACGTCGGGCCCGCCTGGAACAACCGCAACCTGCGGGAGCTCTCGGACCACGTCACCTCCCCCGTCTTCTTCGCCCACATCCGGGCGTCGACGGGCACGGCGGTGCAGCAGACGAACTGTCACCCGTTCCGGCACGGCCGCTGGATGTGGATGCACAACGGGGCTGTCTCCGGCTTCCACACGATGCGCAGGGACCTCATGCTCCTCGTCGATCCCGCGCTGTTCGGGGAGATCGAGGGCACGACGGACTCCGAGGTCATGTTCCACCTGGCGCTCACCTTCGGTCTGGAGGAGGACCCGCCGGCCGCGGTGGCCCGGATGGTGGGCGTGGTGGAGCGGGTCGGCCACGAGCACGGCGTGGAGTTCCCGATGCAGATGACGGTGGCCGTCACCGACGGGACCAGTACGTGGGCCTTCCGCTACTCCAGCCAGGGCGCCTCGCGGTCGCTGTACTACAGCAGCCGGGTGGACGCGCTGCGCAGGCTGCACCCCGACATCCGCTTCCTCCAGGAGGCCTCCGACGAGACCCGTCTGGTGGTGTCCGAGCCGCTCGGGGACCTGCCGGGCGCGTGGAACGAGGTGCCGGAGAGCAGCTACGGCGTCGTACGGGCGGGCGCGGACGGGCTGTACCCGTTCACGCCGCAGGTGGCCTGACCCCCGTACGGGTCTGCGCGCGGGGCGCGGGCACGGCCGGGGCCGTGCCGACGCGGGGCAGGGCGTACGGGTGCTGCTCGGCCGGCCAGGCCACCAGTTGTTCGCGGACCTCGCAACGGGCGGTCCACAGCAGGTCCGGGTCCTTGGCGGCGACGATCGCGCGTACCACGATGGTGGTGGGGGTGGACGCGGTGACGGCCGGGCCCCAGCCCCGGCCGTCCCAGGCCGCGCAGCCGTCGAGGATCTCCTTCAGCTTCTCGCGCGGACCGCGGGTCAGTCCTGCAGCAGCTCCTCTCGCAGGTTCCCCAGCGTGCGGGCGAGCAGGCGCGAGACGTGCATCTGGGAGAGCCCGACCTTCTCGCCGATCTCCGCCTGGGTCATCTCCTGGCCGAAGCGGAGCTCCAGGATGCGGGTGCTGCGCTCGTCCAGGTCGGCGAGCAGCGGCGCGAGGGCCTGCCGGTCCTCGACGGCCGCCAGGGCGGGGTCGAGGTCGCCGACGGTCTCGGCCAGGGAGCGTGCGGGCTGCCCGTTCGCGGGGGTGCCGCTGCCTCCGCCGTCGGACTGCTGGGGCGTGTCGAGGGACTGGGAGGAGTAGCCGTTGGCGGCGACCAGGCCTTCGCGGACCTCGTCCTCGGTGAGGCCGAGATGGGTGGCGAGTTCCGCCGGAGTGGGGGCGTGGTCGGTCGCGGAGGTCAGCTCCTCCGTCGCCCTCGCGAGCAGCAGGCGCTGCTCCTGGAGTCGGCGCGGGACGCGCACGGCCCACGTGGTGTCCCGGAAGTGGCGTTTGATCTCACCTGTGATGTAGGGCACGGCGAGCGTGGTGAACTGGGTGTTGCGCTCGGGGTCGTACCGGTCGATGGCCTTGATCAGGCCGATGACGCCGACCTGGACGATGTCCTCGTTCTCGGGGCCGCCGGGCCGGTCGCGGAACGGGCGGGCGACGAAGTTCACGAGTGAGATGTTCATCTCGATCAGCGTGCCGCGCACGTACTGGTACTCACGGGTGCCCTCTTCGAGGTTCCGCAGCCGCTCGAAGAAGACCCTGGTCAGCTCCCGTGCGTCGCAGGTGGAGAGTTCCCGCGGGCAGGGCACCTCGGGCAGCCCGCCGGGGGCGGGGCCCGCTGCCGCGGCGCCACCGGTGGGGCTGGCGGCCGTCGTGGGGGGCGTTGCCTCGGTCGTTGCCTCGGTCGTGGCCGTGATGGTCATCGTCTTCGCTCCTTGGGCACAGGTGCTTGCGGCGCGTTGCGCGATTGCTCGGTCGCTTGCTCGGTCGTTCGGTCGGGGCGGAAGTCTCCTTCCGCTTCCCTGCACCCTGCCGGGCTCCCCGGACACACGTCAAGTTATACCGGAAACGCTTTTCTGGATTTGCTTTTCGCAAGTGGCCACTCAAGAATGTCGGAGTGGAGAACGAGCACACGGGTTCCCGCCGGAACCACTGGACCTTCCTGACGAACCACGCCCGGGTCCTGATCGCCATCGCGCGCGACCCGGGGGCCCGGCTGCGCGACATCGCCGCGGACTGCGGCCTCACCGAGCGTACGGTTCAGGCGATCGTCACGGACCTGGAGACGGACGGCTACCTCACACGGACCCGGGACGGCCGGCGCAACCGTTACGCCATCGCGCCCGGCGCCCGCTTCCGCCACCCGGCGGAGGCCGGCCGTGAGATCGCCGGCCTCCTGGCCTATCTCTCGGGACCGCCGGGCACACCGACGGCGCCGCCCGCCGCCGAGTCCGCGGACGGCGTCCCCGACGACGGGGCCCTTCCCCTGCCGTGACGAGCGTGCGCGCGGCTACCGTCCCGCTGACCCGTCCTGCTGAGGAAGCCGTCCTCGTGCGGGACGTCGGCGGCGAGCAGGTCGATCACCTCGCGGGCGGGCAGGGCGGCGACGGCGCCGTCCAGGCCGACGATCCGGCCCCGCCAGATGCCGAGCTCGTGGGCCACGGGACGGTCTGGGTCCCTGGTGAGGAAACGGGCGTTGGTCAGCCGGGTGCACAGCATCGGTCGAGGTGCCCAGTGGTGGTCGGCCGGCGCCGTCGGCTGCCTACCGGATCGGATGTGCGCGGACGGGCCGGGTGGACCGCGCGGGGGTCAGTCGTCCATCGACCGGGCGAGGGAACGGGGGCGCAGATCGGTCCAGTTGGCCTCGACGAAGTCCAGGCAGGCCTCCCGGCTGGTCTCGCCGAGGGCGATCGTCCACCCGCCGGGCACGTCGACGAAGGACGGCCAGAGCGAGTGCTGGCCCTCGTCGTTCACCAGGACGAGGAAGCGGCCCTCGGCGTCGTCGAAGGGGTTGGTGGTCACGGTCGTTGCCTCCCCGGAACGTCACGATTAGGTTAGGCTCGCCTAATTGCAACGAGCTTAGTCCCTCCCCTTGCCGCTCACAAGGAGACCCGCATGCGCCCGACCGATCCCGCCCCCGGCCGCGGCGGCGCCGCGGGGGACGCCTTCGCCGCGTACGGGCTGCCCGGCGAACCGGGCTCCGAAGCGTTCTGGGCGGCGGCCGGAACACCCGCGTCGGTCCCCTCGGGGGACGGCGGCTGGACCACCCTGTTCCTGTGGCGCGGCTCGCCCGCGAGCATCGGCTTCGAGAGCTGGTCGGCCCCGGTGGCGCTGGACCGGTGGGGCGACACGGACTGCTGGTACGCGCAGGTGCGCATGCCCGCGCGGCTGCGGGTCACCTACCGGTTCCTCGTGGACGGGGCGGAGTCCGCCGACCCGTTCAACCCCGTCGGTGTGGGCGGGGACCGCTCCATCGCGGCGACCCCGGACGCCCCGGCCCAGCCGTACTGGCCCGTCCTCGGCACGGGCGCCGACCAGGTGCTGCCCCTGCCGCGCACCCGGGTCCGCTGGACGAGTGAACGGCTCGGGGGGCGGCGCACCGTACGCGTCCACCCGGCGGGCGGCGGCGGACCGGTGGTCCTGCTGCTCGACGGGGACGACTGGTTGTACCTGCACCCGGCCCTGGCGGCGTTCGACGCGGCCGTCGAGGCCGGGGACATGCCGCCCGTCACCCTCGTCTTCCTGCCGACCAGGGACCGGGAGGCCGAGTTCGCGTGCCGCCCCGGGCTGTGGGAGGCCGTACGGGACGAACTCCTGCCGCTGGTGGCGGAGACGGGCCTGCCCGCGGACCGGGACGCTCTGGTGGTCGCCGGGCAGAGCCTCGGCGGACTGAGCGCGGTGTACGCGGCGCTGGAGTTCCCGGACCTGGTGTCACGGGTCGCCTGCCAGTCCCCGTCGTTCTGGTGGACGCCCGGCGCCCCCGGCCTCCCGGATCCCCTCGGCGGCCCGCTCGGCGGCGCCGTTGCGGCGCGGCTGCGCGAGCGCGTCGACCTGTCGGGGCTGCGGGTCGCCTTCGACGTGGGGGAACACGAGACGCGGATGCTGCCCCACTGCGCCCTGGTCGAGTCCCTGGTCGCCCGGGCGGGCGCGACCGTGCGCGTCTCGCGCTCCCCGTCGGCCCACGACCGCGCGGGCTGGCGCCACGCCCTGCTCAGGGACGTCGCCTGGGCCCTGGGGTAGGCCCTCTGCCCTCCCGAGTCGAGGGAGGCGTGGCGTCGCCGGTGGAACGCCTGGCGTTCGGCGTCCGTTCGCCGACTTCGGCGGCGCCCCGAACGCCACCAGCCCCACCAGCCCCACCCGGAGCGCCCGGAGCGCCCGGAGCACCGACACCGGCTTCTGGACGTTCACCGACGCCTGCCGGTCCGCGCCGGCCCGGACGGAGTCCGAGCAGCTCGCCCGCCGCAGCCTCTTCGACCACCGTGCCGCGGTCCGACCCGCCCCTCATCTCGCCACCGCCCGGCAGTAGTCCTGGTCTGTGGCGAGCAGGTTGCGGTGGGTGTCCTCGGCGGTGATCACGCCGTCGTCCAGGACGAGGACCCGGTCCGCGGCGTCCAGGAGGGCCGGGCTGTTCGTGATCACGAGGGTGGTCCGGCCCCGGCGCAGCCGCGCGATGTTGCGCGCGATGAGCTGTTCGGTGACGGCGTCGACGGCCGTCGTCGGATCGTGCAGGACGAGAACGTCACTGTCGGCCGCCAGGGCCCGGGCCAGGGACAGCCGTTGGCGCTGGCCGCCGGAGAGGTTCGCGCCGCGGTCGCGGACGGCGTAGTCGAGCCCCTCGCGGTGGAGGGCGACGACATCGGTCAGCAGGGACGCCTCGACGGCCTCGGGGACCGTCCGGCTGCTGCCCGACGGGTCGATGTTGGTGCGGAGCGTGCCCGCGAAGATCTCCGCGTCGTACGGGTTGACCAGCATGTGCTCGCGGACCGCCGCCACCGACAGTCCGGCGATCTCCTGCCCGCCGACCCGTACGGCTCCCTCGTAGGTGTGGGGCGGGACCCGTACGGCCAGGACTGCGGCGAGGTCGGCGGCGGCGCGCGGCTGGTAGGCGGCGATCGCCGTGAAACCGCCCGCCGGGACGTGGAACTCCAGGCCGCGCAGGGCGCCGTGCCGGACACCGTCGACCTCCAGGTCACCGCCGGCGGCCGGGCGCCGCGGTCCCGGGACGGAGACCGGGGGCGCGGTCAGCACCAGCGCCATCCGCTCGGCCGACGCCCGCGCCATCATCACGTACCTGGGCATGTCCGAGAACATCTTCAGCGGTTCCATGATGAACTGCGCCAGCCCCACGGCCATGACGAGCTCGCCGACGGTGATGCGGCCGTCGAAGGCGAGCAGGCCTGCCGTCAGGGTCACGGCCACGGCCAGGGCGGCGTTGAGGGCGGCGGCCGTGCCGGCGTACGCGCCGTTCACCCCGGCCACGGTGACCGCCTGGTGCTTCGCCTCGGTACTGACCTTCCGGTAGGCCCCGAAGGCCGCGTGGTTGCCGCCGAAACCGTGCAGCGGGCGCAGCCCGGTGATCAGATCGGCGACCTTCGCGCCCGCGCGGGCCACCCGGGCCTGCTGTTCGCGCGTACTGGAGCCGATCCGCCGGGACATCACCGACAGCACCGACAGGATCGCGACGGTGCCGACGATCACCAGCAGGCCGAGCCTGAGGTCCGCGAGCCCCAGGGCGACGGCGGCCACCAGCACCGCGACCAGCGAGCTGATCAGCAGGGGTACGACCTCGATGATGTCGGCCGTCTGGTCGGCGTCCTCGGTGGCGATGGTCAGCACCTCGCCCGACTTCAGGCCCATGTCCCGGGCCACCGGCTGGAGACCGCAGTCCGCGACGCGCACCCGCCAGCGGTGCGCCTCGGTCGTGTTGGCCTTCTGCAGGATGCGCATGCCGAACCGCCAGGACAGCGACACCGTCGTGATGATCACGGCGAGCGCGGCGATCGACAGGACCAGGGCGCGGGGGCCCCGGTCCTGCATCGTGTGCTCCACGATCAGGCCGAGCGCGATGGGGAAGGCCGTCTCGCCGGCCTGGTACAGGCCCATGAGGAGGGTGCCCCAGGCCATGGCGCCGACGTTGCGGCGCAGCGCGATGCGCAGGATGTCGGACCCCGAACGGGCCCGCTGCGTGTCAGGAGTGGTCATCGAGGTGGCGGGCAATCGCTTCCGGGGTGCGCAGGGTGAACAGATCGCGGATCGTGATCACTGGACCGTACTCCCGGCGGAGCAGGCCGATCAGCCGCACCGCCAGCATGGAGTGTCCGCCGAGGGACACGAAGTCGCTCACCGCGCTCACCTCGTCGTCGTCCAGGTCCAGGGCTTCCGCGAAGAACGCGCAGACGGCCGTCTCCGTCTCCGTCTCCGGGCCGCGCTCGTCCGCCGTGGTCAGCGCGCCCAGCGGCCGGGCCTCGGGCAGTGCCCTGGTGTCGGCCTTCCCGTTCACCGTCAGCGGGATGGCGTCGACCCGGGCGTAGTGGGTCGGGCGCAGGAAGTCCGGCAGTGTGGAGCCCACTTCGGCGGCGACCGCGGCCAGGTCCCCGCCGTCGTCCAGGACGAGGTAGGCCGCCAGCCGGTACGCGCCGTCCACCTGCGGATCGGGCTGGGCGACGGCGGCGACGAACCGGACCTGCGGGTGCGCGGCGAACGCGGCCTCGACCTCCCCCGGTTCGACGCGGTGTCCGCGGATCTTGACCTGCTGGTCGGTGCGGCCCAGGTACGCCAGGTTGCCGTCGGGCCGCCGCGCCACCAGGTCTCCGGTGCGGTACATCCGCTCGCCTGGTTCGCCGAACGGGCAGGCCACGAACCGGTGCGCGGTCTGCCCGGCCTGGCCGAGGTAGCCGCGCGCGATGCCGATGCCCGCCACGTACAGCTCGCCGGGGACCCCGTCCGGCAGGGGGCGGAGCCACGGGTCCAGGACGTGGACGTCGGTGTTGTCGATGGCGACGCCCACCACGGGGTCCTCGCACTCGAAGGTGCCGACGCCGAGGGTGTTGATGGTGTATTCGGTGGGGCCGTAGAGGTTGTATCCGGCCGTGCCCTCGGTCTCGGCGAGCCGCTGCCACAGGGTGGGCGTGACGGCCTCACCGCCCAGCAGGACGAGGGCGGGCCGCCGGTCCGGGTCGTCGAGCAGGCCCTCGGCGACCAGTTGCTGGGCGTAGGTCGGGGTCACGTTGACGACGTCGATCCCGTGCCGCAGGCAGTACTCGACGAGCCGGGGGGCGTCGCGGCGCAGTTCCTCGTCGCAGATGTGCACCTCATGGCCGTCCGCGAGCCACAGCAGTTCCTCCCACGACATGTCGAAGGCGAACGACACGGTGTGGGCGATCCGGAAGACCCGGTGGCCGTGCTCCGCCAGTACCGGCTCGAAGATCCGGCGCTGGTGGTTGATCAGCATGTTGGTCAGGCCCGCGTACTCGGTGACCACGCCCTTGGGCCTGCCGGTCGACCCGGAGGTGTAGATCGTGTACGCGGGGTGCCGCAGGCGGTGCGGGGCGTCGGGGGCGAAGGTCGTGAAGGGCTCGGCCGCGGGCAGGGGCCGGTCGAGCTCGATGAGGTCGCCGGGCGGCAGGCCCAGCCGGGGTGACACGGCACCGACGGTGAGGACGACCTCGGGGCGGGCGTCCGCGACGATCGCGGCGATCCGCTCGTCGGGGTGGTCCAGCTCCAGCGGCACATACGCGGCGCCCGTGCGCAGGACGGCGAACAGCGCCACGATGGAGTCCAGGGAGCGGGGGACGGCGATGCCCACCGTGGTCTCGGGACCGATGCCGCGCCCGGTGAGGACACCGGCGAGGGCGCGGCTGCGGTCCCGGAGGCCGGCGAAGGTCATGGGGTGTCCGTGGGCGACGAGTGCGGTGCGCCCGGGGTCGCGGTCGGCCGCCCGGTCGAACCGGTCGACGACGGTGTCCGTGCCGATGCCGGTGCGCCGGGCGGTTGCGGTCCCCGGCCCGCGACCGCCGAGGGCGCCCACCGGGCCCGTGGCCCGGGCCAGGTCGTCGAGGAGGCGCAGGTAGTCGTCCAGGAGGCGCCGGGCCGCCGGGGTGTCGTGGTCGCGGTACTCAAGTTTGACGGTGAGCCGGTCGCCGGGGGTGACCACCCAGGTGTACGGGTAGTGCGTGGAGTCGTCGGCGCGCACGGCGGTGATGCCGTGGCGGGCGTTCATCTCCGCGAAGGCGTCCAGGTCCAGGAAGTTCTGGAGCACGAACAGGTTGTCGAAGAGGGTGTCGTGTCCGCCGGCCCGCTGGATCTCGCCGAGCCCGATGTGCTCGTGCTCCATCGCCTCGACCCGGGCGGCCTGCACTGCCGACAGGTACTCCCGGACGGTGTCGCCCGGCCGGGCCCGTGTCCACAGGGGGACGGTGTTGAGCAGGACGCCCACGATGCCGGCCAGCCCTTCGCCCTCGCGGCCTGAGACGGTCACGCCGAAGACGGCGTCGCCGCGGCCGGTCCGGGCACCCAGCAGGAGGCCGAGGGCGCCGGTCAGTACGGAGTTCAGGGTGACGCCGTGGGTGCGGGCGGCGTCCCGGAGGAGCTGCGACCGCTCGGGGTCGAGCGTGTGCACGAGGGTGCGGGGCAGGCCGTCGGCGAGGGCCGGGGACGGTCCGGCGAGCAGGGTCGGGCCGGGCAGGCCGGTCAGGTGCCGCGCCCAGAACCGTTCCGCCGCGGCGGGGTCCTTGGCGGCGAGTGCCCGGGCGTGGTCCTCGAAGCTCGGGGAGGCCGGGGCCGGCGCCGTCAGGGTGCCCTTGAGGGCCGCCTCGTAGGCGTCGAACAGGTCGCGCAGGACGATCTCCCGGGACCAGCCGTCCCACAGCAGCAGGTGGTAGCTGAGCAGCAGGCCGTCGCGGCCGTCGGGCCGGCGCACCACGGTCAGCCGGATCAGCGGCGGCCGGTCGGTGTCGAATCCGGTGGCGCGGTCCCGGGCCAGCAGCTCCTCGGCCTCGGCGTCCGTGGCGAGGTCGACCGTGCCGACGTCGACGCGGCGGCCGGCCGCGAGGACCTGCACGGCGCTGCCGTCGTCGTCGGTGGCGAAGCCGGCGCCCACTGCCGGGTGGCGGGCCATCACCCAGGCCATGGCCTCGGCCAGGGCACCGGTGTCCAGGCGCCGGTCGAAGGTGAACCAGCTCTGCGCGACGTAGTGGCCGACCGGTCCGGCCAGCTGGGCCTGGAAGTACAGGCCGCGCTGGAGCGGGGTGACCGGGGCGGTGCGCTCGACGGTGGTGGAGGCGTCGGCGATGTGCCGCAGCGCGTCGCACCAGTACCCGGTGATCTCCTCGGGGACGCCGTCGGCGAGGGTGAAGACGGCGTGCAGGCTTCCGGAGGCCGTGTCCGTCCAGGCGTTGACCTCGACGGCGTAGGGGCTGTGGTCGCCCAGGTCGCCGCCGCTGATGTGCAGGGCGCGTGACTCGTCGCCCCGGCCGAGGTAGTTGAACAGCACCTGCGGGTGGGTGTCCAGCAGCGGGGCCGTCTGCGGGTCGAGGTAGCGGAGCCGGCCGTAGTCGAGGTGGGCGCGGGCGTCCGGCCGGCGTGCGGCGACCTCGCGGGCCGCCGCGACGGGGTCGGTGTGGGCGGTGAGCCGCACGGGCGCGATGGAGGTGAACCAGCCGACGGTACGGGTGTAGTCGTGGTGGGGCAGCACCGGTTCGCGGCCGTGCCGCTCCAGGTCGACCGCGAGGTCGGTGGGCGTGGGCTGGATCCGGGTCAGCGCGGTGCGCAGCGCGCCGCACAGCAGCTCGGTGGGTCCGACGCCGAGTGCGGCGGGGGCGGTGCGGGTGACGAGGTCGCCGACGTCGGGCGGGAGCACGACGGTGGTGTCGCGCGGCGCCCGGACCCGGGGCAGCAGCGGGGGCGCCTGGAGCGTGGCGATCCAGTGCCCGGGGCCGCTGTCGGCCGGGTGGGCCGCGGGATCGGCCAGGGCCCGCGCGTACTCGGCGTAGGGGGTGCTCTGCGGCGCCGGGGGCGTTCCGCGCAGGGCCGCGTCCAGGTCGTCGAGGAGGATCAGCCAGGACACCGTGTCGACGGCGAGGTGGTGCACGGCGACCACGAGGGTGCGGCTCGTCTCCAGCCACGTGAACGCGATGACGTCCCCGGCCTCGGGATCGAGGCGTCCGGCGGCCCCGTCGGCCGCGGCCGCCGGGTCGGAGGTGTCCGCGCGGACGACGCGCACCTCGCGGGCGGGTTCGGTGCGCAGGGCCCATACGCCGTGCTCGGTGCGCAGCCTCAGCCGCAGGGCCGGGTGCGCGGCCACGACGGCGTTCGCGGCGCGCTCGACGTCGGCGAAGGCGGTACCCTCGGCGGCGGTCACGGCCCGGGCCTGGGCGAACCGGGCGAGCGGGCCGCCCAGCAGTCGTTGGCGCAGGATGATCGGGGTCGGTGCCAACGGGCCGTCCTGGGGGGCGGCGGGGACGGCGGGGGCGGGGGGCGCCGTGGTCGGCGGGGTGCTCGCGGCCAGGTGTCCGGCGAGCGCGCGCGGTGTCCTGAGCAGGAACACGTCCCGCGGGGTGATCGCGAGGCTGAGGGTCCGGGCCCGGTTGACGACGGTGATGGCGAGGATGCTGTCGCCGCCGGCCCGGAAGAAGTCGCAGTCGGCGTCCACGGCGGTGCCGGGCAGGGCCTGCGTGAAAACACCGACCAGCGCCGTCAGCGCGCTGTCGTGCGCCACGGCGGCCTCGGCGGCTCCGGCGTGCTCCGGCCCGGTCCCGCCCGCCGCCGTCCGGGCGCGTTCCGCGAGGGCCCGCCGGTCCAGCTTGCCGTTGACGGTCAGGGGCAGGGCGTCGACCGGCAGCACGCGTGCGGGCACCATGTGCGCGGGCAGTTTCGCCGCCAGCGCGCCGGCGAGGTCGCCCGGCGTCCGTCCCACGAGGTGCGCGACGAGGTGGTCGCCGCTGTCCGCCGCGGTGACGGCCACGTCGAGGACGCCGTCGAGTTCCCTGATCGCGGCCTCCACCTCGCCGGGCTCGATGCGGAATCCCTTGAGCTGTACCTGGTCGTCGGCCCGGCCGGTGAACTCCAGCTCGCCGTCGAGGGTGCGACGGGCGAGGTCGCCGGTGTGGTACATGCGGGAGCCGTCGGCGGCGAACGGATCGGCCACGAAGCGGCCCGCGGTGAGCCCGGGCCGGCCCAGGTAGCCGAGGGAGACCTGGTCGCCGGCGACGTAGACGGCGCCCACCCGGCCCGGGGGCACCGGCCGGAGCCGGTCGTCGAGCAGGTGGGTGACCAGGCCGGGCAGGGGGCGGCCGATCGGGCTGACGTCGCCGCCGGAGCGGAAGTCCTCGTCGGTCAGGATCCGGTGGGTGACGTGGACGGTGGTCTCGGTGATGCCGTACATGTTGACGAGCTCGGGCGAGACGGTGCCGTGCCGTTCGACCCAGCCGCGCAGCCGCCCGAGGTCCAGCGCCTCGCCCCCGAAGATGATCCGGCGCAGCGCGGGGAGCGGCTCGGCGGCGTGCCGGTCAGCCTCGATGAACCGGTAGAAGGCGGAGGGGGTCTGGTTGAGCACGGTGACGGCGCGTTCGCGCACCAGCCGGTGGAAGTCGAGAGGGGATCGGGTCAGCGCGTAGTCGGGCACCAGCAGCTCGCCGCCGTGGACGAGGGCGCCCCACAGTTCCCAGACCGCGAAGTCGAAGGAGTACGAGTGGAACTGCACCCATACGTCGCGCGGGCCGAAGTCCATGCCGGGGCGGGTGTTGGCGAGCAGGGTCACGACACCGGAGTGCGGGACCACGACCCCCTTGGGCCGGCCGGTGGAGCCGGAGGTGTAGATGACGTACGCGGGGTCGTGCGGGGCGGCAGCGGGAGCGGCGGGACCCCCGGTGTCCTGCGGCAGCCGTTCCTCCCCCGGTACGAGGACGCGGGCGGGGACGCCCGCCCGGTGCAGCAGCCGCGTGAAGCGGTCCCGGTGCTCCGGGGCGACGAGGACGACCTCGGGAGCGGCGTCGGTCAGGACGTACTCCAGCCGCTCGTCCGGGTGGGCGAGGTCCAGCGGTACGTAGGCGCCGCCCGCCGTGACGACGGCCACGAGCGCGACGACCTGCTCCAGACAGCGCGGTACGGCGACGGCGACGCGCTCTCCCGGTCCGACACCGGCGGCCCGCAGGGTGGCGGCCAGTTCGTCGCGCGCCGCGGCCAGTTCGCCGTAGGTCAGCGAGCGGGTCGCGCCGTCGAGGGCGCACTGGGTGACGGCGGTGGCGGCCGGATCGCGGCGCGCTGCCGCGTCGAAGAGGTCACCCAGGGTGGCCGCTACGGTCGGGGCGGCCCGGGTGGTCTGGGCGGTCCGCCCCGGGTGCCGGGCTTCGGCGTCCCCCGGTGCGGCGACCAGGTCGTCGACCAGGGCGTCCGGCCGGGTGAGGAGGCCGGTGAGGGTACGGGTGAAGGCGGACAGGATCGCCCGGGCCCCGCTCTCCCGCAGGAGCGCGCCGTCGTGGATCAGGTTGAAGCGGGGCCGTCCGTCGGGGACGCGTTCCACCACGAGGGTCAGCGGATAGTGCGGGGCTCCCTCGTTCACAATGCCGGTCACGGACAGGGTGTGGGCGGGCTCGCGCAGGGCCGCGGTGTCGGTCGCGACGTCGAAGACCACCAGGGTGTCGAACAGCGGGCCGGCGCCGGCCCGGCGGCCGATGCGCGCCAGCGACACGTGCTGGTGCGCCAGTACGGCGCTCTGGTGCTCGCGGACCGAGGCGAGCAGTTCCCCGGCGGTGGTGGTGGCGGTCCACCGGGCGCGGACGGGAATGGTGTTGATGAACAGGCCGACCATGTCCTCGATGCCGGGCACGTCCACGTCGCGCCCCGACACGGTGGAGCCGAAGACGACGTCCCGGCCGTGCAGCAGGCCGCCGAGCGCGACCGCCCAGGCACTGTGCACGGCGACGCTCAGGGGCACGCCGGCCGCGCGGGCCCTTTCGTCGAGGTCTGCGTCCGGGTCCGAGGCCGCGTCGGCGAACCGGTCGGAGGGGGTGTGTCCCTCGGCGACCAGGGACGGGCCGGGCAGGCCGGCGAGCTGTTCGCGCCACACGCGGTCGCTCTCCTCCTCGTCCCGCCCGGCGAGCCGGCGTACGTAGTCGGTGAAGCCGCCGACCGGATGGACGGTGCCCGGCGCGTGGTACTCGGCGAGCAGGGCGCGGAGCATCGGGGGCACCGACCAGCCGTCGGCGATGATGTGGTGCACGGTCTGCACCAGGACGGTCCGGCCCGCCCCCGCGCGGATGAGTGTGTAGCGCATGAGGGGGCCGGTGGCCAGGTCGAATCCGGCGCGGCGGTCGCGTTCGGCGTGTTCGCGGATCTCCTCGTCGGTCATCCCGGGCCGGTCCAGGACGGTGAAGGGGGCCTGTACGCCGCTCTCCAGTACGCAGACCACACGGCCGTCGGCGAGCGGCGTGAAACGGGCCGCGAGGTTGGGGTGGAGGGCGAGCAGGCGGGTGGCCGCGGCCGCGAGCCGGCCGGTGTCCACCTCGCCCTCCAGGGTCAGCAGTTGCTGTTCGACGTAGTGGCCGCGGGAGTCGTCGTCGAAGACGGAGTGGAAGTACAGGCCTTCCTGGAGCGGGGTCATCGGCAGGACGTCGCGCAGGGCGGGGCCGTCGAGTTCGTCGACGTCCGCCTGGGTGAGGGCGACCAGGGGGAAGTCGCCGGGGGTGTGGCCGCCGCCGTCGAGTGCGGCGATCGCGGTCAGGGTCTGCTGGAAGTACGCGCCGACGGTCGCGATGTCCTCGTCGGTGAACAGGCCGTCGGGCCAGGAGAGGGTGGTGACCAGTTCGTAGGCACCGGTGGGGCCGGGTTCGGCGATGGCGTTGAACTCCAGAGCCCGCGGCAGGCGCATCCCGGGGTCCCGCCGCTCCCCCAACCAGCCCGTGGAACCGGCCGGTTCCCAGTCGCCGGATGCTCCGGCGGTGAAGCGGCCGAGGTAGTTGAAGAGGACCTGGGGTGCGGGCGCGTCGAACCGGGCGTCGGCCAGGTGGCGCAGGACGCCGTAGGAGAGGCCGCCCCGCGGGACGCGGGCGAGGTCCTCCTTGACGGCCTTGACGGCGGCCGCCAGGTAGTCGGGAGCAGTGAGGTCGTCGGCCGCGCCGGGGTCCACGGTGACCGGGAACAGGGTGGTGAACCAGCCGACGGTCCGGGAGAGTTCCGGTTCGAAGCCGGCGCCGTCCGCCACGAAGCGTGCTTCGCGGCCGTGTCCCTCCAGTTCGACGTGGGCGAAGGTCTGGTCCTGGCCGAGGTCGCGGCGCCACCGGGCGAGCGTGACGGCGAGCGCGGTCAGCAGCACGTCGTTGACGCCCGCGTGGAAGCGGGCGGGAACGTCACCGAGCAGGGCGGCCGTGACCTCGGGGCCGACCAGCACGGTCAGGGTCCGTTCGCGTGCGACGGTGTCGTCCGCGCCGAGGGCGCGTCGGCCCAGGGGTGCGTCCGTACCCGGCAGGGCGCGGTGGAAGTGGGCGCGGTCGTCGTCGAACGCGGCCTGTTCCAGCAGCTGGGTCCAGCGGCGGAAGGAGGTTCCCACCGCCGGCAGCCGGACCGGCACGCCGGTGGAGTACTGCCGCCAGGCGGTGGCGAGGTCCTCCATCAGGATCCGCCAGGACACGGCGTCGATCACCACGTGGTGGGCAACGAGGACGAGCCGGCGGGCGTCGCGGCGCCATACGGCGCGCAGCATGACGCCGCCCGCCGGGTCCAGTGCGGCGGTGGCGAGCGCGACGCATGCGTCGAGCGGCCGGTCGCTCTCCTGCCATCCGGCGGCGGTGCGCTGTCCGGGGGCCGGGACCTCGAATCCCCAGCGGTCGCCGCGCACGAGCCGGGCGCGCAGCATGTCGTGGCGTTCGACGACGGCGGAGAGGATCGTGTCGAGGGCGACGGCGGTCAGGTCCGCGGGGGTGTTCAGCTCCACGGCCTGCACGAAGCCGTCGACGGCGTCGGTGGTCCCGCCGAGCCAGCGCACGATGGGGGATCCGGTGACGGGCCCGGTCGCCACGTCGTCGTGGTCCTCGGCGGCGGCGTCGACGGGGCTCGCCACCGCGGCCAGCGCCCCGAGCACGCTGTGGGTGAAGATCTGCCGGGGTGTGAGGTACAGGCCGGCCTTGCGCAGTGCGCCGAGCAGGGAGATGGCGAGCAGGCTGTCGCCGCCGAGCCGGAAGAAGTCCTGGTCGACACCGGTCCGGTCCAGGTGCAGGAGCGTCGCGACCGCCTCGCACACCAGGTGCTCGTTCTCGGTGGCGGGCGGGGCGAACGGGCCGGTGCCGGAGGCGGGCTCCGGCAGCGCGCCGCGGTCCAGCTTGCCGTTGGCGGTGAGCGGGAACTCCTCCAGGACGACGATGTGGGCGGGCACCATGTACGCGACCATGTGCGCGGCGGCCCAGTCCCGGACCTCCTCGGCCCGCAGGTCCGCGGCTCCGGCGGTGGGGATCACGTAGCCCACCAGGTAGGTGCCGCCCGCGGTGTTCTGCTTCGCGACGACGCAGGTGTGCCGTACGCGGGGGTGTTCCGCGAGGCCGGCCTCGACGTCCTCGATCTCCAGCCGCATGCCGCGGATCTTGATCTGGTTGTCCGCGCGGCCGAGGAAGTCCAGCGATCCGTCCGGGGCGTACCGGGCCAGGTCGCCGGTCCGGTACAGGCGCGAGCCGTCCCCGGCGAAGGGGTCGGCGACGAAGCGGGAGGCCGTCAGGCCCGGGGCGCCCGCGTAGCCGCGGCCCAGGAGGAGGCCGCCCACGTACAGTTCGCCGCCGACGCCGGCCGGGACCGGGCGCAGTTCGTCGTCGAGGACGTAGAGGCGGGTGTTGGGGTTGGCCCTGCCGATCGAGGTGGACAGGCGTTCCGCGGCGCCCCGGTAGATGACGTGGGACACGCCGATCGTCGTCTCGGCCGGGCCGTAGCCGTGGTACATGGGTATGTCGAGCCGGGTGCGGAACCGTTCGTACAGTTCGGGGGTGAGCACTTCGCCGCCGCACCACACGTGCCGCAGGCTGTCCAGCCGTCCGGAGTCGCCCGCGATCTCCAGCAGTACGTCCAGCATCGACGACACCAGGTAGGTGAAGGTGACGCGCTGCGCGGCGATGACGCCGAGGAGGTGGTGGGGGTCGCGTTCGCCGCCGGGCCGCAGGACGACCAGCCTGCCGCCGGAGACCAGCGGCAGGAAGATCTCGTTGATGGAGATGTCGAAGGAGAGCGGCGCCTTGAACAGTGAGGCGTCGTCGGGGCCGAAGCCCAGGATCTCCTCGACCTGCCACAGCAGGCGCTCGCTGATCGCCTCGTGACGGATCATCGCGCCCTTGGGGCGGCCGGTGGAGCCGGAGGTGAAGATCACGTAGGCGAGGGCGTCGCCGGGGGTGGTGATGCCGGGGTCCCCGCCGGGGCGGGAGCCGTGGCGCCAGTCGCCGAGGTCGACGGCCACGGCGGCCGGTTCGCCCGGGGGGTGTTCGCCCGAGCCATTGAGCTGGAGCACGACGCCCGCGTCCTCGATGACGACGGCCCTGCGTGCGGCGGGCCACTGCGGGTCGAGCGGGACGAACGCGGCTCCGGCCCGGAGTACGCCGAGCAGGGCGACCACCATGTCGGCGGAGCGGTCCAGCGAGATGCCGACGACCTGTTCGGCGGTGATCCCGCGGTCGAGGAGGTGGTGGGCGAGCTGGCCGGACAGCTCCGCGACCCGGCCGTAGGTCAGTGCGCGGTGCTCGTCGACGACGGCGACGGCGTCGGGGCGGGTGCGCGCCTGCTCGCGGAACATCTCCACGATGGTGGGGCGGACCCGGTCGGCGCCGGTGTCGTTCCACCGGGCCAGGGTCTCGATGCGGGCCGCCACGCTGGAGGGGGCGACGGTGCCGAGGGGCCGGTCGGGGAAGTCGGCCAGGTCGTCGAGGGCGAGCTGTGCCTCGGCCGGCGGGACGCCGTCCGGGAGGGTGATGCTGCGGGCGTCCGCGCCCACGTTCCAGCCGGTCGCACCGCCGCCGCCGTTGTCGGCCCAGCCGAGGACGTCCGCGAAGAGGGTGCCGGGGGTGAGCTCCATGCCGTCGGGACTGCGGCCGGTCGCCCAGTACGCCAGGGCGATCGAGCACGCCGAGGCGATGGTCCGGTCGCTGTAGTCGCCCGTTCGCCGGCGTACCCCGGCCAGGCGCGTGGGAGACAGCCGCACGAGACGAGCGGTCGGTTCCGTCATAGAAGACTCAACGCCCCTTCAGTGTCCTCAGGTTGTCCCACCCGGTCGCGGGTGGGGCTGGCTTCCCTCGCGCCAGGCGCGCCACAGTCGCGCGTACCGGCCGCCGAGGGCCACCAACTCCTCGTGCGTGCCGTGCTCCACGACGCGGCCCGCGTCGAGCACGGCGATCCGGTCCGCCGCCATGGCCTGGGTCAGCCGGTGCGCGACGAACAGGGTGGTGCGGCCCGCGCAGGCGGCGAGCACGGCCCGTTCGAGCCCGACCGCGCCCTCGCTGCCCGCCTCGGCCGTGGACTCGTCGAGCACCACCACGGGCGAACGGGCCAGTACCAGCCGGGCGAGGGCGATCTGGGCCACCTTGGTGACGTCCAGGCGTTCGCCGCCCTCCCCGACCGTGGTCCGCAGGCCGTCGGGCAGGGCGTCCACCCAGCCCTCGGCACCGACCGTGCGCAGGGCCTCGGTCAGCTCGGCGTCGGTGGCCTGCGGTGCGGCCAGCCGCAGGTCGTCGGCGAGCGGGCCGGAGAACACGTGCGTCTCCTGCGTCAGGATGCTCACCAGGGCCCGTGCACCGGCCTCGTCCAGACCGGCGAGGTCGGTCGGTCCGATGCGGACCGATCCGGTCTGCGGGGTCCCGATGCCCGCGATCAGCGCGGCCAGGGTCGATTTGCCGGCGCCGGTCGCCCCGACCAGGGCGAGGGAGCCACCGGCCGGGATGGTCAGGTCGACGTCCCTCAGGACGGGCTGCTCGGTGCCGGGGTAGGCGAAGGTCAGGCCCTTCACCGTCACCGGGTGGGCCGCGTCGGCCGCCGGTACGACGCCCGGGGCGCCGACCAGCCGGTCCTGGGCGTCCTCGCCCAGCACCCCGACCAGCCGGGTCAGGCTCGCGCCCGACTTCTGCGCCTCGTCGAAGGTGAACATGATGGAGCCCAGCGGGGTGAACAGCCGGTGGAAGAGCAGGGGGGCCGCCGAGACCTCGCCGAGGGTGGCGGCGTCGGCCTCCAGCAGGGCGTACCCGACGAGGATGATGAGGACCAGTCCGATGAACTCGGCCCGGTTCTCCCGGCCGACGAAACGGCCGAAGAGCCGGAACACGTCGATGCCGAGTTCGCGGACCCGCCACGATTCGGTGGTGACCTTCTCCCGGACGGCGCCCTCCAGACGGTAGGCGCGGACCGTGTCGATCCCGTTGAGTCCGCTGATCAGCGCCTGCGCGCGGTCCGCCTGGACGGCCCGCTGCTGCTTGTAGAGGGGCGCGGAGCGGGGCAGGTACCAGCGCAGGGCGAGGGCGTACGCGGGCAGTGCGCCGGCTCCGGCCAGGCCGAGCCGCCAGTCGAGGCCGAACATGCCGAGGGTGGCGATGGCCACGAGCACGCCCGCCGAGAACACGGTGGGGACGGCCGTACGGATGCCCCTGGACAGCACGGCGACGTCGTCGCCGACGCGGGAGAGCACGTCTCCGCGGCCGACCTGCTCGATCCGGGCGCTCGGCATTCCCAGGACCGTCCGGACGGCGCCTTCCCGCAGCCGGGCGAGGAGGTCGGCGCCGAGCCGGCCGACCAGGTAGGTGGACAGGGCGGTGGCCGCCGCGCCGAGGAGCGCGGCGGCCACCATCAGTACGCCCGTGGTGACCAGGATCGAGCGCGGTCCGCCCGCGACCACCCCGTCGACGACCCGGCCGAGCAGGAGCAGCGGGAGCACCTGGAGGGCGGCCCCGGCCACCGTCGTCAGGGCGGTGGCGGCCGTCAGCCAGGGCACCTCACGGCAGTGCGCGGCGACCCAGCGGACGGCCTCGCGTCCGGTCGTGGTCCGCAGGGTGGTCGGGGCGACGAGCGTATCCGTGGTGCTCACACTCAGCCGGCCGACTTGACGAGTTCGTCGATCGCGTAGGGCAGGGAGAGCAGGGTGCCCTGGGACATGGCAGCGCCGACGGCGGGTCCCTCGCTGTCCAGGAGGTAGGAGACCCTGCCGTTCTTGACCGCGTCGAGGTTGGTGAACAGGTCGAACTTCTTCAGCGCCTCCTGGTCCGCCCGGTCGGCGATGACGAAGATGCGGTCGACGTCGACGAGGTCCATGCGTTCGGGGGAGAGCGTGGTGTAGAACTTGCCGTCGGCGATCTTGTCGATCTCCGTCCGGCCCTGGTAGCCGATGCCCGTCACCAGCCGGCCGCGCACGTCGGTGGTGGTGAAGGGGGCCACGGAGTCCTTGTACCAGGACAGTGCGACGGCGGTCTGGTTCGCGAAACCGGGGTGCGCCTGCTTGGCCGCGTCGAGCTTGTCCTGGATGCCCTTGACCAGTTCGGCGCCCTTGGCCTCCTGGCCCAGGGCCTTGGCGATGTGGACCGCGTTGTCCTGCCAGGGGGCGCTGAACGGCTCCTTCTCGGACTTGGTCCGGCCCACCGTCGGAGCGATCCTGGAGAGCTTGTCGTAGGCGGCCCGGTCGATCTCGGAGTAGACCGCGACGATCAGGTCCGGCCGCAGGGCGGCGATCTTCTCGTAGTTCGGGCCGGCGTCGCCGTTGTTCATGACGACCTCGGGGCGGGTGTCACCCCACTTGTCCTTCGTCCAGGGCCACTGGGTGTTGATGTCCGGGCTGGTACCGGGCGGGTTGGGGTACTGGTCGACCATGCCCACCGGCTTGACGCCGAGGGCGAGGATCGCCTGGTCGTCGGTGTAGCCGACGGAGACGACCCGCTGGGGGGCCTTGGCGATCTTCGTGGAGCCGAAGGCGTGCTCCACGGTGACCGGGAAGGTGCCGGCCGCGGCGGCCGGGGCGTCACCGCCCTTCTGCTCGGCCGGGTCCGCCGGGTCGGCACCGCATCCGGCCAGGAGGCCGACCCCGAGCGTCGCGGCGCAGACCGCCAGCGCGGACCGCGCCCGGGGGTTCGTGACTGACGTCCGATGGAGAAGCATCCGCAATCCCTTGCTTTCGTGCTGTCCATTGCGCCCCCGGCCGAGGGCAGCCACACAGTAGCGCGCCCAAGTGAGGCTAGCCTAGCCTTACTTGAACCGTACCTTTGTCCAGCTGATCCGGCCTCACATGGGCGCGGCCGATCGGCACGATGAGCGGCCTGTCCCCCACCGGGTCGTCGATCACCTTGGCACGCAGCCCGAAGGCCTCGTGCAGCGACTCGGCCGTGATCACGTCGCGCGGGTGCCCCTGCGCGAGGATGGATCCCGCCTTCATCACGATGAGGTTGTCGCTGTAACGGGTGGCCAGATTCAGGTCGTGCAGCACCAGGACCACGGTGCATCCGGACTCGTGGAGGTCGTCCACCAGATCGAGCACGTCGATGGCGTGCGCCAGGTCCAGGTACGTCGTCGGCTCGTCCAGCAGCAGCAGATCGGTGCCCTGGGCCAGCGTCATGGAGATCCACACGCGCTGGCGCTGCCCTCCCGACAGGGCGTCGACCGGACGGTCCGCCAGGTCGGCCACCCCGGTCATGGCCAGCGCCCGCTCCACCACGGCGGCGTCGTCCGACGACCACTGCCGCAGCCAGCTCTGGTGCGGATGCCGGCCCCTGGCCACCAGGTCGGCCACCGTGAGCCCCTCCGGGGCCACCGGGGCCTGCGGCAGCAGACCCAGCTTCCGCGCCACGTCCCGGGTCCGGAGCCCGGCGATGTCCTCGCCGTCCAGTACGACGGTCCCCCTGGTCGGCTTGAGCAGCCGCGACAGGGTCCGCAGCAGCGTCGACTTCCCGCAGCCGTTGGAACCGATGATCGTGGTGATCACCCGGGGCGGGACGACCACGTCCAGGTCGTCGATGACGACCCGGCCCCCGTACCCGACCGTGACCCCCCTGGCGGCCAGCCGTGCGGTGTCCCCGCCCCCGGCCGCGCTCCCGGTGACGTGCTGAGTGGCCACGCTTCCCCCTTGGTCCGTGCCTGCCCGAACATGTGTCGATCAACGAAGATTGGCCCGCACCAGGAGGTAGACCAGGAAGGGACCGCCGATCGCGGCCGTGACGACGCCGACCGGCAGGGTCATCGGCAGCGCCGTACGGGCGACCAGGTCCGCACCGGTCAGCAGCAGGGCCCCGGTCAGGCCGGAGGCGACCATCGGCGGCGTCGGGCACCTCGCCAGACGCATCGCGACCTGCGGTGCCACCAGCGCGACGAAGGAGACCGGTCCGGCCGCGCTCACCGCGACGCCCGCCAGCAGCACGGCACACAGCAGCAGGACGCCGCGCACCACCGTGTAGCGGACCCCCAGGCCCGCGGCCACGTCGTCGCCGAGGTGCAACGGCTTGAACTGGAAGGCGGCGCCCGCCACGACGGCCGCCAGGGCGAGCGTGCACCAGAGCGCCACCCGCACGTCGTCCCACGAGCGGTTGTCCAGCGAGCCGATGAGCCAGGCCTGTGCCCGGGCCACGTCCCTGATGTCGGCCGTCACCAGCAGCCAGGTCGTGATCGCCTCCATCACCGCGCTCACGGACAGGCCGATGAGGATGAGCCGGAAGCCGTCGATCCCGCGCCGCCACGCCAGGAGGTACACCAGGAGCCCCGTACCGAGACCACCCGCAAGAGCTGCACCCGACAGGCCCACGGAGTTGACGACCGCCGTGGCGGTCCCGCCCGACACCGTCACCAGGAACACCGCGACCGCACCGGCGCCCCAGGTGATCCCGAGGATGTCCGGGCTGGCCAGCGGGTTGCGCGCGACGGACTGGGTGATCGCCCCGGACATGCCGAGCGCGACGCCCACGACACACCCGGCCAGCGCCCGCGGCATCCGCAGGTCCATGACCACGAACTCGTCCACCTGCTCGCCCCGGCCCAGGATCGTGGCGACCACCTGGGGCAGGCCGATCGGGAAGTCCCCGACGCCGATGGACAGGCAGAAGAGGAGGAACGTCGCCGCCGCCAGCAGGAGGGTGACGCAGACGGGCCACGGCCGCCAGACGAACGACACCCCGCCGAGCCGCACACCCGGGGCCACCGAAGGCTTCACTCGGGTCCCGGTCATGCGCTCTTGAACTTTCCGCGCCACACCAGCACCGCGAAGAAGGGGGCGCCCAGGAGGGCCACGACGACACCCGCGTCCAGCTCGCCCGGCCGGACCAGCAGCCGCCCGGCGATGTCGCAGAGCAGCAGGACGACGGCGCCGAGCAGGCCTGCGTACGGTACGAGCCAGCGGTAGTCCGGCCCGGTCAGGTAGCGGGCCACGTGAGCCACCATGAGCCCGAGGAACGCGATGGAGCCGCACGCCGCCGTCGCGGCCCCCGCCAGCAGGGTGATGGCGACGATGCCGATGGTCCGGTTCAGCGCGATGTTGACGCCCAGGCCCCGGGCCACGTCGTCGCCCAGGTTGAGCAGATTGACGGCGGGCAGCGTGGTCAGTGCCAGGACCAGCCCGGCCGCGACGAAGGCGGTCACCGGCCAGATGACGCCGAAGCCGACGCCGGCCACCGAGCCCGCGTTCCAGAAGCGCAGCGCGTTCAGCGACGCCTTGTCGGACAGCGCGACCGCCGTGGTCATGGCCGCGAGGAACACGGTGACCCCCTGTCCTGCCAGCGCCAGCGTCAGGGGGTTGCCCGCTCCCCGGCCGATGCTCGCCAGCCCGAACACCACGACACCGGCGACCGCCGCCCCGGCGAAGGCGAACCAGACGTACTGGAACGGGTTCGCGAAACCGAAGACGGCGATCACCGAGACCACGGCGAACGAGGCCCCCGCGTTGACTCCGAGCAGGCCGGTGTCGGCGATCGGGTTGCGCGTGTACCCCTGGATCAGCGCCCCGCCGACCCCGAGTGCCACTCCGGCGACGGTGGCGAGCACCGTACGGGGGATCCGTACGGTCTGGACGATGAGCCGGATCTCGGTGAGCCGGTGGTCGGCGCCGGGCCCGGCGGTCAGCCCGTACCAGACCTCGGACGGCGTCAGCCCGCGCGCACCGACGCCCAACGACACCACCATCGCGGTCAGGAGGATCAACACGAGGGCGAGCGAACCGACCACCCGCCGCTTCCGCGCCCTCGTCGTGCCCGTGGGGACGGGGCGTTCGAGTGCAAGCGTGCCCATGTCGCCGTACGTCATCCCTTCGTCAGCGGGCGGCGCCGCCGGTGCCCCCGGCGACCGTGCGGACCTCGTCGGCCCCGGATTTCAGGCCCCGCCCGAGGAGGGAGTCGAGGATTTCGCCCACCCTGACGGCCGTGTTGGACAGCAGGGACGAGGTGATGCCGTGCGTGTGCTCCGTACCGCCCTGCACGTAGATGCCGCACCGCAGTGCGGGATCGGTCGCGATGCGGTAGTCGCGCTCGACCCGGACGCGGCCCGCGTTGTCGCGCAGGCACCGTTCGGCGACGTCACCGAGCAGGCCGAGGGGGTCGGCCGGGCGGTATCCGGTCGCGAAGACCACGACGTCCGCGTCCAGGGGGGTCTCCTCACCGGTGACGAGGGACTGCACGGTCGTGCGGACTCCCCCGGGGGTCTGCCTGACGTCCGTCAGCCGGGAGACGTTGAGGAAGCGGAGTCGCTCGGTGCCCAGGACCTTCTCCTGGTACATCTGCCGGTAGAGGTCGTCGATCAGGTCGATGTCCACCACGGAGTAGTTGGTGTTGCCGTGGTAGTCCATGAGCCGGCGCTTGACGTCCTCCGGCGCCGCGAAGAACTCGCCCACGGCCTGCGGGTCGAAGATGCGGTTGGCGAAGCCGCTGTCGTCGGCGGGGCTGTAGCCGTAGCGGGAGAAGACGGCGCAGACCTCGGCCCCGGGGAACCGGCGGTGGAGGTAGGCGACGTTCTCGGCGGCGCTCTGCCCGGCGCCCACCACGATGAACCGGGAAGGGACGGCGCCGTCCAGGCCGTCGACCTTCGTCAGCAGGTCGCAGTTGTGCCAGATGCGGTCGGTGCGTTCCACGCCGTCCGGCATGAAGGGGCGCAGGCCCGTTCCTATGACGACGTTGCGGGCCCGGTGGAGTGCGAGTCCCTCCCCGGAGCGGACCGTGATGTCGAGGTGCTCCACCGTTGCGTCCCGGGTCACGGGGGTGATCCCGACGACCTCGTGTCCGTAGGACACCATGGCGTCGACCTTGTCCGCGGCCCACTCGAAGTAGTCGTGGAACTCCACGCGGAGCGGGAAGAGGTTCTTGTGGTTGATGAAGTCGACCAGCCGTCCCTTGCTCTTGAGATAGCACAGGAAGCTGAAGTCGCTCGCGGGGTTCCGCAGCGTCACCAGGTCCTTGAGGAAGCTCACCTGCATGGTCGCGTCGTCGATGAGCATGCCGCGGTGCCAGCCGAAGCGGGGCTGCTGCTCGAAGAAGCGGGCGCTGACCGCCTCCTGTCCGCCGACGCGTGAGTTGTGCTCGCTGACCGCGATGGCCATGGCCACGTTGGACGGCCCGAAGCCGATGCCAATGAGGTCGTGGACCACCGGGGCTTCGCCAGGACGAACCTGTGCCATGTCACTCCCATCCTGCGAGGGCGGCCTTCCCGCCGTGGGGACGGGCGGCCGTCGGCCGCGTACCGGCCGGCACGGAATGCGGGCATGCCGACGGAACCACGACCATGAGACTTAGGCAAGGCTAAGCTGATCCGGACGACACTGTCGATAGGTAAAACGGGCGGTCACCCTTCCGAGTGATCTCCAACTCCCTTGCAGATAAGGGTCATTGCAGGCTTAGGCAAGCCTTGCTTTACTCGACATGACCAACCCCCTGCCCTGAGGAGGAACCCCATGCGGGTCGTCATGTTCGGTTACCAGACCTGGGGGCACCGCACCCTGCAAGCCCTCCTGGACTCCGAGCACGACGTGGTGCTGGTCGTGACGCACCCCAGGAGCGAGCACGCCTACGAGAAGATCTGGAGCGACTCCGTCGCCGACCTCGCCGAGGAGCACGGGGTCCCGGTACTGCTCCGCAACCGCCCGGACGACGACGAGCTGTTCGCGCGCCTGAAGGAGGCGGACCCGGACATCATCGTGGCCAACAACTGGCGGACCTGGCTGCCCCCGCGCGTCTTCGGCCTCCCGCGCCACGGCACCCTGAACGTGCACGACTCGCTGCTGCCGAAGTACGCCGGGTTCTCGCCCCTGATCTGGGCGCTGATCAACGGAGAGACCGAGGTGGGCGTCACCGCCCACATGATGAACGACGAACTCGACGCGGGGGACATCGTGCGGCAGGAGGCCGTACCGGTGGGTCCGAAGGACACCGCCACCGACCTCTTCCACCGCACCGTCGACCTCATCGCGCCCGTCACCGTCGGCGCGCTGGACCTCATAGCCTCCGGGCAACGGGAGTTCGTCCGCCAGGACCGGTCGCGGGCCAGCTTCTTCCACAAGCGCTCCGTCGAGGACAGCCGCATCGACTGGACCTGGTCCGCGCAGGAGCTCGACCGTCTGGTGCGCGCCCAGTCCGAGCCGTACCCGAGCGCGTTCACCTTCCACCGCGGCAGGCGGATCGAGGTCCTGGCCGCCTTCGTGTCGCGGGGCCGGTACGGCGGCACGCCCGGCCGCGTCTTCTACCGCGAGGGTGACGGCGTGGTGATCGTGGCGGGCGCCGACGCCCGCTCCGGCCGCAACCACGGGCTGGCCATCACCCGGGTGCGGACCGAGGACGGCCGTGAGCTGCCCGCGACCGAGTACTTCACCTCCATGGGCGGATACCTGACCGCCCGCCCCTGACCCGCCCCCGGTACGCCACGGCCGGGGTGCGCCGGGCACCACCCCGACGCACCCCGCTCGGCGCCCGCCGCCCGCCGCCCGCCCCTCGGCCCGGCGGCGGATCCGCGGGAACCGGACCGGGATCGCATCCGACCACCTGCGCGGAACGGGCGGGGCGGTGGCTCCGTGAGCGAATCCTCGGATCAGGGAATGGCGATGGCCGAAGAACAGCAGTCCGCAGTCCAGGCGCCCGCGACCACGGAGCGGTGGGGCCCTCCCCCGGCGCTGACCGGCTTCGTGGTACTGCTCCTCGCGATGTTCACCCTCGCGTACGGGGTGGGGGCGGCGGCCGGTCCGGTGGCGCCCGGCATGCGGAGCACCGTCGGCGACGCGGGTTCCGCCGAGCCGGGCGGCCGCGGGGACATGGGTGGCATGACCGGCGGCATGACCGGCATGAGCGGCGGTGGGCGATGACACCGGAGAGCGGCACGGTCACCGGGCTGACGACCACCGACCTCGTCGTGCGGGGCATGACCTGCGCGGCCTGCGTGAACCGGGTGGAGAAGCGGCTGTCCCGCATCGACGGGGTGACGGCCTCGGTCAACCTCGCCACCGGCCGGGCCCGCGTCCACCACCCGGCGCAGGTCACCCCCGGCGAACTGCTGGCGGCGGTCGAACGGGCCGGGTACGAGACGGAGCTGGTGCCGCCACCCGCGTCACGGACCACTCCCCCGGCCTCCACCGGCCCCGGTGCCCCCGGCGCTCCGGCCGACCCGGACGCCCCTGACGCCCCTGACGCCCCTGACGCCCCTGACGGTCCGGCCCGTGAGGAGGCCCGCAAGGACCGCGAACGCCTCCTGATCACCACGCTCCTCTCCTCGCCCGTCCTCCTCCTGTCGATGGTGCCCGCCCTGCAGTTCCGCAACTGGCAGTGGCTGTGCCTGGTACTGGCCGCCCCCGTGGTCGTCTGGAGCGCCTGGCCGTTCCACGTACGGGCGGCCCGCGGCCTGCGGCACGCGGCGGCCACCATGGACACCCTGGTCTCGATCGGCGTCGTGGCGTCCTTCGCCTGGTCCCTGTACGCGCTGTTCCTCGGCGGCGCGGGTGACCCCGGCATGCGGATGCCGTTCAGCCTCCTCCCGCAGGCCGGAACGGAGGTCGCACACGTCTACCTGGAAGCGGCCGTCGCCGTTCCCCTCTTCGTGCTCACCGGCCGCCACCTGGAGGCACGCGCCCGGCGCGGCACGGGTGCGGCCCTGCGCTCCCTCGCCGGCCTGGCCGCCAAGGACGTGACCGTGCGCGAGGACGGCAGGGAACGCCTCCTGCCCATAGCGGAACTCCTCCCGGGGCAGGGTTTCGTGGTCCGGCCCGGGGAGCGGGTCGCCACCGACGGCGTCGTGGTCTCGGGGAACTCGGCCCTGGACCTGTCGCTGATCACCGGGGAGAGCGATCCCGTCGAGGTGGGACCCGGCCGGGCGGTGGTGGGCGGCGCCGTCAACATGGGCGGGCTGCTCGTCGTACAGGCCACGGCGGTCGGTGCCGACACCCGGCTGGCCCGGATCACCCACCTGGTCACCGAGGCCCAGGCGGGCAAGGCGCGGGCCCAGCGCCTCGCCGACAAGGTGGCGGGCGTGTTCGTCCCGGCCGTGCTGTCCCTGGCCGTCACCGTGCTCGGCTTCTGGCTCGGCGCCGGAGCCGACCCCCAGGCGGCCGTGACCGCGGCGGTGGCGATCCTCGTCGTGGCCTGCCCGTGCGCTCTGGGCCTGGCCACGCCCACCGCGCTCATGGCCGCCACCGGCCGCGGC
Source organism: Streptomyces sp. NPDC090021 (assembly GCF_044748225.1). Lineage (NCBI taxonomy): Bacteria > Bacillati > Actinomycetota > Actinomycetes > Kitasatosporales > Streptomycetaceae > Streptomyces > Streptomyces sp. NPDC090021. The sequence goes on along the minus strand of NZ_JBIVFO010000060.1, from coordinate 3,421 downwards.
GCCCGTCTCGGGATCCTGGTACGGGGGCCGCAGGCGCTGGAGGCCCTGCGGCACGTCGACGTGATCGTGCTGGACAAGACGGGCACCCTCACCACCGGCCACATGTCCGTCGTACGGGTCACGGAGACGGCCGGGGGGATGGGCCGGGACGCGGCCCTCCGGCTGGCCGGGGCGGTGGAGCAGGGCTCCGAGCACCCGCTGGGCCGCGCGGTGCTCTCGTACGCCCAGCGCTCGGCCGCGGGCCCGCTGCCGGGGGTCCTCGGCTTCCTGGCCGTCCCCGGCAGCGGCGTGACGGGAATCGTGGAGGGCCGCCGCGTGGAGGTGCGCACTCCGGGCGAGGGGCTGCCCGCCTCGCTGGCGCAGGCACTGGCCGAGGCGGAGGCCGCCGCGCTCACCCCGGTCCTGGTCCGGGTGGACGGCTTCGACGAGGCGCTGATCGCGCTGGGCGACGTCCTGCGGCCCGGCAGTTACCGGGCGGTGGACCGGCTGCGTCGCCTCGGCGTGGAACCGGTCCTGGCGACCGGCGACCGGGAGACCACCGCGCGGGCCGTCGCCCGCGAGCTGGGCATCGCACAGGTCCACGCCCGCTGCACGCCGGAGGGCAAGGCGGCGCTGGTACGGGAGCTGCGCGGCGGGGGCCGCCGGGTCGCCGTGATCGGGGACGGGGTCAACGACGCCGCGGCCCTGGCGGAGGCCGATCTCGGGATCGCGATGGGCAGCGGCACGGACGTGGCCATCGGCGCCGCCGACGTGACCCTCGTACGGGGCGACATCGAGGCGGTCGCCGACGCGGTCCGCCTCGCGCGCCGCACCCTGGCGACGATCCGGCTCAACCTGGTATGGGCCTTCGGCTACAACGCGGTGACCGTCCCCCTGGCGGCCGTGGGGCTGCTGGGCCCCATGCTCGCCGCCGCCGCGATGTCCGCGAGCTCGCTGCTCGTGGTGGCCAACAGCCTGCGCCTGCGCACCTGGCAACCCGCGCCGAAACCCCTCGGTACCCCCGTCCGGAAGGCTTCCCGTTGATGAACGACCTCCTCCGGACGGTGGACCAGTCGGTGCGCAGGACCGTCCACCGGGCGCTGCGCCGGGCCGTGACGGCGGCGGAAGGCCGCACGCCCGACCCTCGGAGCCTGCGCGACGGGCTGCTCGCCGTACTGGTCCCCGTGACCGCCTGTCTGACGATGCTGGTGGGCCTGACGGCCTGGACGAAGGCGGGTGCCGCGGGCAGCCCGGCGCGGATCGACGTCGGCGCGGGCAGGGTCCTGGTCCCGCAGGCCGGGAAGGAGCACACGGCTGCCTTCTTCCGGATCGCCAACACCGGTGACTCCGACGACCAGTTGGTGTCGGTCACCTCACCGGCCGCCGACGGGATCGTGCTGAACCGCCACGAGCGCGGCGGGGAGGCCGGCGACACGGTGCGGGCGCGGGCGGTCCCGTCGGCGAACATCCCGGCGGGCGACTTCCTCGTGATGACACCGGCCACCCTGGACCTGACGATCCGGGTGAAGGCCCGCCACCGGGTGGGCGATGCCATCCCGTTCGTCCTGCACTTCCGCCGCAGCGGAGCGGTGGACGCCGTGGCGTTCGTGGTGCGGCCCCTCGGCTGAGGCCGGGGCGCGGGTACCGTCACCCGGTGGAACCAGTGGCGCGCTGCGGTGCGGGCCGTGGCGGCCGGTGAGGACAGAGCGGCGGGGTGGGCTTAGCGTGGCAGGTGGGACGTCGGCCACCGCCGGCGAACGGCAGACGTCACGGCAGGAGGGTCGGCCATGGGTACGGTGCACGGCGACGCGGAAGCCTACGAGGTGGTCTTCGCCGCGGCGGACGGCGTCGGGGAGGACGTCGTCCGGATGACCCGGACCAGCGCGGCGGGACCCGGCGGGCACCCCGTGTACGAGGACGCCACCGGTATCGTCCGGGCCGAGATCAGCGGCGGCGGCGAGGTACGGGTGCTGGCGACGGGCGGGGGCCAGCAGCCGGCCCGCGTCCTGCGGGCTCGCGCCGTGTCCTGACCCGCCACGCGGCGCCCGGGGGCGTCGCCGCGTGGCGGGCGGGACCTCGCGGACGCGGGCAGGCGTGAGGCGTTCGGCGGGTGCGGGCGTCGTATCCGGGGTCGGCGATGACGCGGATGAGGACGAGGATATGCAGGTCGCCGGACTGCCACTGGCCGGCCGTGATGGACCTGGCCGCTGTCGGCGGCGGCGGGGATCAGCGGATCTGGTGGGAACGGATGCGGGCCAGCCAGCCGAGGGTGACGGCGATCAGGCCCAGGAGCACGGCGACGTAGGCTCCGCCGAGTCCGTTGCCGGTGCCCAGACCGCCCTCGGCCGTGGCGGCGACCGTCCCGCCGACGGCCGCCGCGATCAGGCCCGTCACGAGGGCGGTCAGCGCTCCGTTCCGTCTGGCCCAGGCGGCGACGGGACCCTTGCCGGTGGTGCGTGTCAGGGCCATGCCTCCGCACACCGAGCCGATCAGGCCGGTCAGCGCCGAGAGGGAGGCTCCGATCCGGCCGACGCTCAGGGTGAGGACGTCGGCGGCGACCGGCGTGGCCGACGCGGCGGTGGCGGGTCCGGCCAGCGCGAGAGCGGCGATCAGGACTGCGGCGGCAACGGAGAGCGAGGAGCGGGTGGACATGGCGTGATGCGTCCCTTCCGGGATGGTCTGAACGGACCGGGCGGCGCTCGGACGACGCCGACGGTGGCGATGCGAGGCGATGTCGGATTGGGGTGGCCGGCCGTGGCGGCGTGCAGGCTGTGCCTCCCGGGCGGGTTCGCCGCGGGCCCCGTCTCGTCGGACGGTTACGAGCCGGTGGCCGGGCGTAGTGGCGAGCGGGGGGAGAGTGCGCGGACGAGGGCGAGGGCGCTGAGGGCGAACATGAGCACGCCCAGGGGGACGTGCAGCGATGCCACGTGGGCGATACCGAGGGCGACCTGGGCGGAGGCGAGGAGGAGGAAGCCGGTGGAGTACAGGACGGGGCGGGGGGATCCGCCGCCCGGGCGCCAGGCCAGGACCGTGGCGAGCACGTAGAGCATGGCGGCCGCGTACATCACCTTCGATCCGTAGTCGTGCAGTGTGTAGGCGCGGGACGAGGTCAGCAGCAGGCCGGCGGTGGACGCCTGGAAGAACAGGGCCAGGGTCTGCAGCACTGCTGCGGTCTTGAGGAAGGTCTCGCCGTGAGGCGTGGTGGTGGTCGCCTGTCCGGGCACGGTGTGTGCTTCCCTTCGTCGTGTGCTGTGGTCGGCGAATCGCCGGGGTGTTCGATCGCAGGGGGTGGCTTGCCGATCAGGCCGGGCTCGCGGGTCCGGCCCGATCGACAGGACAGCCCCTAACGGGTGAGTGGGGTCTCGGAGTCGAGGTGGGTGAGCTTTTCGGGGTTGCGGACGAAGTAGAGGCCGGTGATGCGGGTGTTCTCGACGCGGACGGC
>NZ_JBIVFO010000059.1:0-35126 GCF_044748225.1 Streptomyces sp. NPDC090021 | reverse complement strand
GTCTCGTACGCAGCGGGGCCCTGGGCGGGGTCGGGATGGGGGGTGAGGGCGTGGGGCCGCCGGGGGGTGTCTCCTCGGCTCGGCGCGCGCGGCCTGGTCCCGGCGGCCGGTCGGTGGTCCCGCCTCGTCCTGCGGGGACACCCCCCACCGTCCCCGCACCCCCACCGCGGCGGCGTCGCCCGGTCTCGTACGCAGCGGGGCCCTGGGCGGGGTCGGGATGGGGGGTGAGGGCGTGGGGCCGCCGGGGGGTGTCTCCTCGGCTCGGCGCGCGCGGCCTTGTCCCGGCGGCCGGTCGGTGGTCCCGCCTCGTCCTGCGGGGACACCCCCCACCGTCCCCACACCCCCACCCCGGCAGCGCCACCCCGTCCCGTACCCAGCGGAACCCGGGGCGGGAACACCCCTCACCGTCCCCGCACTCCCACCCCGGCGGCGTCGCCCCGTCCCGTACGCGCCGGGCCCTGGGGCGGGAACACCCCTCACCGTCCCGGCACTCCCACCGCGGCGGTGTCGCCCCGTCTGGTACGGGCCGGGGCCGTGGGGCGGGGACACTGCGGGGGCTCCCCGCAGGACGAGGCGCCACCGCCGGGTACAGCCGTGACAAGGCCGCGCGCGCCGAGCCGAGGAGAGCCCCCGGAGGGGCCCCGCCCCACCCGAAGCCAAACCCAGCCCCGCCGGACCACACCCCCGCCAGGTCACTCCCGGCCGGGGACACCAAACCCAGCCCCGCCGGCGATTGAGGCGCGGCCACCGGCCCGCAGACGGGAAACCTCGGCACCCGCCCGGCCAGGGCAGAGGCGGCCACCGGCCCGCAGCCGGGAAGACAACCGCAACGGCCCGGCCAGGGCAAGCGCAGGCGGGGAAACGACAGCGCCCCCCCGGAGGGGAGGGGTGGAGCTCAGGCCTTGCGGAGGCGGAACGTCAGGGACAGGGAGTCGTCCGTGAAGGGGTCGCCGTAGGCGGAGTCGGCCTCGCCGGACGCGAAGTCCGTGGCGAGCACCTCGTCCGCGATGAGGCCCGCGTGGTCCGTCAGGGCCGTCACGACCTCCTGGTCCGCGGAGGACCACCGCAGGGCGATCCGGTCCGCGACGTCGAGGCCGGAGTTCTTGCGGGCCTCCTGGATCAGCCGGATCGCGTCACGGGCCAGGCCCGCCAGCCGCAGCTCCGGGGTGATCTCCAGGTCCAGGGCCACCGTCGCGCCCGAGTCGGAGGCCACCGACCAGCCCTCGCGCGGGGTCTCCGTGATGATGACCTCCTCGGGGGTGAGGGTGACCGGCTCTCCGTTCACCTCCACCGAGGCCTCGCCGGAGCGAAGGGCCAGCGACAGCGCCGCCGCGTCGGCCGCGGCCACCGCCTTCGCCACGTCCTGGACGCCCTTGCCGAAGCGCTTGCCCAGCGCGCGGAAGTTCGCCTTCGCCGTGGTGTCCACCAGGGACCCGCCGACCTCCGAGAGGGAGGCCAGGGAGGAGACGTTCAGCTCCTCCGTGATCTGGGCCTGCAGCTCCGCCGACAGCGCGTCGAAGCCGGCCGCGCCGACCAGCGCCCGCGACAGCGGTTGGCGGGTCTTCACGCCCGATTCCGCACGGGTGGCGCGGCCGAGCTCCACGAGGCGGCGTACGAGCTGCATCTGCTGCGACAGGGCGGGGTCGATCGCCGCCGGGTCCGCGACCGGCCACGTCGAGAGGTGGACCGACTCGGGGGCCTCCGGCGTGACCGGGACCACCATGTCCTGCCAGACCCGCTCCGTGATGAACGGGGTCAGCGGGGCCAGCAGCCGCGTGACGGTCTCGACCACGTCGTGCAGGGTGCGCAGCGCGGCCGCGTCGCCCTGCCAGAAGCGGCGGCGCGAGCGGCGGACGTACCAGTTGGAGAGGTCGTCGACGAACGCGGACAGCAGCTTGCCGGCGCGCTGGGTGTCGTACGCCTCCATGGCCTCGGTGACCCCCGCGACGAGGGCGTGCAGCTCGGAGAGCAGCCACCGGTCGAGGACCGTGCGGTCGGCCGGGGCCGGGTCGGCGGCCGAGGGCGCCCAGTTCGACGTACGGGCGTACAGCGCCTGGAAGGCGACCGTGTTCCAGTACGTGAGGAGGGTCTTGCGGACGACCTCCTGGATCGTGCCGTGGCCCACGCGGCGGGCCGCCCACGGGGAGCCGCCGGCCGCCATGAACCAGCGGACCGCGTCCGCGCCGTGCTGGTCCATGAGCGGGATCGGCTGGAGGATGTTGCCCAGGTGCTTGGACATCTTGCGGCCGTCCTCGGCGAGGATGTGGCCCAGACAGACCACGTTCTCGTAGGACGACTTGTCGAAGACGAGGGTGCCGACCGCCATCAGCGTGTAGAACCAGCCGCGGGTCTGGTCGATGGCCTCCGAGATGAACTGCGCCGGGTAGCGCTTCTCGAAGATCTCCTTGTTCTTGTACGGGTAGCCCCACTGCGCGAACGGCATCGAGCCCGAGTCGTACCAGGCGTCGATGACCTCCGGCACGCGGACCGCTTCGAGGGAGCAGCCCTCGGCGGTGCAGGCGAAGGTCACGTCGTCGATGTACGGGCGGTGCGGGTCCAGGTTCGAGTGGTCCTGGCCGGACAGCTCGGAGAGCTCGGCGCGGGAGCCGACGCAGGTGAGGTGGTTCTCCTCACAGCGCCAGATCGGCAGCGGCGTGCCCCAGTAGCGGTTGCGCGACAGAGCCCAGTCGATGTTGTTGTTCAGCCAGTCGCCGAAGCGGCCCTGCTTGACGGAGTCCGGGAACCAGTTGGTCTTCTCGTTCTCCCGCAGCATCGCGTCCTTGACGGCGGTGGTGCGGATGTACCAGGACGGCTGCGCGTAGTAGAGCAGTGCCGTGTGGCAGCGCCAGCAGTGCGGGTAGCTGTGCTCGTAGGCGATGTGCTTGAAGAGCCGGCCGCGGGAGTCGAGGTCGGCGGTCAGCTTCTCGTCGGCCTTCTTGAAGAAGACGCCGCCCACCAGGGGGACTTCCTCCTCGAAGGTGCCGTCGGGGCGGACCGGGTTCACGACGGGCAGGCCGTACGAGCGGCAGACCGCGAGGTCGTCGGCGCCGAAGGCGGGGGACTGGTGGACCAGACCGGTGCCGTCCTCGGTGGTGACGTACTCGGCGTTCACGACGTAGTGGGCCGGGGCCGGGAACTCGATCAGCTCGAAGGGGCGCTCGTAGGTCCAGCGCTCCATCTCCTTGCCGGTGAAGGACTCGCCGGTGGCCTCCCAGCCCTCGCCGAGGGCCTTCTCCAACAGCGGCTGGGCGACGACCAGCTTCTCGGTCCCGTTCGTGGCGACGACGTAGGTGACCTCGGGGTGGGCGGCGACCGCCGTGTTGGACACCAGGGTCCACGGGGTGGTCGTCCAGACCAGCAGGGCCGCCTGGCCGGCGAGCGGGCCGGAGGTGAGGGGGAAGCGGACGTAGACGGAGGGGTCGACGACCGTCTCGTAGCCCTGGGCCAGCTCGTGGTCCGAGAGGCCGGTGCCGCAGCGCGGGCACCAGGGGGCGACGCGGTGGTCCTGGGTGAGCAGGCCCTTGTTGAAGATCTCCTTCAGCGACCACCACACGGACTCGACGTACTCGGGGTCCATGGTCCGGTAGGCGTCGTCCAGGTCGACCCAGTAGCCCATGCGGGTCGTGAGCTCGGTGAACGCGTCGGTGTGGCGGGTCACGGACTCGCGGCACTTGGCGTTGAACTCGGCGATGCCGTACGCCTCGATGTCCTGTTTGCCGTTGAAGCCCAGCTCCTTCTCGACGGCGAGCTCGACGGGCAGGCCGTGGCAGTCCCAGCCGGCCTTGCGGGCCACGTGGTAGCCGCGCATCGTGCGGAAGCGGGGGAAGACGTCCTTGAAGACGCGGGCCTCGATGTGGTGCGCGCCGGGCATGCCGTTCGCGGTGGGCGGGCCCTCGTAGAAGACCCACTCGGGGCGGCCCTCGGACTGTTCCAGGGTCTTGGCGAAGGTCTTGCTCTCGCGCCAGAAGTCGAGGACCGCGTGCTCAAGGGCAGGCAGGTCGACCTGGGCGGGTACCGGGCGGTACTGCGGCGGTGTGGTCATGAGGCTGAACTCTTCCTCCGGCGGGGTGTCACTTCCGTCCGGAGGGACGAGAGCCGACTGCTGCTCCCGCGGTACCACCCTCCTTGGCCGCCGGACGGATCCGGTGGCCCCCTCATTGGGGTGCGAAGCCGGTTCTACTCGCCCTGCGGGGGACCCGCGGCTTTCTTCCGGCGGCTCAGGGGTGATCCTTCACGTCGCGCTCGCCCCCGGGCTCTCACCGTCCCCGGGTCGCTCCTGGCTGCGTCCGACGCTACTCGTCCCCGTCCATGCCTTTCGCTGGGCCCAGTGTACGGGTGCGGGGGGTGCGAGGCAGACCGGTTTACGGGGGCTCGGGCGGGGCCTGCGGGTACGGCGTGGCGGGGGGTGCGGGCGGGGGCCGGGGCGGGGGGCCGGGCGGGGCCGGGAGTGACCCGAACGGGCCATCGGCGGCGCCGCGGCGCCGGTGGGGTGCGAGGGGCGGATTACCGGGCCTCCGGATGGGCACAACGGATGCAGGTTGACCTCGACGGATGCGTGCCCCGTTGCCGCGGGGGCGGAGCCGATTTATCGTTCCGGCACGATTCGCGAGCAATATCACAGTGTGTGAAGGGGCCGCGGCCATGGTGGCGAAGAAGACAGCGGTCTCCGGGGACCCGGCTCCCGCCGAGAAGGCGACGGCGGCCCGCAGGACGGCTGCCGAGAAGGCTCCGGCGAAGAAGGCCCCGGCGAAGAAGACGGCATCGGCGAAGAAGACGGCCGCTGCCGAGAAAGCTCCGGCGAAGAAGCCGGCCGCGGCCGAGAAAGCTCCGGCGAAGAGGACGGCCGCGGCCGGGAAGGCATCGGCCGACCGGGCGACCGCGGCCGGGAAGAAGACGACCGCAGTCAGGAAGACGACCGCCGTCGAGAAGCGGACGGCCACGGCCAAGAAGGCCGCGGCCGAGGGGGCGGCACACGCCGCGAAGAAGACGGGAGTCCCGAACGTGGTTGCCAAGAAGAGCACCGGTGCGGCGAGGAAGACGGCCGCGGCCGCCACGAGCGGGCTGCCCAAGACCCGGGTCACGGCACCGGCCGCCGCCCCCGGTGAGCTGGCCGTACGGCCCGGGGAGGACCCCTGGACGCCCAAGGAGGTCGAGGAGGCCCGGGCGGAGCTGGCGTCGGAGGTGCTGCGGCTGCGTGCCGAGCTGGACGCCTCCGAGGTGGCCATCTCGGGCCTCATGCGGGATTCCGGCGACGGAGCCGGCGACGACCAGGCCGACACGGGCACCAAGAACATCACGCGGGAGTCGGAGCTGGCGCTCGCCGCCAACGCCAGCTCGATGCTGGAGCAGACCGAGCGGGCCCTGGAGCGGCTGGAGGCGGGCACGTACGGGCTCTGCGAGAGCTGCGGGCAGCCCATCGGCAAGGCCAGGATGCAGGCCTTCCCCCGGGCCACGCTGTGCGTCGACTGCAAGCAGAAGCAGGAGCGCCGCCACTAGGGCCTGTATTGAGTTGCCCCGTGGAGCAAGGAGCGGCGTTCGGTGCGTGCCGAGGGCGCGTGCCGGGCGTCGCGACGCCGCGGGGCAACTCAATACAGGCCCTAGGCCCCAGGCGGGGCACCGGTACGTGACGAGAAAGGCGGGAGGCGGGGCGGGCGGTGTGCGGGGGCCCTGACGTACCCTCGTCTGGTCAGGGTCCAGGAGGAGCCTGGGTCGGCTAGTTCGAGGGACTCACGTGGCAGAGGCGGAGCGCATCATCGGTACGCCGGAGGTCGGGGACGACGCCCAGCCGGAGTCGGCCGCGCCCAAGGGGCGTCGGCGGATCGCGGCACTGCTCGTCGTGGCGCTGCTCGCCTACCTGCTGGACCTCGGCACCAAGATGCTGGTCGTGGCGAAGCTGGAGCACCAGCCGCCGATCGAGATCATCGGTGACCTGCTGAAGTTCGAGGCGGTCCGCAACCCGGGCGCCGCGTTCGGGTTCGGCGAGGCCTTCACCATCATCTTCACCGGCATCGCCGCGGCGGTGATCGTGGTGATCGTGCGGCTGGCCCGCAAGCTCTACAGCCTGCCGTGGGCGATCGCCCTGGGCCTGCTGCTGGGCGGTGCCCTGGGCAACCTGACCGACCGGATCTTCCGCTCGCCGGGCGTGTTCCGCGGGGCGGTCGTCGACTTCATCGCCCCGGCGCACTTCGCCGTCTTCAACATCGCCGACTCGGCGATCGTGTGCGGCGGCATCCTCATCGTGCTGCTGTCCTTCAAGGGCCTGGACCCGGACGGCACCGTCCACAAGGACTGATCGAAGCACTGATCGCGGAACAGCCCGTCCGCCCCGTCCTGCATACTCGACGGGTGAGTACGATTCCCGAGATCCGCACCCTGCCCGTTCCCGATGGCCTCGAAGGCGAGCGCGTCGACGCCGCCATCGCCCGTATGTTCGGTTTCTCCCGGACGAAGGCGGCCGAGCTCGCGGCCGAGGGGAAGGTGTCGGTCGACGGCAGCGTCGTCGGGAAGTCCGAGCGCGTGCACGGCGGCGCCTGGCTGGAGGTCGAGATGCCCGCGCCCCCGCGCCCGGTCGAGGTCGTCGCCGAGCCGGTCCCGGGCATGGAGATCGTCCATGATGACGACGACATCGTCGTCATCATGAAGCCGGTGGGCGTCGCCGCCCACCCGAGCCCCGGCTGGACCGGCACCACCGTCATCGGCGGTCTCGCCGCGGCGGGCTACCGCATCTCCACCTCCGGCGCGTCCGAGCGCCAGGGCATCGTGCACCGCCTCGACGTCGGCACGTCCGGCCTGATGGCCGTCGCCAAGTCGGAGCGTGCCTACACCTCGCTGAAGAACCAGTTCCGCGAGCGGATCGTGGACAAGCGCTACCACGCGCTCGTGCAGGGCCACCCCGACCCGATGAGCGGCACCATCGACGCCCCGATCGGCCGGCACCCCAGCGCGGACTACAAGTGGGCGGTGACCCAGGACGGCAAGGCCTCCGTCACCCACTACGACCTGATCGAGGCCTTCCGCGCCGCCTCGCTGCTGGACATCAAGCTGGAGACGGGGCGTACGCACCAGATCCGCGTGCACATGTCCGCGCACCGCCACCCGTGCGTCGGCGACCTGACCTACGGTGCCGACCCGACCGTCGCGAAGCGGCTCGGGCTCACCCGCCAGTGGCTGCACGCGGTCCGGCTCGGCTTCGAGCACCCCGCGGACGGCCAGTGGGTGGAGTTCGAGAGCAACTACCCGGCGGACCTCCAGCACGCCCTCGACGTGATCCGCGCCGAGAGCGAATGACCTCGCCGGTCGAGGTCCGCGTCGCTGTCTCGGAGGAGGACCTGGAGGCCTGCTTCGCCGTGCGGCGCGAGGTCTTCGTGATCGAGCAGTCGGTGCCGGAGTCCATCGAGTACGACACGTACGACGCGGACGCGGTGCACGTCCTGGCCGTGGGCGCCGCCGGGACCCCGCTGGGCACGAGCCGCCTGCTGCACGGGCCGGCGGCGCTCGGCAGGACGGGCGCCCCGGCGGTCGGCTCGCTGGGCCGGCTGGCCGTCGCCCGGTCCGCGCGCGGACTGGGCGTGGGAAGGCTGCTGGTCCGCGCGGTCGAGGCGGAGGCCGCCCGGCTGGGGCTGACAGCGGTCGTCCTCGGCGCGCAGACGCACGCGCTGGGCTTCTACGAGCGGCTCGGGTACGTGGCCCACGGCCCGGAGTTCCAGGACGCGGGCATCCCCCACCGCGCGATGCGCCGTTCCCTCCCGTAGCCCGTAGCCCGTAGCCCGTAGCCCGTAGCCCGTAGCCCGTAGCCGAGAGCCCGGCGCCGTAGGGGGCCCGACACGGGACCGCGGACCCGTCACCGCACCGCCCGGCGCAGCGGCTGGCAGGGTGGGGGAGTGGATCAGCTTGCTCTGCTGTTCGTGCTCCTCCTCGGGGCCGTGGTCATGGTGCCGCTCGGGGACCGGCTGGGACTGCCCGCGCCCGTCCTGATGACCCTCGGCGGGGTGGTCCTCTCCCTGGTGCCGGCGGTGCCCGAGGTCGACGTCCCGCCCGAGTTCATCCTGCCGCTGGTGCTGCCGCCGCTGCTGTACGCGTCCGTGCAGCGGACCTCGTGGCGGCAGTTCGCCGCCAACGTGCGGCCGATCCTGCTGCTGGCCGTGGCCCTGGTGTTCGTCACGACCGCCGCCGTGGCCGCCGTCGCCCACTCCGTGGTGCCCGCGCTGCCGATCGCCGCGGCCGTCGCGCTCGGCGCGCTCGTGGCACCGCCCGACCCGGTCGCCGCCACCGCGGTCGCCGGATCGCTCGGGCTGCCCCGCCGCATGGTGTCGATCCTGGAGGGTGAGGGGCTCTTCAACGACGTGACGGCGATCGTGCTGTACCACGTGGCGATCGCCGCGGCGGTCAGCGGCAGCTTCTCCTGGCCCGAGGCGCTGGGGGAGTTCGTACTGTCCGCCGTCGTCGCCGTGATCGTCGGCCTGGTCCTGGGCTGGACCACCCACCAGCTGATGGGCCGGCTCGGTGACGCCACCCTCCAGATCGGGCTGACGCTGCTCGTGCCCTTCGTGTCGTACGTCGTCGCCGAGGAGTTCCACGGCTCCGGGGTGCTGGCCGTGCTGACGACGGCCTTGTTCCTCGCCGAGTACGCCGCCGACGCCGACGACGTGCTGGGCCGGCTGGCCGGGCACACCTTCTGGGAGGTCGTGGACACGCTGGTCACCGGCGTGGCCTTCGGGCTGATCGGGCTGGAGCTCCGCAACGTCTTCGGGACGGCGGAGGACCGGGTGGGGGAGATGGCCGGATGGGCTGCGGTCGTCGTCGCGGTCGTGGTCGGCGTACGGCTGCTGTGGCTGCTGCCGGCAGGGTGGCTCGCGAAGAAGCTGCACCGGCGGCGCGACTACGACGAGGAGATCCCGCTGAGCTGGCGGGAGAGCGTGGTGATGTGGTGGGCCGGGATGCGCGGGGTGGCCTCGGTGGCGCTGGCCCTGGCCATTCCCCTCCGGACGGACTCCGGCGAGCCCTTCCCGGCACGGGACGAGATCATCTTCATCGCCTTCGCGGTGATCATGGTGACCCTGGTGTGCCAGGGGCTGACCCTGCCGTGGCTGGTCCGGCGCCTCGGCGTGGAGGAGGACACCGACGTGCGACGGGACGCCGAGCGGCGGCTGGCCGTCCGCGCCGCCAGGGCCGCGAAGCGCCGGCTGAAGGAGATCGAGGAGGTCGAGGACCTGCCGGAGGACCTGATCGAGCAGCTGACCCGGCGCGCCTACGACGTGGGGGCCAGGATCAGCCCGGACATGGTGGACGAGGAACGGCGCGAGGCGTACACGAAGCGGGTCCAGCGGCTCCACGACATCCAGCGGATCCAGCGGGAGATGTTGTCGGCCGCCCGCCACGAGGTGCTGGCCGCCCGCAGCGAACCCGGCCCCGACCCCGAGGTCGTCGACCGGGTGCTGCGCCACCTGGACGTGCGCAGCCTGCGCGCACCGTAGCTAGGGAGTGTCCGGGGCCTGGGCCGGGGCCGGAGCCGCCGGGGCCGTGATGATGCGGGGCAGGGCGTGGGGGTGGTGGGTGGCCAGCCAGGTGATCAGCTGCTCGCGGACCGCGCAGCGCAGTGTCCACAGGTCGTCGGCGTCCTTGGCCGTGACCACCCCGCGGACCTGGACCGTGTGCGGCGTGATGTCCGTCACGGCCAGCCCGCCGCCGCGGCCGTCCCACTCGGGCAGTTCCGAGAGGATCTGCTGGAAGCGTTCCCGCATCAGCCCCAGGGGTGCGCTGTGGTCCAGGTGCCAGAAGACCGTGCCGGTCATCTGCGCGCCGCCGCGCGACCAGTTCTCGTACGGCTTGCTCGTGAAATACGACACAGGCATCGTGATGCGGCGCTCGTCCCAGGTGCGGACGGTCAGGAAGGTCAGGGTGATCTCCTCGACCCTGCCCCACTCCTTGTCGACCACGACCGTGTCACCGATGCGGACGGTGTCGCCGAAGGCGATCTGGAGGCCGGCGAAGAGGTTGCTCAACGAGGACTGGGCCGCGATGCCCGCCACGATGCCGAGGACGCCCGCGGAGGCGAGCATCGAGGCGCCGACGGCGCGCATCGGGGGGAAGGTCAGCAGCATCGCCGCCGCGGCGACCACGACCACCACCGCCGTGACCACCCGGTGGATCAGCGTGACCTGGGTGCGCACCCGGCGGACCCGGGCCTCGTCCTGGGCCGCAGCGGCGTAGCGCGCGTACGTGGAGTCCACGGCGGCGGTCGCGATGCGCACCGCCAGCCAGGCCGCCGAGGCGATCAGCACCAGGGTGAGGAAGCGGCCGACGCCGACGGGATGGTCGGGGAGGATGCCCGCCCGGCGGTAGGAGGCTCTGAGCAGGCAGGTGCACATCACCACCTGGAAGGGGAGCCGGCAGCGGCGCAGCAGTCCCCAGAGCGGGGTCTCGGGGTGCCGGACGTCGGCCCGGCGCAGCAGCAGGTCGAGCAGCCATCCCGCGATCAGGGTGGCGGCCAGCGCGCCGCCGACGACCGTCGCGGGACGCAGGAAGGTCTCGGTCTCCATAGGGACGAACGTAGCGGGAAGCCGTGGCGCACCACGGCCGGGGACGCTGGCACGATGGAGGCATGAACATCATGCTCTTCCATTCGACGTACGGGCTGCGGCCCGCGGTGCACGCGGCGGCCGACCGGCTGCGCGCGGCCGGTCACCAGGTACAGGTGCCGGACCTCTTCGAGGGGCGCACCTTCGAGACCGTCGAGGAGGGCATGGCCCACCAGGACGAGATCGGCCGTGACGAGTTGCTGAAGCGGGCGGTGCTGGCCTCGGCCCCGCACTCCGACGGGGGCCTGGTCTACGCGGGCTTCTCCTTCGGTGGTTCCCTCGCCCAGCACCTGGCGCTGGCCGACGAGAAGGCGCGCGGGCTGCTCCTGCTGCACGGGACGGCGGACCTGGAGGACAGCGCCTCGGTGGACGGGCTCCCGGTGCAACTGCACATCGCGGACCCCGACCCCTTCGAGCCGCACGACTGGCTGACGGCCTGGTACCTGCGGATGCGGCGGGCCGGCGCGGACGTCGAGGTGCACAGCTACCCGGGCGCCGGGCACCTGTTCACCGACCCGGACCTCGACGACTACGACGCCGAGGCGGCGGAGCAGACGTGGACGGCCGCGATCGGCTTCCTCGACAGCCTGTAGCGGCGCGGGACACGTACGAGGCCCGGTCCGGCGGATGCCGGACCGGGCCCTCGTCGTCGTTGGGGTCAGCCCGCGCGGTAGGCGGTCCAGCTGCTGCTCATGCGGGCCACCTGGCCGGCGGTGAACTGGTACATGCAGGAGTCGTACGTGTAGTCCATGAAGTTGTGGATCGGGTCCGCGCCCGACTTCTTGGTGCAGCTGTCGCGCCCGGTCGGGCACTCGTACGCGGCGCTCTTCTCGGCCGGGGTGTCGGAGACGTAGTCGCCGTTTCCGTTACAGCCGCCCTGGAAGGTGTGGTACAGCCCGAGCCAGTGGCCGACCTCGTGGGTGGCGGTGTCGCCCTCGTTGTAGTTGGCGGCGGAGCCGCCGGGCAGTGAGCTGTCGAGCACGACCACGCCGTCCATCGTGGGGCTGGAGGCGTAGGAGGTCGGGAAGGTCGCCCAGCCCAGCAGGCCGCCGGAGAGCTTGGCGGTGTAGAAGTTGAGCGCGCCCGGGCCGCCCTTGCGCAGGGTGTTCTTCATGTCCTTCTCGGCCTGGGAGCCGGAGGCCAGGTTGTACCAGGACGCGTTGTCCGTGTAGTCGGTCGACGCGAGGGTGAACTGGAAGTTCGTGTTGACGTTGCCGCTGCCCTGGCCGCCGTAGGCCGCGTTGAGGACCGCGAGCTGCTTGCTGACGTCCGTGGACGTGAGCTTGCCGGTGGTGCCGGAGTGGATGACGTGGAAGTACACCGGGATGTTCACGACTGCCTCGGCGGCGGCGAGGCTGCGCTGCGGCTGGTTCTTGAGGGCCTTGTCCAGCTTCGACTTGAGGTCGGCGTCCATGGCCTTCGCCTGCGCGTCGGTGAGCTCGTTCGGCTCGTCGGCGTGCTCGTCGTGGGCGCGGGTCACGCGGGCGTTGGCGGGCGCGGCGGCCTCGTCGGCGCACACCTCGGCGGGGGTCTTGGCGGCGGCGAGCGTGGTGGGGGCGGCGAGCGGGGTGAAGGCCAGGGTTCCGGCCAGGACCGCCGTGCCCATCAGGCGGCGGCGGAGAAGGGGGGATATGCGGGCGTTCGCGCGCACGTGTGCTCCTCGCGGGTGGGGGTGGTGGGGGGTGGTGGCCTGAAGGATCTTCTTCAGCTGGCGGGAAGCTTATGTGTGCATGACATATTCGGGTCAAGAGCCTTGCGTAAAAGATTTGTTGCTTCGAACGCACAAGGGGCGCCTGGTATGTACCAGGCGCCCCTTGTGGCCGCAGAATTGACGGTCTATCAGACCGATCAGCGAACGGGCTGGTAGGACCGTTCCACCTTCTGGGTCCCGTTCAGGGTCCGGTAGGAACGGGACCATGCGGATGTGGCATCCGGACGGCGCTTGTCGGATATGACGTAGTAGTCCATCTGCGAGCGCTCCGGCGTCACGTCCAGCACGCCGTAGCCGTGCGCGTCCATGTCGAGCCACTTCACATGCCAGTTGGCGGCCTTGATGGCCGACTCCGCCACCAGCGAGACCGTGTCCGGCAGCACGTGCAGGACGTCGTCGAGGTTGTCGGAGGTCACCGACGTGACGACGAACTCGGTCGCCGCCGTGCCCGAGCCCGGGTAGGTGGCCATGTTCACCGGGACCTCGTTCGCCCAGGCCATGTGGATGTCACCGGTCAGGAACACCGTGTTCTTGATGTTCCGGTCCTTCAGGTGGCCCAGCAGCTCCTTGCGGTCGTCCGTGTACCCGTCCCACTGGTCCGTGCTGATGGCGATGCCGCCCTCGGGCAGGCCGAGCAGCTTGGTGAGCGGCCCCAGCAGGTGCGCGGGCAGCGAGCCGAAGGCCACCGGTGAGATCATCACCGAGGTACCGACCAGCTTCCAGGTCGCGTTCGAGCCGGCCAGGCCCGACTTGAGCCAGTCCAGCTGGGCGCGCCCGGTGATGGTGCGCTCCGGGTCGTCCACCGCGCCGCTGCCCACCTTGGCCTGCTGCGAGCGGAAGGAGCGCAGGTCCAGCAGGTGGAGGTCGGCGAGCGTGCCGAAGCGCAGCCTGCGGTAGACGGTGCCCGCGATGGAGGTCCGTACCGGCATCCACTCGAAGTACGCCTGCTTGGCGGCCTCGGCGCGGGCCGCCCAGTCGCCCTCGGTGCCCGGGGTGTGGTTCTCGGCGCCCCCGGCCCACATGTCATTGGCGAACTCGTGGTCGTCCCAGATGGCGATGACCGGGTGGGCGCCGTGCAGGGCCTGGAGGTCCGCGTCCGTCTTGTACTTGCCGTGCCGGGTGCGGTAGTCGGCCAGCGAGACGATCTCGTGCTGCGGCTCGTGCCGGCGCACGGTGTACTTCGCCTCCGGATAGCCGCCGGACTGGTACTCGTAGAGGTAGTCGCCCAGGTGCAGGACCGCGTTCAGGTCCGTACGGGCGGCCAGGTGGCGGTAGGCCGAGAAGTAGCCGGCCTCCCAGTTGGCGCAGGAGACCACACCGAAGCGGACGCCCGGGGTCGTCACGTCGTGGCCCGGAGTGGTCAGCGTGCGCCCGATGGGGGAGACGGCCGTGCCGGCGGTGAACCGGTACCAGTACGGCGTCTGCGGCCGGAGCCCTCGCACGTCCACCTTGACCGTGTGGTCGGCGGCCGCGCTCGCCGTGACGGTTCCCTGGGCGACGATGCGGGAGAAGGCCTGGTCGGAGGCCACCTCCCAGGCCACCTGGACGGCCGGGCCGAGCCCGGAGCCGGGGACCGCCTCGGGGGTCGGGGTGACGCGGGTCCACAGCAGGACGCCGTCGGGCAACGGGTCGCCGGAGGCGACGCCGTGCAGGAAGGCGGGCGCGGTGCCCGCGGCGTGGGCGGTTGTGGCGCCCAGCGTGGCGAGGGGGGCCAGTGTGGCCGTGGCTGCCGCGGCGAGAACGACCGTACGGCGGCGGGGGGTTGCCGCGGCCGGGTCAGGAGTGAGATGACTGGTCACGGGTGATCATATTACCGACGGGTACACCCCTGGGAACAGACGTCGGAATGCAACAGGCGGGCGAACTCTGGGAGTTCGCCCGCCCGTCGATGCGGCCGGTCCGGGAGACTGCGCCCCCAAATGCCCGTTGTCAGCCCTGCAGGGCCTTGTCGATCGCGGCCGTGAACGCCTCCGCCGTCTGCGGGGTGTCGATCTTCTTACCGTCCATCTTCAGGGTCGGCGTACCCTTCACGCCCGACGCGTCGAAGGACTTCGACATCTCCAGCGCCCACCGGTCGTACGTGCCGTCCTCGACGGCCTTCTTGAACTCGGCATTGCCCTTGAGCGCCGGAACGGTGTCCGCGACCTTCAGCAGGTAGTCGTCCTTGGCGAAGCTGTCGACGGTCTCCTCGGGGTGCTGCTCCTTGGAGTACAGCGCCCCCTTGAACTCCAGGAAGGCCTCCGGGCTGACGTTCAGGGCCGCGCCCAGCGCGCTCAGCGCGTTCTTCGAGCCCTCGCCCTTGACCGCGTTGTCGATGAAGGTCGCGCCGACGTACTGGAGCTTGTACTTGCCCGCCTCGACGTCCTTCTTGATCTGCTCGCCAGCGGCCTGCTCGAAGGAGGCGCACGCCGGGCAGCGCGAGTCCTCGTACAGCTCCAGGGTCTTCTTCGCGTCGGCCTTGCCGACCACGACCGTGGTGCCGTCCTCGCCGGAGGTGTTCTTCGGCTTGACCAGCTCGGCCTTGGCGGCCTTCTCCCAGTAGTCGGGCTCGTTGGCCTTCATGACCCCGTAGGCGATACCGCCGGCGAGGCCCAGGGCGGCCACGACGCCGACGCCGACTATGACCTGGCGGCGGATCCTGTCCTTCTTGGCCTGCGCCTCGCGCTCGGCCCGCAGCCGCTCGCGGGCCGCCGCCTTGTTCGCCTGGCTGTTGCGTGAACTCATCATGATCTCCGTGGTGTGTGACGTGGGAAACGGACTGCCGTACGTGCGTCAGGCGCGCGCGAGCGCGCCGAGCACGGGGGGTCCCCGCCGTCCCACGGAGTGTGCGGGGAAGCGCGTACGGGCCGCGGTGCCCGCCAGGGCCCGCCGCAGCACCCGCCCTGCCGGCCCGCGGGCCACCGCCACCGCGGCCGCCGCCAGCCGCAGCGGCCGGAACGCGAAGGCCGCCACCGCCCGCAGCAGCCGGCCCAGCGCCCGCTCGCCGTGGCGCAGCCAGGCGGCCGCGAGCAGCCCCACGGACACGTGCGCGCCGAGCAGCAGCCACGGCGTGTACGGACCGGGCGAGGCCAGCAGTGCGGCCGCGTCGGCGGCGGGCCCGGTCACCTCGGCCAGCGGCCCGCCCACCGGCGCGCCCCCGCACAGCTCCTCCAGGCCCATGGCCCGCAGCGGACCCGAGACGGGCCCGCCGGCCGGGCCGTAGCACAGGTGCTGGCCGGCGGTGAAGACGGTGTCGGCCGCCAGCTCCAGCGGCACGAGCAGCCCGGCTATCGGGCCGAAGCCCCGCTCACGGCCCGCGAGCACGTAGGCGATCGCGAACACACCCGCGAAGGCCCCGGCCACCAGCGCGGGCGGCAGCGGGACCCGGGACATCAGGACGTGCGAGCCGGACGAGAGCAGCACGACGACAGCGCTGAACAGCGCGGCTCGCAGCCCTCTGAGTCCCGTCTCGGAAAAGTCCATCCTCGCGAGTGTGCCACGTGTTCCTGTGGAAGCCGGTTCAGGGGGTGAGGCGCCCGTTGCGGAACAGGTCCACGAAGATCTGGTGATCGGCGCGCGCCCGCGCCCCGTACGCGTGCGCGAAGTCCACCAGCAGCTCCGCGAACCCCTCCTCCTCCGCCGCGATCGCCGCGTCGATGGCCCGCTCGGTGGAGAACGGAACCAGGGACTGCCCGCTCTCCGCCTCGTCGGCCGACGCGTGCATGGTCGCCGTGGCCCGGCCGAGGTCCGCGACCACCGCCGCGATCTCCTCCGGGTCGTCCAGGTCCGACCAGTCCAGGTCCACCGCGTACGGGGAGACCTCCGCCACCAGCTGCCCGGCGCCGTCCAGCTCCGTCCAGCCCAGCCACGGATCGGCGTGCGCCTGCAGCGCCCGCTGCGAGATCACCGTGCGGTGCCCCTCGTGCCGGAAGTACTCCCGCACCGCCCGGTCCGTGATGTGCCGGGAGACCGCCGGGGTCTGCGCCTGCTTGAGGTAGATCACGACGTCGTTCTCCAGGGCGTCGCTGTGCCCCTCCAGCAGGATGTTGTACGAGGGCAGGCCCGCCGAGCCGATGCCGACGCCCCGGCGGCCGACGACGTCCTTGACCCGGTAGGAGTCGGGGCGCACCAGGGACTCGTCGGGAAGCGTCTCCAGGTACCCGTCGAAGGCGGCCAGCACCTTGTAGCGGGTCGCGGCGTCCAGCTCGACGGCGCCGCCGCCGGCCGTGAAGCGGCGCTCGTGGTCCCGTATCTCCGTCATGGAGTCCAGGAGGGAGAAGCGGGTGCGGGAGCGGGCCGCGCGCAGCGCGTCCAGCAGCGGGCCCTCGGCGGTGTCCAGGGTGAAGGAGGGGACCTCCTCGTCCTTGGCGCCCTTCGCCAGCAGGTGGATCCGCTCCCGGTAGGCGCCGGCGTAGATCCGCACCAGTTCGCTTATCTGGTCGTCGCTGAGCGCCTTGGTGTAGCCGATCAGCGCGACGGAGGCGGCGAAGCGCTTGAGGTCCCAGGTGAAGGGTCCGATATGGGCCTCGTCGAAGTCGTTGACGTTGAAGACCAGCCGGCCGTTGGAGTCCATGTACGTGCCGAAGTTCTCGGCGTGGAGATCGCCGTGGATCCACACCCGGCCCGTCCGCTCGTCCAGGTACGGACCACCGTGCCGGTCCCGCTCCAGGTCCGAGTAGAACAGGCAGGCCGTACCGCGGTAGAAGGCGAAGGCCGAGGCCGCCATCTTGCGGAACTTGACGCGGAACGCAGCGGGGTCGGCGGCGAGCAGTTCACCGAATGCGGTGTCGAACACGTCGAGGATCTCCTCGGCGCGCTGCTCGTCGGTCGTCTCGGGGACCGCCATGGCGGGTTCCTCCTGGTACACGGGCTGGTACGGGCTCTGCCGGACGGGACGTGGGACCGGTGCCCCTGGTTCTGCAACGCCCGACCGTACCGCCGCGTGCCCCGGATCTGTCACCCGCGGGACGTAGGATTCGAAGCTGCCCCCCTCCCCCCGCCGCCAGGAGACCAGCGCCGTGACCAAGACGCCGTTCACGCACCTCCACGTCCACACCCAGTACTCGCTGCTGGACGGTGCCGCACGGCTGAAGGACATGTTCAACGCGTGCAACGAGATGGGCATGACGCACATCGCCATGTCCGACCACGGCAACCTGCACGGGGCCTACGACTTCTTCCACACCGCCCAGAAGGCCGGGATCACGCCGATCATCGGCATCGAGGCGTACGTCGCTCCCGAGTCCCGGCGCAACAAGCGCCGCATCCAGTGGGGCCAGCCCCACCAGAAGCGCGACGACGTCTCCGGCTCCGGCGGTTACACGCACAAGACGATCTGGGCGGCGAACTCCACCGGCCTGCACAACCTCTTCCGGCTGTCCTCCGACGCGTACGCCGAGGGCTGGCTCACGAAGTGGCCGCGCATGGACAAGGAGACCATCAGCACGTGGTCCGAGGGGCTGATCGCCTCCACCGGCTGCCCCTCCGGCGAGCTGCAGACCCGCCTGCGCCTCGGCCAGTTCGACGAGGCCCTGAAGTCGGCCTCCGAGTACCAGGACATCTTCGGCAAGGACCGCTACTTCCTGGAGCTGATGGACCACGGCATCGAGATCGAGCGCCGGGTCCGCGACGGACTGCTGGAGATCGGCAAGAAGCTCGGCATCCCGCCGCTGGTGACGAACGACTCGCACTACACCTACGCCAGCGAGGCCACCGCCCACGACGCCCTGCTGTGCATCCAGACCGGCAAGAACCTCTCGGACCCCGACCGCTTCCGCTTCGACGGCTCCGGCTACTACCTGAAGTCGACCGACGAGATGTACGCCATCGACTCCTCGGACGCCTGGCAGGAGGGCTGCGCCAACACCAGGCTGGTCGCCGACCAGATCGACACCGAGGGCATGTTCACCTTCCGGAACCTGATGCCGAAGTTCGACATCCCGGACGGCTACACCGAGGTCACCTGGTTCCGCGAGGAGACCATGCGCGGCATGCACCGCCGCTTCCCCGGGGGCATCCCCGAGGACCGCATGAAGCAGGTCGAGTACGAGATGGACACGATCATCTCGATGGGCTTCCCGGGCTACTTCCTCGTGGTCGCCGACTTCATCATGTGGGCCAAGAACCAGGGCATCGCGGTCGGCCCCGGCCGAGGCTCCGCGGCCGGCTCGATCGTCGCCTACGCCATGGGCATCACCGACCTCGACCCCATCCCGCACGGCCTGATCTTCGAGCGCTTCCTCAACCCCGAGCGCGTCTCCATGCCCGACGTCGACATCGACTTCGACGAGCGTCGGCGCGTCGAGGTGATCCGGTACGTGACCGAGAAGTACGGCGCCGACAAGGTCGCCATGATCGGCACCTACGGCACCATCAAGGCCAAGAACGCGATCAAGGACTCCGCCCGCGTCCTCGGCTACCCGTACGCCATGGGCGACCGGCTCACCAAGGCCATGCCCGCCGACGTCCTCGGCAAGGGCATCCCGCTCTCCGGCATCCTCGACCCCTCGCACCCCCGCTACAGCGAGGCCGGCGAGATCCGCTCGATGTACGAGAACGAGCCGGACGTGAAGAAGGTCATCGACACCGCCCGCGGTGTGGAGGGCCTGGTCCGCCAGATGGGCGTGCACGCCGCCGGCGTGATCATGTCCAGCGAGCGGATCACCGACCACGTGCCCGTCTGGGTGCGGCACACCGACGGCGTCACCATCACCCAGTGGGACTACCCGAGCTGCGAGTCGCTCGGCCTGCTGAAGATGGACTTCCTGGGCCTGCGCAACCTCACGATCATGGACGACGCCGTCAAGATGGTGAAGGCCAACAAGGGGATCGACATCGACCTCCTGGGCCTCCCGCTCGACGACCCCAAGACCTTCGAGCTGCTCCAGCGCGGCGACACCCTCGGCGTCTTCCAGTTCGACGGCGGCCCCATGCGCTCCCTGCTGCGCCTGATGAAGCCCGACAACTTCGAAGACATCTCCGCCGTGTCGGCCCTGTACCGGCCGGGCCCGATGGGCATGAACTCGCACACGAACTACGCCCTGCGCAAGAACAAGCAGCAGGAGATCACCCCGATCCACCCCGAGCTGGAGAAGCCGCTCGAAGAGGTGCTCGCGGTCACCTACGGCCTCATCGTCTACCAGGAGCAGGTCCAGAAGGCCGCCCAGATCATCGCCGGCTACTCGCTTGGCGAGGCCGACATCCTGCGCCGCGTGATGGGCAAGAAGAAGCCCGAGGAACTGGCCAAGAACTTCACGATCTTCCAGGAGGGCGCCCGGAAGAACGGCTACACCGACCAGGCCATCCAGGCCCTCTGGGACGTCCTGGTCCCCTTCGCCGGCTACGCCTTCAACAAGGCCCACTCGGCCGCGTACGGCCTGGTCTCCTACTGGACCGCCTACCTCAAGGCGAACTACCCGGCCGAGTACATGGCCGGCCTGCTCACCTCGGTCAAGGACGACAAGGACAAGTCCGCGATCTACCTGAACGAGTGCCGCCGTATGGGCATCAAGGTGCTCCCGCCCAACGTCAACGAGTCCGAGTCGAACTTCGCCGCGCAGGGCGACGACGTGATCCTCTTCGGCCTCACCGCCGTCCGCAACGTCGGCCAGAACGTCGTCGACTCGATCATCAAGACCAGGAAGGCCAAGGGGAAGTACTCCTCCTTCCCCGACTTCCTCGACAAGGTCGAGGCCGTCGTCTGCAACAAGCGCACCATCGAGTCGCTGATCAAGGCCGGCGCCTACGACGAGATGGGCCACACCCGCAAGGGCCTGGTCGCCCACCACGAGTCCATGATCGACAACGTGGTCGCCGTCAAGCGCAAGGAGGCCGAGGGACAGTTCGACCTCTTCGGCGGAATGGGTGACGACGACGGCGGCGACGAGCCCGGCTTCGGCCTCGACGTGGAGTTCTCCGACGTCGAATGGGAGAAGTCCTACCTGCTCGCCCAGGAACGCGAGATGCTCGGCCTCTACGTCTCCGACCACCCGCTCTTCGGTCTGGAACACGTGCTCTCCGACAAGACCGACGCCGGTATCTCCCAGCTCACCGGCGGCGAGCACTCCGACGGCGCCGTCGTCACCATCGGCGGCATCATCTCCGGCCTCCAGCGCAAGATGACCAAGCAGGGCAACGCCTGGGCCATCGCCACCGTCGAGGACCTGGCCGGCTCCATCGAGTGCATGTTCTTCCCCGCGACCTACCAGCTCGTCTCCACCCAGCTGGTCGAGGACACCGTCGTCTTCGTCAAGGGCCGCCTCGACAAGCGCGAGGACGTCCCCCGCCTGGTCGCCATGGAGATGATGGTCCCCGACCTCTCCTCGGCCGGCACCAACGCCCCCGTGGTCCTCACCATCCCCACGGTCAAGGTCACACCCCCGATGGTGACCCGTCTGGGGGAGATCCTGCGCCACCACAAGGGCAACACCGAGGTACGGATCAAGCTCCAGGGTCCGCGTACCACCACCGTGCTGCGCCTCGACCGGCACCGCGTCCAGCCCGACCCGGCCCTCTTCGGCGACCTGAAGGTCCTCCTCGGACCGTCCTGCCTGGCCGGATAGCGGCGGCCGCCACACGTACGCGAGGGCCTGCCCGGAGATTCCGGGCAGGCCCTCGCGGTTCCGGTCGTCACCGACCGACACGAAGCACGTCAGTTGTGGCCGAACTTCCTCTGCTTGCTCTTGTGGGCCAGATCCATGGGACTGGGTGCCTGGGACGACTGCTCGGGGGAGTCCGAAGAGCGCGACGTGTCCTGCCCGGACGAGCGGGCCTGCTGCTTCGCCGGCTGCTTCTGGTTCTTGTTCTTGGCCATGGTGGAGCCTCCGTGAGGGTCTAGGGGCCAGGACCGCCTTCACACTCACATAGCGCCAGAAACCGCGCATTTTGGATCATTACTGCGCGTAGCCGATAGCCGTCCTCCGCCGCCC
The DNA here is from genome assembly GCF_044748225.1 of Streptomyces sp. NPDC090021. NCBI lineage: Bacteria > Bacillati > Actinomycetota > Actinomycetes > Kitasatosporales > Streptomycetaceae > Streptomyces > Streptomyces sp. NPDC090021. The sequence goes on along the minus strand of NZ_JBIVFO010000059.1, from coordinate 13,932 downwards.
CGCCGGATCCGCCACGCCGATGATCGAGTTCCGGCCTTCAACGCCCCCCAGGTCGGGCAGACTCGGGGCACCCCGGAAAACACACGGGGACCCCCCAGGGAAGAGGGTGGAACGCGTGGACCGCTGCGTCGTCCTGGTGGACGCCGGCTACCTGCTGGGCGCCGCCGCCAGCCTTCTCGCCGGGGAGCCCTCCCGCTCCCGGATCACCGTCGACCATGCCGCCCTGATCCAGGGCCTGCGCGAGCGGGCCGAGGCCGACACCCAGCAGCCCCTGCTGCGCATCTACTGGTTCGACGGCGCACCCGACCGGGTGCCGCAGCCCGAACACCGCAGGCTGCGCGTCATGTCCCGGGTCACCGTCCGCCTCGGCGCCCTGACCCGCAGCGACGGCCGCTGGGCCCAGAAGGGCGTCGACGCCGCCATGCACGCCGAACTCACCGAGCTCGCCCGCAACCGCGCCTGCTCCGACGTGGTCCTCGTCACCGGCGACGGCGACCTCCTCCCCGGCCTGATGTCCGCCAAGGAACACGGCGTCGCCGTCCACCTGTGGGCCGTCCAGGCCGCCGACGGCGACTACAACCAGTCCGAGGACCTCGTCGCCGAAGCCGACGAACGCCGCGTCCTCGACCGGGCCTGGATCACCCGGGCCGTCCGCGCCAAGGACCTCGCCGGACTGTGCTCCCCGCCGCCCGTGCCCCGCCCCGACATCGCCGCCATCCTCTCCGCCCCGCTGCCCGAGGCGGCGCTCGCCGAGGCCGCCCGCAACGGCGCCGCCGCACCCGCGGACGACGACCGGGAGGCGGTCCCCGTACCGGCGCCCACCACCCCCGGCGGAAAGAGCGTCCCCACCCCCAAGGACCTCGCCGGCGCCCTGCGCGCCCCCGGACCGCACGGCGGCCAGTCCGCCACCGCCGTCAGCACGCCCACCCCCACCAGCGCCCTGCGCTGGTCCTCCGACAAGGGCTGGATCGACCGGGCCGGACCGCTGGGCGAGCCCGCCGAGACCGCCTCGCTGCCCACCCTCGCCCAGCTCACCAGCGCCGAACAGCGCTGGGCGGACCGGGAGGAGGACATCACCACCGTCGGCGGGGACCCCTTCGAGGTGGGACAGGTGTTCGCCCGGCGCTGGATGGAACGGCTCCCCGAGACCGTGCACCTGCAGAAGCTCGCCACCATGTACCCGCGCATCCCGCACCGGATCGACGGCGAGCTGCTGCGCTACGCCGCCCGGTTCGGCCTGCTCGCGCACAAGGACGACCAGATCGACGAGCACGACCGCTACGCCATCCGCGCCGGGTTCTGGAGGGAGATCGACGTCCGGGCCGCCGCCGAGCACGTCGCCGAGGTACCGGCCGCCGCACCCGGAACCGCACCGGGCGACCTCGCCGCCCCGCTGACCCCGGCGGCCGAGTAGGGGCGGGAACCCCGTAGGCTGCTCCCTCGTGAGTACGGGCACAGCACAGGCGCAGGACAGCACGGCGACGGCCGCGGGAGCGGCTTCGGACGTGGTCTGCGCGGTACGTGACCTGGTCAAGACCTACCCCGCGGTCCGCGGACGGCGCGGCGCCCCCGCCCTGCCCGAGACCCGCGCCAACGACGGCGTCAGCCTCGACGTCCGGCGCGGCGAGATCTTCGGCCTGCTCGGCCCCAACGGCGCCGGCAAGTCCACCCTGGTCCGCCAGCTCACCGGCCTGATGCGGCCCGACTCGGGCACCGTGACCCTCCTCGGCCACGACCTCGTACGCCACCCCGGACGCGCCTCCAGGCTGCTCGCCTACCTCGGCCAGGAGTCCACGGCCCTGGACGAACTCACGGTGGCGCTGGCCGCCGAAACCACCGGACGGCTCCGCGGCCTCGACGTACGGGCCGCCCGCGCCGAGCGCGACGCCGTACTGGAGGAACTAGGGCTGGCCCCGATCGCCGGACGGCCCCTGAAGAAGCTCTCCGGCGGCCAGCGGCGCCTCGCCTGCTTCGCCGCCGCACTCGTGGGCGAGCGGCCCGTACTCGTCCTCGACGAACCCACCACCGGCATGGACCCCGTGGCCCGACGGGCTGTGTGGGCGGCCGTGGACCGGCGCCGCGCCCGGCACGGCGCGACCGTCCTGCTCGTCACCCACAACGTCATCGAGGCCGAGACCGTCCTCGACCGGGTCGCCGTCGTCGACCAGGGCAGGGTCATCGCCTGCGACACCCCCGCCGCGCTGAAGGCCCGGGTCTCCGGCGAGGTACGGCTGGAACTGGTGTGGCGCGAAACCGCTCCGCTGGACGTGCCCGAGGTCGCCCGGCTGCGCGAGCGGGCCGTCGCGTCGGGACGCCGCTGGGTGCTCCGGCTGGCGCCGGACGAGGCCCGGGCGGCGGTGGCCTCGGTCACCGGCGGCCCCGCCTTCGCCGCGCTCGACGACTTCACCCTGACCACCCCCAGCCTCGAAGACGTGTACCTGGCCCTCGGCGGCAAGACGAAAGGGCTGGTGAAGTCGTGAGCGAGCGTACGACGGGAGCCGTCCGGGCCACGCCCGCACCCGACGCCGCCGCAGCGACCCCGGCACCTGTGCCGGCGGCCGCGCCACTGGCGCCCGGCGCGCGGTTCTTCCCCGCGCTGGCCGCCGTCTACCGCGCCCAGCTGTCCCGGGCGCGGGTGGCGCGGATCCCGCTGCTGTTCGTCGCCACCTTCCAGTCCGTCGGGATCATGATCCTGATGCGGGGCGTCGTCGACGGAGGCTCGGAGGCCCGGGCCGTCGTGGCCGGTTCCTCGGTGCTCGTCGTCGCCTTCGTCGCGCTGAACCTGCTCGCGCAGTACTTCGGGCAGCTGCGGGCCGGCGGCGGACTCGACCACTACGCCACCCTGCCGGTACCGCCCGCCTCGGTGGTGCTGGGCGCCGCAGCCGCGTACGCCTCCTTCACCCTGCCGGGGACGCTGGTCACGGCGGTCTTCGGGTGCCTGCTCTTCGGCCTGCCGATGGGCGGGCTGTGGATCCTGGCCGCCGTGGTGCCGCTGGCCGGGGCCGCGCTGGCCGGGCTCGGCGCGGCGCTGGGACTGCTGGCCCCGCGCCAGGAGCTGGCCACCCTCGCGGGCCAGCTCGGGATGTCCGCGGCCCTGCTGCTGGGGGTGCTGCCGCCCGAGCGGATGCCCGCCGTGATCGTGTGGGCGCGTGACCTGCTGCCGTCCACGTACGGGGTGGAGGCGTTCGCCCGGACCTTCGAGCAGTCGCCGGACTGGGCCGCCGTGGCCTTCGACCTCGGCGTGTGCGGGGCCGTGGGCGTCGTCTCCCTGGCCGTGGCGACCTGGGCGTACCGCCGGGCGGCCGTCCGCTGACACCGCCGCCGGACACACCTGGCACGATGTGGGGGTGACCGAAGCCGTGACCCCGCAGTCCCCGTTCGACCCGCCGCCTTCGCCGCCCGAGAAGCCGGGTGGCACCGCCGCGGCCATCACCCCGGAGGACATCCGCGACGGGGCCGTCGTGGCCCTGGCGGTCGGTGTGGCGGGACTGCTCCTCGGACTGCTGTGGGTGTGGCTCGCGCCCCGGGTGCAGTACGTCTCCAACGGTGAGGCGGTGTTCCTGCGCAACAGCGAGAGCGAGGCGCGGATCGCCGCCGACGGCACTTTCTTCCTGCTGGCGGTGGGGCTGGGCGTGCTGAGTGCCGTCGGCACGTTCCTGTGGCGGCGGGCCGGTGGCGTGCCGCTGGTGATCGGGCTCGCCGTGGGGTCCTGCTTCGCCGCACTGGCGGGGTGGCGGTCCGGGCTGTGGCTCGGGTCGTCGTCGACCGACCTGGCCGCCGCCGCGACCGCCGCGGGCAAGGGCGTGCCGTTCGACGGACCGCTGGAGCTGATGGCGCACGGCGCGCTGCTGGCCTGGCCGATGACCGCCGTGCTGCTGCACCTGGGGTTCACCGCGCTGTGGACACCGCGGGATCCCGAGCCGGATCCGCTGTACGGGTGGAGCGGCTCCTACCAGCCGGCGCCGCCGCCGGCCGAGCGGTCGCTGCCGCCCACCGACACCGGCCCGACGGCGTCGGAGGCCCCCCGCGCCTGACCCCTCCCGGTGGTGGGGCGGTGCGGTGCCGCTGCGCGGGGCCCGCCCCGCCCTGCCCCGCTTCCCGGGCTCCGCCCCGCCCCTGCCGGACCGCGCTCCGGCCCGCCGGGCTGCGCCCCGCCCCTGCCGGGCTGCGCCCCGCCCCTGCCGGGCTGCGCTCCGGCCCTGCCGGGCTGCGCCCCGCCCCTGCCGGGCTGCGCCCCGCCCCTGCCGGGCTGCGCTCCGGCCCTGCCGGGTTGCGCTCCGGCCCTGCCGGGTTGCGCTCCGGCCCGCCGGGCTGTGCTTCGGTCCTGCCGGGTTCTGTTCCGGTCCGCCGGGTTGCGCTCCGGCCCGGGCGGGTTGCGCTCCGGTCCGCCGGGTTGCGCCCCGGCCCGGGCGGGCTCTGCTCCGGCCCCGCCGGGTTCTGTTCCGGTCCTGCCGGGTTGCGCTCCGGCCCCGCCGGGTTCTGTTCCGGTCCTGCCGGGTTGCGCTCCGGCCCGGGCGGGCTGTGCTCCGGTCCTGCCGGGTTCTGTTCCGGTCCTGCCGGGTTCTGTTCCGGTCCTGCCGGGTTCCGCTCCGGTCCCGCCGGGCTGCGCTCCGGTCCCGCCGGGTTCTGTTCCGGCCCCGCCGGGCTGCGCTCCGGCCCTGCCGGGCTCCGGGGCAGGACCCGGCAGGGAGGCCGGGTTGCGCCGGTGGAGGCTGCCGGGCCGGGGGCTAGGGGCGGCCGATCGGGGCCAGGGTGGCTTCGGTGAGGGTGGTCAGGTCCGCCGGGGAGAGCTCGATCTCCAGGCCGCGGCGGCCCGCCGAGCAGCAGATCGTGGGGTGCGCCGACGCGGACTCGTCGATCACCGTGCGCAGCCGCTTGCGCTGCCCCAGCGGGGAGATGCCCCCACGGACGTAACCCGTCGTGCGTTCCGCCAGGGCCGGGTCCGCCATCGCCGCCCGCTTGCCGCCGACCGCCGTCGCCAGCGCCTTCAGGTCCAGTGATCCCGAGACCGGGACCACCGCCACCGTCAGGACGCCGTCCACGTCCGCCACGAGGGTCTTGAAGACCTGCGTGGGCGAGACCCCCATGGCCTCGGCTGCCTCCTCGCCGTACGAGGGGTGCGCCGGGTCGTGCTCGTACGCGTGCGTGGTGAAGGCCACCCCCGCCGCCGTCAGCGCCGCGATCGCCGGAGTACCGGCCGCCTGCTTCGTCTTCTTCGCCATCGGTCCCCCGTCAGTTGGGGCTCGTCGGAGCCCGGGTCAGTTCCACCGCCGGCAGCGACGGGAGGTGGCGGATCACCGCCGTCTCCGTCCGCAGCAGCTTCAGCTCCTCCGCCAGCCGCGTCGCCGTGTCCGGGGCCTGGAGCAGCCGCTGCTTCGACGGGATGTCCAGCACCGCCGCCGCGGCCACCAGGTACGAGACCACCGACGGCTCGTCGGGGAGCTCCGCGCCCGTCAGGGACCTCTCGCGGGCCCCGGCCAGCCGCTTCTGGTAGCTGCGGAAGGCCCGCAGCACCCCCTCCGCGAGGACCCCGGCGCCGTCGCCCGCGTCCTCCGGAAGCTCCTCCAGCTCCGCCGTCAGGAACGGTCCCGAGGAATCGACCGAGAGCAGGCGGACCCGCGTCGTACCGGTCGCCAGGACCTCGAAGCTGCCGTCCTCCCGTTCCCGGATCGTCGCCGCGTCCGCGATGCAGCCCACCCGGTGGAACGCCTGGATCGGGTCCGCACCGAAGCCCGCGGACGGGCCCCGCTCGGGCAGCGCCGTCGGATCCGGCAGGCCGGGCGCGGTCGGGGCGACCTCCCGGCCGTCGCGGATCGCGACGACCGCGAAACGGCGCGGCTCGTCCTCACCCGTCTTCAGCAGCTCGCGCATCATGGCGCGATAACGCTCCTCGAAGACGTTCAGCGGGAGGACGAGTCCCGGGAACAGCACCGAGTTCAGCGGGAAGAGTGGCAGGCGAACGGTGGTCACGACGCACAGGGTAATCGTCCGCGGACGCAGCCCGTCACCCCCGCCGCAGCAGCCGGGAGGCCCCCGCCGCCACCGTCGTGGCCAGGATCCAGCCCATGATGACGAGGGCCGCCGCCCCCCACTGCCAGCCGCCCGCCAGTTTCCACTGACCCTGCTGGCCGAGGTCGATCACCGGGAGCAGCAGATCCAGCGCGAACAGCGGGGCGCTCCAGTGCGGATGCTCGTCCTGCTTGATCGCCGGCGGGTCGAGCTGCGAGAACAGCAGGGCCCCCGCCGCCCAGAGCACCGCCATCCACAGCGCCGCCCGGCCCGGCCGGTACCCGTACACCACCGTCCAGTCCTGGAGGTACCCCCACGCCTTCGGTCCCGGCGGCAGCGTGGCCCGGCGCCGCCGCTGCTTGGCCAGCAGCACCTCGCGGGCGTCCGCGTCCTCGCCGCAGGCCCGCAGCACGGCCGCCAGCCGCTCGTACGGACCCGGCGAGTACTCGGGGGTGGCCGCCTCCAGCCAGGCCAGCCGGCGGGAGAGGGGAAAGTGCCCGCGGGGCGCGAGGTTCTCGTACTCGAACCCCTCCACGGACACCCCGCCCGGGCCCGGCCAGCTCGTGGCGGTGTCGACGAGCTTGACCACCTTGGCCCCCGACACCACCACCCGGCCGCGCTCCGGCCCCTCCCCGACGAAACGGAACTCCGGGGTCTGGATCCGGCGCAGGGAGACCTCCTGCTCGTCCGCGAGCAGGAACCGCGCCCCGTAGAAGTCGATGGCGTCCCCGAACCGTCCGTCGTCCAGCCGCAGCCCGCCCCGGCACTCGAACGGCCGCGCCCGCTGCCCCCGCGTCGGCGTCCGGCCCAGCCCGTACGGGGGAGTGGAGGAGCCCGACCCGCCCCGGCCGTAGTCCATCGCGATCGACGTCAGGTACAGGGTCCGCTCCACGGTCAGCTGCGGCGCGTTCAGCGCGTACCGCCCGGAGGGGTTGCGCAGCCCGGCCCCGCGCAGGTTCATCGACACGCCGACCTTCGCGCCGCGCAGGCTCACCTCCCCGTACGCCTCCAGCAGCTCGCCCTGGAAGTCCTGCGCGACCGACATCCCGTCGGCGGCGATTGCCCGGCCCTTGTTGTCCCGCTGCACCACCGCCTGGCTGACCAGCAGGTCCGTCCCGATCTGCGCGTCGGTCAGCCGGATCCCGCGCGCCACCCGGCAGCGCGGCAGGTGCAGATCGCCCTCGGTGTGCAGCCGGGACGCCTCCAGCCTCGGGATCGCGCAGTTGACCAGGCGCAACGTGCCGAAGCGGGCCTCGGACAGCTGGATCTCGCTGTCGAAGCGGCACGACTGGAGCTCCACGTACGGAGCAACCGTCCCACCGGAAAGATCCAGCCGCCCGGTGATCCGCACGCCGCGCAGCTTCAGCGACGCCACCCGGCCCGGCACCGGCGGCGGACCGTGGAGCAGCAGCAGCGCCACCACCCGGGCGCGGACGCTGCGCCCGGGACCCCAGACGCGGTCGGAATGCGGATCGTCCTGGTCGGCGGCGCGGGCACTGAGGTCGCAGACGCTGCCGGTGCGGAAGGAGTCCCACATACGGCGCTCGGAAGCGCTCAAATCCGCCGGTTCCCCGTCCGGGCTCGCCTCGGTCACCGCGGTCCCCCTCCGCCGTCGGGTACGTGTGGGCGAACGCTAACGGGCACCGGTGACGTCCGGGGACGTCCGCGACGTGTATCAGCCAGTGATACGGGCGGACAGTGGCACCAGGCGGTCTGAGAGAATTGGGAGGTGATCTCTCGTATCGACCTGCGCGGTGACGCCCTCCCCGAGGGCGGCGCCCTGCGCAACCTGCTGCCCCGTGCCGAGTTCGACGTGGAAGCCGCCCTGGAGAAGGTGCGGCCCATCTGCGAGGACGTCCATCATCGTGGCACGGCGGCGCTGATCGAGTACGCGCAGAAGTTCGACGGGGTGACGCTGCAGCAGGTCAGGGTGCCCGCGGAGGCACTCAAGGCCGCCCTCGACGAGCTCGACCCGGCCGTCCGCGCAGCCCTGGAGGAGTCGATCCGGCGCGCCCGGATCGTGCACCGCGAGCAGCGCCGCACCGAGCACACCACCCAGGTGGTCCCCGGCGGCACCGTGACCGAGAAGTGGGTTCCGGTGGAGCGCGTGGGGCTGTACGCCCCGGGCGGCCGTTCGGTGTACCCGTCGTCCGTCGTCATGAACGTGGTGCCGGCCCAGGAGGCGGGCGTCGAGTCGATCGCGCTCGCGTCCCCGCCGCAGAAGCCCGCTTTTGAAGGTGATCCTGCCGGCGGGCTGCCGCACCCGACGATCCTCGCCGCCTGCGCCCTGCTCGGCGTGGACGAGGTGTACGCGGTCGGCGGCGCCCAGGCTGTCGCGATGTTCGCGTACGGAACGGAAGACTGCCTTCCCGCCAACATGGTCACCGGCCCCGGCAACATCTGGGTCGCCGCCGCCAAGCGCTACTTCACCGGCCGGATCGGCATCGACACCGAGGCCGGCCCGACCGAGATCGCCGTCCTCGCCGACTCCACCGCCGACCCGGTCCACGTCGCCGCCGACCTGATCAGCCAGGCCGAGCACGACCCGATGGCCGCGGCCGTCCTCGTCACGGACTCCGTGGAGCTCGCGGACGCCGTCGAGCGGGAGCTGGAGCCGCAGGTCGCCGCGACCAAGCACGTCGAGGACCGGATCAAGCCCGCCCTCGCCGGCAAGCAGTCCGCGATCGTGCTGGTCGACAGCCTGGAGGACGGCCTCAAGGTCGTCGACGCCTACGGCGCCGAGCACCTGGAGATCCAGACCGCCGACGCCGCCGCCTGGGCCGCCCGGGTCCGCAACGCCGGCGCGATCTTCGTCGGCCCGTGGGCCCCGGTGTCCCTCGGCGACTACTGCGCCGGCTCCAACCACGTCCTGCCCACCGGCGGCTGCGCCTGCCACTCCTCCGGCCTGTCCGTGCAGTCCTTCCTGCGCGGCATCCACATCGTCGACTACACCCGCGAGGCCCTCGCCGAGGTCACCCACCACGTGGTCACCCTGGCCGAGGCCGAGGACCTGCCCGCCCACGGCGCCGCCCTCAAGGCACGCTTCGGCGGAGCCGTACCGGACGAGCACAGCGGATGGAAGGTCCCGAACCAGTGAGCATCGGCATCGACGACCTCCCCATCCGCGACGAACTGCGCGGCAAGAGCCCGTACGGCGCCCCGCAGCTCGACGTGCCCGTCCAGCTGAACACCAACGAGAACCCCTACGAGCTGCCGGCCGAACTCGTCGCGCGCATCGCCGAGCGCGTCGCCGACGCCGCCCGCACCCTCAACCGCTACCCGGACCGGGACGCGGTCGAGCTGCGCACCGAGCTGGCCGCCTACCTCACCCGTACGGCCGGGCACCCGGTCGCGCGGGAGAACGTATGGGCCGCCAACGGCTCCAACGAGGTCATCCAGCAGCTGCTGCAGACCTTCGGCGGGCCCGGCCGCACCGCGATCGGCTTCGAACCCTCCTACTCCATGCACGCGCTGATCTCCCGCGGCACCGGCACGGGCTGGATCTCCGGCCCGCGCCGCGAGGATTTCACCATCGACGTGGAGGCGGCCGAGCGGGCGATCGCCGAACACGCACCCGACGTCGTCTTCATCACCTCGCCCAACAACCCCACGGGCACCGCGGTCGAGGCGGAGACAGTCCTGGCCCTCTACGAGGCGGCCCAGGCGGCCAAGCCCTCCCTCGTCATCGTCGACGAGGCCTACGTGGAGTTCAGCCACCGGGACTCGCTGCTGCCCCTCATCGAGGGCCGCCCCCACATGGTGATCTCCCGGACCATGTCCAAGGCCTTCGGCGCGGCCGGCCTGCGCCTGGGCTACCTGGCCGCGCACCCCGCCGTCGTCGACGCCGTCCAGCTGGTGCGCCTGCCGTACCACCTGTCCGCCGTCACCCAGGCGACGGCACTGGCCGCCCTGGAGCACACCGACACCCTGCTCGGCTACGTCGAGCAGCTCAAGGCCGAGCGGGACCGCCTCGTCACCGAGCTGCGGGCCATCGGCTACGAGGTCACCGAGTCCGACGCGAACTTCATCCAGTTCGGGAAGTTCGAGGACTCGCACACCGCCTGGCAGAAGATCCTCGACCACGGGGTGCTGGTCCGGGACAACGGCGTACCCGGCCGGCTGCGGGTCACCGCCGGCACCCCGGCAGAGAACGACGCGTTCCTGGAAGCGGTTCGCGCACTGAAGAAGGAGCAGCACGCATGAGCCGCATCGGACGGGTCGAACGGACCACCAAGGAGACCTCCGTCGTCGTCGAGATAAACCTCGACGGAACCGGCCAGGTCGACGTCTCGACGGGCGTGGGCTTCTACGACCACATGCTCGACCAGCTCGGCCGCCACGGCCTCTTCGACCTCACCGTCAAGACCGACGGCGACCTGCACATCGACTCCCACCACACCATCGAGGACACCGCCCTCGCGCTCGGCGCCGCCTTCAGGCAGGCCCTCGGCGACAAGGTGGGCATCTACCGGTTCGGCAACTGCACCGTGCCGCTCGACGAGTCCCTCGCCCAGGTGACCGTCGACCTCTCCGGCCGCCCCTACCTCGTGCACACCGAGCCCGAGAACATGGCACCGATGATCGGCTCCTACGACACGACGATGACCCGGCACATCTTCGAGTCCTTCGTCGCCCAGGCGCAGATCGCCCTGCACATCCACGTCCCGTACGGCCGCAACGCCCACCACATCGTGGAGTGCCAGTTCAAGGCCCTCGCCCGCGCGCTGCGCTACGCCGCCGAGTTCGACCCGCGCGCCGCCGGTATCCTGCCCTCCACGAAGGGCGCCCTCTAGCAGTGAACGGGCTGAACACCATCCTGATCGTCCTCGGCCTCTTCCTGGCCGGGGGCGTCTACTCCTTCCAGAAGCAGCAGATGCCCAAGTCGGTCATCATCCTGCTCGCCCTCGCCTCCGCGATGTGTCTGGCAGCCGGAGTCCTGCGAATCCAAGGAATCTGGGAATGAGCACAGCACGCCCCACCAAGAAGGTCGTCGTCTTCGACTACGGCTTCGGCAACGTCCGCTCCGCCGAACGCGCCCTCGCCCGCGTCGGCGCGGACGTCGAGATCACCCGCGACTACGACAAGGCCATGGACGCCGACGGACTCCTCGTCCCCGGCGTCGGCGCCTTCTCCGCCTGCATGCAGGGCCTCAAGGACGTCCGCGGCGACTGGATCATCGGCCGCCGCCTCTCCGGCGGCCGCCCGGTCATGGGCATCTGCGTCGGCATGCAGATCCTCTTCGAGCGAGGCATCGAACACGGCGTGGAGACTTCAGGTCTCGACGAGTGGCCCGGCACGGTCGGCCCGCTCAAGGCCCCGATCGTCCCCCACATGGGCTGGAACACCGTCGAGGCCCCGGCCGACAGCCAGGCCTTCGCCGGCCTCGACGCCGACGCCCGGTTCTACTTCGTGCACTCCTACGCGGCACGCGACTGGAGCCTGGAAGTCACCAACCCGCTGATCCGCGCCCCCAAGGTCACCTGGGCCACCCACGGCGAACGCTTCGTCGCGGCGGTGGAGAACGGGGCCCTGTGGGCCACCCAGTTCCACCCCGAGAAGTCCGGCGACGCCGGAGCCCAGCTCCTCACCAACTGGATCGAGACCCTCTGATGCCGAACACGCTTGAACTGCTCCCCGCGGTCGACGTCCGCGACGGCCAGGCCGTCCGCCTCGTCCACGGCGTCTCCGGCAGCGAGACCTCCTACGGCTCCCCGCTGCAGGCCGCCCTCGCCTGGCAGGCCGCCGGCGCCGAGTGGCTCCACCTGGTCGACCTGGACGCGGCCTTCGGCACCGGCGACAACCGCGCCCTGGTCGCCGAGATCACCCGCGCCATGGACATCAAGGTCGAGCTGTCCGGCGGCATCCGCGACGACGCCTCGCTCGCCGCGGCCCTCGCCACCGGCTGCACCCGCGTCAACCTCGGCACCGCCGCCCTGGAGACCCCCGAGTGGGCCGCCAAGGCCATCGCCGAGCACGGCGAGAAGATCGCCATCGGCCTCGACGTACGCGGCACCACCCTCAAGGGCCGCGGCTGGACCAGCGAGGGCGGCGACCTCTACGAGACCCTCGCCCGCCTCGACTCCGAGGGCTGCGCCCGCTACGTCGTCACCGACATCGGCAAGGACGGCACGCTCACCGGCCCCAACCTGGAGCTGCTGAAGAACGTCTGCGCCGCCACCGACCGGCCCGTCGTCGCCTCCGGCGGCGTCTCCTCCCTGGACGACCTGCGGGCCCTGTCCGAGCTGGTGCCGCTGGGCGTCGAGGGCGCGATCGTCGGCAAGGCCCTGTACGCCAAGGCCTTCACCCTGGAAGAAGCCCTGAAGGTGGTCTCCGCATGAGCAGCACCCCCGGCACCGGCGCCGTACGCCGGATCTCCTCCGGCGGCCCCTACGAGGACGTCATCGCGTACTCGCGCGCAGTGCAGCTGCCCAACGGCCTCGTGCTCGTCTCCGGCTGCACCGCGGCCGACGCGGGCGGCCCGTACGACCAGACCGTCGCCGCCTTCGGCGTCGCCTTCAAGGCCCTCGCCCAGGCCGGCCTCGGCCCCGAGGACGTCGTCCGCACCCGGATGTACCTGACGCACGCCCGCGACGTGGACGAGGTGGGCCGCGCCCACAAGGAACTCTTCGACGCGGTCCGCCCGGCCGCGACGATGCTCATCGTCTCCGGCTTCGTCGACCCGTCGATGGTCGTCGAGGTGGAGGTCGAGGCGTACGGGGCGGTGCCCGCATGAGCCTCGCCGTACGCGTGATCCCCTGCCTGGACGTGGACAACGGCCGGGTCGTCAAGGGCGTCAACTTCCAGAACCTGCGCGACGCGGGCGACCCGGTGGAGATGGCCAAGCTGTACGACGCCGAGGGCGCCGACGAGCTGACCTTCCTCGACATCACCGCGTCCTCCGGGAACCGCGAGACCACCTACGACGTGGTGCGCCGCACCGCCGAGCAGGTCTTCATCCCGCTGACGGTGGGCGGCGGCGTCCGCACGGCCGACGACGTCGACAAGCTGTTGCGGGCCGGAGCGGACAAGGTCGGCGTGAACACCGCGGCCATCGCCCGCCCCGAGCTGATCCAGGAGATCGCGGAACGGTTCGGGCGGCAGGTCCTCGTCCTGTCGGTCGACGCCCGCCGCACCGAGTCGGGTTCCTTCGAGGTCACCACCCACGGCGGCCGCCGGGGCACCGGCATCGACGCCGTCGAGTGGGCCCACCGGGCCGCGGAGCTGGGCGCCGGCGAGATCCTGCTCAACTCGATGGACGCGGACGGCACCAAGGACGGCTACGACGTCGAGATGATCGCGGCGGTCCGCAAGCACGTCACCGTGCCGGTGATCGCCTCCGGCGGCGCGGGCCGCCTCGCGGACTTCGCCCCGGCGATCGCGGCGGGCGCGGACGCGGTGCTCGCGGCGTCCGTGTTCCACTTCGGCGACCTGCGGATCTCCGAGGTCAAGTCGGCCCTCCGCGAAGCGGGCCACCCGGTCCGCTAGTCGCCTCCGGCGCGGTCGGCCGACTCAGGGGCTTGCCCCCGTTCCCCGTCCGCGGTTGCCCTGGCCGGGCGTGTGCGGTTGCCCTGGCCGGGCGGTGCCGAGGTTTCCCGGGTGCGGGCCGGTGGCTGCCTCTGCCCTGGCCGGGCGGGTGCAGAGGTTTTTCGTTTGCGGGCCGGTGGCCGCGCCTCAAGCTGCCCCAGCTACCGCTGGGAGGTGCCCCCTGACGGGGCTGGGTTTGGTGTCCCCGGTCGGGAGTGGCCTGGCGGGGCTGGGTTTGGCTTCGGGTGGGGCGGGGCCCCTCCGGGGGCTCTCCTCGGCTCGGCGCGCGCGGCCTTGTCCCGGTTGTACCCGGCGGTGGCGCCTCGTCCTGCGGGGAGCCCCCGCAGTGTCCCCGCCCCACGGCCCCGGCCCGTACCAGACGGGGCGACACCGCCGCGG